>DKKP01000264.1 GCA_002455335.1 Anaerolineales bacterium UBA6663 | reverse complement strand
ATCGAGCGCGAGCGCGGCATCTCGGTCGTCACCTCGGTGATGACGTTCGAATATCGCGACCACATCTTCAACCTGCTCGATACGCCGGGCCACGAGGACTTCTCGGAAGATACCTACCGCACACTGACGGCGGTCGACTCGGCGGTCATGGTCATCGACTCGGTCAACGGCGTCGAGGCGCAGACCATCAAGCTGTTGAACGTCTGCCGCATGCGCGACACGCCGATCCTGACCTTCATCAACAAGCTCGATCACGTCGGGCGCGACCCGCTCGAGTTGCTCGACGAGATCGAGCAGGTGCTGCAGCTCCACGTCGCACCGCTCAACTGGCCCATCGGCAGCGGCGAGGCCTTTCAGGGCGTGTATGACCTGCGCGCGCAGCAGGTGTTGCTCTTCGAGCGCACCGTGCACGGGCAGTTCCGGGCCCCGGTGCAGGTGACGAACCTCGAGGACCCGCTGCTGGCCGAGACGATCGGCGAACGTGCTCATCAACGGTTGCGTGAAGATGCCGAGTTGCTGGCCGGCGCCGGCGCGCCTTACGATCAGGAGGCTTTCCTGGCCGGGTATCTGACGCCCGTGTTCTTTGGCAGCGCGCTCAACAACTTCGGCGTCGAGCCCTTCCTGGAGGCGCTTGTGGCCCTGGCACCGTCGCCCCGCCCGCGTGAGAGCGACATCGGCGAGATCGAGCCGACGACGCCCGCCTTCAGCGGCATCGTCTTCAAGATCCAGGCGAATATGGATCCGCAGCACCGCGACACGATGGCTTTTCTGCGGGTATGTTCGGGGCGCTTTGAGAAAGACATGTCGGTCCATCACCCGCGCCTGGGCCGCAAGGTACGGATGAGCCGGCCGCATCGGTTGTTTGCGCGCGATCGTGAGACGGTCGACGAGGCCTACCCCGGCGATGTGCTCGGCTTCAGCAATCCGGGCATCTTCCGCATCGGCGACACGGTCAGCGCGGGCGAGCCGTTCTCGTATGCGCCGATCCCGCCTTTTCAGCCCGAACGGTTTGCCGTCCTGCGCAACACCACGATCGAGAAGCACAAGCAGTTCTACAAGGGGCTGGATCAGCTGCGCGAAGAGGGCGTCGTGCAGGTGCTGTTTGCCGTCGATCAGGCCCGACGTGAGCCGATCCTGGCAGCGGTCGGCGATCTGCAGTTCGAGGTGGTCACCTCACGGCTCGAGACCGAATACGGCGTCGAGACCCTGCTCGAGCGTCTGCCGCACACCGAGGCGCGCTGGTTGATCGGCGAGGCTGAGGATATCCGTGAGATGTATCTGCCCATGCAGAGCCTGCGGGTGCGCGACCAGGATCAGCGCGATGCCGTGCTGTTCAGCACAGCCTGGGATCTGCGCTACGGCCTCGAGAAGAACCCGAACCTCAAATTCCTGACGTTGAGCGAGTTGCACGATCTCGCCTGACGCCGAGAGACGTCACAGCCGACGCGCCCCCGGTCGGCTCGTATGACCTGTGTGACGGGCGAAACGATGCGACAGTGCCCGACGACTCGCCAGCGAGTCGTCGGGCACTGTCGCCAATACTCCCAGCACGTTGACCTGAGGCGCGCTCAGTCGACCTGAGCGCCGCCGGTCGCGTTGGCCATGGTCGCGGTCATTCCGGCTGCAAGGTCGCTTGCCAACAGAACGGCCGCATTGGCGATCTGAGCCAATGGCGTGATCTGCCGCAATGGCACATCCCTGGCGAACTCGCGATGAACTTCCTCGAAGGTAAGGCCCTTCTGTTCCCCGTAGGCCTGCCAGGCATCGCGGACCCCCGGCGCATCCGGCGATCCGGGTGACCGAACCCAACACACCCGCACCCGGGCCGGCCCATTTTCCACNNAGGTAGTGCTCCACGGCGGCGCAAGCCACGCCAAAACCGCCGACACCCCCAAAGGGCTGGCGACCGGCATTGGCCGTGATCCCGAGGATCGTTCCGCCTCCATGCTGGGCCATATGTTTGGCGAGGGCCGTACCGGTGTGGAACCAGCTCGTCAGACCCAATCGAACTGGCGCAAAAAACAGATCGAACGGCATCTCGGTGAAAGGCTGTCCCTGAAAATCATCCCAAGAAACCGCATTGAACATCAAGGAAACCGGCCCATGGCGTTGGACGACCTCGCTGAGGTGCTGCTGGATCGCGTCTGGATCTGTCGCGTCCACGGTCCTCACGTCGGTTAGTCCGCCTTTGCCGCTGATCTCTGCGGCAGCCTCCATGAGGGGCTCGCGCCGCCGGGCAGAGAGCACTACAGTCGCACCTTCGCGCGCAAATGCGCTCGCCACGGCCTTGCCGACCGCACCTGACGCTCCATAAACGATGGCTGTTCGACCTTTGAGCAGCACGACGATCCTCCTGTTACATCTGTGATGGAAAAGAACCCACTGATCGCTCGAAGCACGTCTGGCTTGATTCTCTCATAACGGCTCCGGACAGCCTGACTGTTTTGATCTGCGGCGCATGGGCTTCCGGCGCACATCCCGCTTGATCAATCCGCACTCAGCAGCGACTCCATTTCAGCAAGCACCCGCTGCCAGCGCTGCTTCATTTCTTCCCGGTCGCGCGGGCCAGCAAGATGCTCTTGATGAAATGCGATCGTTGCGCCCTTGACGGCTGGCAACACGCGCACCTGGATCAAGGAAGGCCGCGCCTGACTTGACGGCTGCCACGTCAGGCGGAGATGGGAGCCGGGCGCGAAGACACGGATCTCGCCTTGTGCGCCGTCACGTGTCGCGTAGGGCTGCCCGGGCGCGTGCGGCAGGCCGTCGATGACGTCGCCAAGCCAGAGCGCCACACCGGCGGGTGATGTGATCCAATCCCACGCCTGCACCGGTGTGAGGTCAAACGTCCGCCGTGCGCCGACGTTGAACCCGACGGATCGGGTTTGACCGACCTGGCGCGGCGACTCCGGGGCCTTGTTCGTGGTCACCGGGGCGACCACCAGCGGCTCAGACGGCCCAGACTCGACAGCAGCCAGGCGGCGAGGCCGGACCCTGCGGGCCTGGTCTTTCGCGTCGGCAGCGACGGCCCGACCTCCCCTGATTCGATATAGATCTTGAGTGACATAACGGTACCTCTGTGTGTTCGTCCACTTATCTTAGTGCGATAACAGGGCGAAAACCGCCCTGTTTATGTGCTAGACTAGAAAATATGTACCACCCCACATCGCGCGTGCTGGCTGTCCTTGAGCTTCTTCAGGTCCATGGCCGGATGACCGGGCCCGAGTTAGCGCGGCGGCTCGAGGTCGATGGGCGCACGCTGCGCCGTTACGTGACGATGCTGCAGGATTTGGGGATCCCGATCGTGGCCGAGCGGGGGCGACACGGCGCCTACACCTGGGGCGAAGGCGCGAAGCTACCACCGTTGATGTTCAGCAACGACGAAGCGCTGGCGTTGGCCCTCGGCCTGCTCAGTTCGCGGCAACTGGGCCTGGCCGAGGGTGCTGTCGCGACCGAGAGCGCGCGGGCTAAGCTCGAGCGCGTCTTGCCGCCCGAGTTGCGGCTTCGCGTGCGCGCCTTCAGCGAAACCGTCGCGCTCGACACGCATGAGCCCGGCGTTCAGGTCGCAGCCGCGATCTTGTTCGAGCTCAGCCGGGCGGCCCATGAGCGTCTGCGCGTGACGCTGCGTTATCGGGCGGCCGGCGGCGATGTGACCGAGCGCGACGTCGACCCATATGGGCTCGCCTATCGCGATCGACACTGGTACATGGTCGGGCACTGCAGCCTGCGGCACGGTCCGCGGACTTTTCGGCTCGATCGCATCGAGCTCCTGAACGTATTGGGCGGACAGCGCTTCGCTCGGCCGCAGGGGTTCGATGTGCTCGCGTATCTCGACGAGGCCTGGGCGAGCCTGCCGCGTGCGCACCCTTTTGAGGCCTGGCTTGACGCCGATCTGGCGACAGCCCAGCGCGCGCTGCGAAGGCCCGTGGGCGTTCTCGAGCCGCAGGGCGAGGGCACCCGGCTCCGCGGCGCGACCGACAACTACGACTGGTTGGTGCGCGAACTGGCAGCCCTGCCATTCGCGTTTCAGGCCAGGGCGCCGGAGGGTTTGCGGGCAGCCGTGCGTCGGCTTGGCGAGTTGCTGCTCGAAGGGGGTAAAGAGGGCCCGACCATTTGATCCGAGCAGCAATCTCATTTTGAGTTAGCGAGGGACGTCGGGTGCAGATCGCGGTCACACCCTGAAGTGAACCCAACTGGGTCAGTGTCGAGCCTGGCCCGTCTCGATTGCCGCACAGCATCGACCGGCACCCGGCGACAGCGACGCTAAGATATAGGCAGCCACTCGTGAGTGGCAGGCGTGCGGCTCCGCACATTCGTTGTTGCCGACATAGGTGATTTTCAGGCCCGGCCTCCGCACTTCGTACTCCCCTCGCTCACAACAGCCCAGCCGAACCCTATACTGAGTAACCACGTGGCATGCCCTATGCCGCGCAGCCCTGGGTGCCAGCCACCGCGTTTGCGAATCAATCGTGAAGGCACGCCGGATGGTTGCCGGCAGCTCGGCGCGAGGCGGTGTCTGCCGCCGCCTGTGTTGGCCGGCGTGCCGGGGTGGGGCAGCGGTGCGCCCCCTTCGCGCCCCCCAGGCGTCGGGTGGACACACCAAAAACAGACGACAAAGAGACCGTCACGTTTGGAGGCCTTATGCAGCTGGCATTCCGCTTCGTCCTGGGGTTGGGTCTGGTCGGTCTGAGCTTGGGCGCGTTGAATGCGCAACCGGCGCTCTCCGCGCCCGGCGTGTCGTACGACATCGTCTACATCCGGCAGCCGCGCAAGGGCGACGCAACCCACACCGTTTGGCCCGAGGTCTTCCACCCGGGCACGATCGAGCCGGGCTCAGATCTGATGTTGCTGCATCCGGATGGCCGCGAGGAAGTACTCGTTGACACGACGAACGGCGCGGTCACCGACCCGTTCATCTCCTTCGATGGGCAATACGTGTTCTACAGCTTCTTCCCGGATGTCACTCCCGGGCAGCTGAACACGCAGCGCGGCAATCTCCCTTATCAAGGGGCCGATATCTACCGCATGCACCTCGGATCGCGGCAGACTCAACGGCTGACTTTTCAGGAGTTCACACCCAACACCGGCGCGGGCAACTGGCTCGAGTCGAACCCGGTCAACCCGTCTGAGCAATACAACCGGCTCGGCTACGGCATCCTCAACCTCGGCCCGGCGCCGCTGCCCGGGGGCAGGATCATCTTCGCCAGCAATCGCAACGGCTTCATCCCGCCCAAAGGCTACACCAACCCGACCCTGCAGCTGTACGTCATGGATTGGGATGGGGGCAACGTCACGGCCATCGCCCCGATGACCATCGGTAGCACCCTGCACCCGACGCCGCTGGCCGACGGCCGGGTGATGTTCAGCAGCTTCGAGACGCAGGGCCTGCGCGACTCGCGCAACTGGGGCCTGTGGGCGATCAAACCCGATGGCCGTACCTGGGAGCCGCTAGTCAGTTCGTTCAAGGAGGCCGGATCGTTCCACTTCGCCACGCAGCTTGGCGACGGCGATATCGTGGTCGAGGACTACTACAACCTGAACAACTGGGGCTTCGGCGCGCTGTATCGCTTCCCGACCGATTTTGCGCCCGGCATGGCGCGCTTCCATCCGGCGAACCTCGCGCAGAACCCACCCATCACCCAAACGGTCGGCGGCGGTTTCGTCTATCCCTTCCGGATGCCGTTCACGCCAAGGGGCCTGGTCTCGATCACGCCCTTCACAACTGCGAATGATGAGGCCGCGCCCTGCCCCGGCGGCGCCGCAACGTGCAATAACGCGCTGCGCCTGGGCAAGTTCACGCATCCATCGGCCGCGCCCAACAACGACCTGCTCGTGGCTTATACCGTCGGTCCGGCCAATGTCCTCGACCGGCCCGATGACCTGCCAGCCGTGGACGCCGGGCTGTACCTGATCCCTGGCGGGAACGCCGTCAGCAGCCCGAGCCAACTGGTGCCGATCAAAAACCTCCCGCAGTACAACGAGGTCTGGCCGCGGGCTGTGGTGCCGTACTCGGCCGTGCACGGGGTTGGCCAGCCGGCCGACCTCCCCTGGCTGCCCAACGACGGCGCCGAGCACCCCGATCTGCTCCCCGCCGGCACCCCATACGGCCTGATCGGCACGAGCAGCTTCTACAAACGCGAGAGCTTCCCGGGCAACAACGCCAATAACCGCTGGGGCGGGCTGGATGCCTTCAACACCGCCGAGAACGGCCAGAGCTTCAACTGGTTCCAGCAGGGCGCGGAGGCGGGGCGGTACACCGATGCCGACATCTGGGCCGTGCGTGTGCTCCTGATGGAGCCCAACACCCACCGCAGCTACGGCCCGCACAACGGCCAGCACTTCTTCAACTGGGTCAACGAGAAGCTGCGCATCCTGGGTGAGATCGCGTTGCGCAAGTTCGACGCCCAGGGCAACCCGATCCTCGACCCGGAGGGCAACCCCGACACCAGCTTCCTGGCCCGCGTGCCCGCCGATACGCCGCTGACCTTCCAGATGCTCGACCGCAACGGCATGGTGCTGACGATGGCCCAGACCTGGCATCAGGTGCGGCCCGGCGAGGCGCGCTACGACTGCGGCGGCTGCCACGCACACAGCCAGCAGCCGCTCGACTTCGAGCAGACCGCTGCCGCGCAGCCGGACTACAACGTGCTGGATCTGAGCCAGGTTACGCCTCTGGTCACCCACGATACCGGCGGCAACCCCATCACGCGCACCGTCGATGCGCCGGTGGTCAACGTCGAGTTCTATCGCGACGTGCGGCCGATCCTCCAGACCCAGTGCGTGAGCTGCCACAGTGGCAGCAACCCGCCCGGCAACTTGAAGCTCGACGATCACGCGCTTTACGACATCGGCGACTTCACGTACCTCAGCGCGCCGGGCGATTACATGCGGCTGTGCCGCGATCAGGGCGCGACCTGGGGCTACCAGCCGCTGGTGACCTACGGCAACGATGCGTACTGGCGGCAAACCAATGCCAGCCGTTACGTGCGGCTGTTCCAGAGCCGGCGCAGCCTGCTGATCTGGAAGATCTTCGGTGCCCGGCTCGACGGGTGGAGCAACGCCGACCACCCCACCGAAAGCGTGCCGGGGGATGCGGCCACGCTACCACCGGGCGCACAGATCAATGACGCCGACCTCGATTTCATCCCCTCGACCGCACATCCGGCGGGCGGGATGTCGACCCTGACGGCGGATCAGAAGATCACGCTCGCGCGCTGGGTCGACCTGGGCTGCCCGATCAACACCGGCGAGGGCACGGCCAATGAGAACTACGGCTGGTTCGTTGACGACGTGCGCCCGACGTTGACGGTCAGCGCGCCGCGCCCCGGGTTGAGCAGCGCGCCGCTCAGCGCCATCCGCGTGGGCGTGGCTGACGCCTACACCGGCATCCAGCCCGGCTCGCTGTCGATCACGGCCACGATCGCCATCGCCGGCCGCGCTCCGGGCGCGCAGCTGGCCGACCTGGCGCAGCCGACGGGCGACGGCATCTTCACCATCATGCTGCCTGCGCCGCTGACGAGCGCGGCAGCGGCCCGCCTGTACGCGCAGGTGCGCGATGGGCAGGGCAACGTCACGCGCGTGGTGCAATCGTTCGCGATCTTGCCGCAGCGGTTGTACCTGCCCGTCCTCAGGCGGTGAACATGAAACGCAGTCTTCGTCAGTGGCTGGTGGTGGTTGGGCTTATCACGACGTTCGGGCCCGCGCCTGTCGCGCAGGCGCAGCCGCGCACGTACTACGTCGCGACCACAGGCTCCGACAGCAGCCCCGGCACGTTCAGCCAACCGTGGGCGACACTGCAACACGCCGGGGAGACGGCTGAGCCGGGCGACACGGTGCTGGTGCGCGGCGGCACGTACACCGAAGGCGAGATCTGGCTGCGGTCGGATTACGGGCATTGCGGCTCGGCAGCCGGCGGGTTGGTCACGATCCGCGCGTACCCCGGCGAGGCGCCGCTGTTTACCAACGCAGTACGTTCGCTCTACATCTCATGCGACTATCTGCGCATCGAGGGCCTGCGCTTCACCAACGGAAAGTCGATCGCCATCTGGGGCCTCGACCGCACGACGATCCAGCTGGTCAGCAACCGGTTCACCGGATCTGGCTACGCCTACGACGCCATCAGCACCGAGGGGAACAACATCCTGCTCGAAGGCAACGTGTGCGACATCGAGGGCAACACCCAGGGGACGCAAGGGCACTGCTACTACATACACCACGGGACGAACATCACCCTGCGCAACAATCTGGCGCGCGGGATGACGGGCTATGGCATCCATGTTTTCGATCAACGCCGCAGCGAGGACCCATCGACTTTCACACGGCTGATCAAGGACGTCGTGATCGAGGGGAACGTCGCTTACGAATCCGAGCAGCGCTCGGGGCTGATCCTTGCCGCCAGCGACGGGGCGCGGATCGAGAACGTCGTCGTCCGCAACAACCTCTTTTTCAACAACCCGGTGGCCGGGATCAACCTCTCATCCGACGCGCGTGCGATCTCGATCGATCACAACACCCTGGTCAACAACGGCCTGGGCGGGATCCTGATCTACGGGCCTGGGACGCTCCAGACCCTGTATCTGCGGAACAACCTGATCGATCTGGGAAGTCAGGCAAGCGCCAAACATATCGACAATCAGCGCACCGACGTGACGCCGGTGGTGGACCACAACCTGTATTGGCCGGCGCCGGCCAGGCTCACCAACGCGTCCGATACCGCCCCCATCACCGGCAACCCGCATTTCGTCAACGGCGCGGCAGGGGATTTTCATCTGGGGGGCGATTCGGCGGCGATCGACTCCGGCCTCGCTCTGGCGCAGGTCGTCGCGGATAGGGATGGTGTGGTACGGCCCAGGGGGGCGGCTTACGACGTGGGCGCCTACGAGTTCGTGCCCGCGCTTGCGTTGTGGGTTGCGCCCGGGGATGGCAGCCTGAGGCTCGGATGGAGCGTCAGCGCAACCCTGCCGATCACCAGCACCTGGAGGATCAGCTACACCGGTCCGGCTGGCGATCAGCCCTCGCCCATCACGGGCATCGCCAACACCGCGCGCGCCCACACGTTGACCGGCCTGACGAACGACGTGCCCTACACGGTCACGCTCACGGCCATGCTCGCCGGCACGCCGCTGCTGACCGACACGGTGACGGTCAGGCCCACCGCCCGCCTCACGTATTTGCCGATTGTCCGTCGGTGAGCATGAAAGCCTAAGGCAGGTTCCAGCAATTCCCTGTCCCCTGCTCGACCGAGTGATCGGCATTGGCCACGAGGATGCACATCTGGGTGGCGCCGTCAGGGCGATCGCTGACGCGATAGCCTGCGAAGGGGTTGGGGCCGGCGTAGAGGATCCACGGCCCGCCGCCGGGCACACCGGCCTGGGCCGGCGACACCGTGTTGAAGAAGAAATGCACGTGGCTGCCCGAGAGTGACTGCGTAAACCCATTCACCACGTAATTGACGTAGTAGATGTCGCCGTCTAGCGCGATCCCCGTGATCGCGGCGCTGCGGCCCGACTTGGTCGACGTGGGCAGGATCGGGATGATCAGCGTCGGGTTGGGCACGATCAGCGTCAATCTAGGGATGATCAGGGTGACGGCCAGCGTCGGCCCGGTTGTCGGGGTGGCAGTCGGCGGCACGAGCGTCGGCGTGATGCTCGGCGGGATCGCTGTCGGCGGTGGCACCGTGGCGGTTGGCGGCGGTGATGTGCGCGTCGGCGGGGGCAGGGTCGGGCCGGCCGTGGCGATCGCGACC
>DKKP01000023.1 GCA_002455335.1 Anaerolineales bacterium UBA6663 | reverse complement strand
GCGACATAGGCCTGGCGGTGGTGGCGCTGGGCGGCGGCCGCACGCGGCCGGGCGACCACGTCGATCATGCGGTCGGCCTCACGCGCCTCGCGCCGGTCGGTTTCGAGTTCGCGAAGGGCGATCCGCTGGCCGTTGTCCATGCGCGCACCGATTCCGATGCGCGAAAAGCCGCCGCCGCTGTCGCTGCCGCCTATCGCATAGGCCCATCGCGTCCGTCGACNNCACGAAGTGGTGGAGGGGGCGCCTACGCCAACAGCCCCTACTGCGCCAGCATCAGCGTCCCGTTCTCGACCTGATAGCGCGACAGCCTGTTGAGGAAGCTGACGCCGACCAGCGTGCCGCTCAGCGCCTTGTCCTCCAGCACCAGCGCCTCGACATTGTCGATGGCGATGCGGCCGATCTGCATGGTGGCGATCGTCGCCGCCGCCGCCCGCACCTCGCCGTTCGCCGTCGTCACCTTGTGGCGGAAATCCTTCGGTCCGACGCTGATTCCCGCCCTGCGCGCCGTCGACAGGTTCATCGCCACCACGGTGGCCCCCGTGTCGACCATCGCCGTGACCGCCCGGCCGTTGATCCTGAACTCGCCCAGGAAATGCCCGCGCCCGTCGGCCTCGAGGCTGACCTTGCGCGCCGAAGGGTTGGAGACCGGACCGCCGCCCCGTCCGATCCGCTGGACGGTCTCGATCCGGCTTTCCTCTTGCGGCGCCGACCCGGTCACCATCCCGGAAAGGCGGTGGAAGCTCTCCGGATTGGCCTGGTAGAGGATCGGCACCGAGGTGGCGGAGCCGATGCAGATGCCCAGCAGGATGACGTTGCGCAGCATGGAAGGGACCTCGAACGCCGCACCCTGCGCAACATCCCGTTCGGCAAAGGTTAACTGCGGGCCGCCGCCACCGCAAAAGGTGAACGCCGGGTTAAGCCTACTTGGTCCCGTACATGCGGTCGCCGGCGTCGCCGAGGCCGGGCACGATGTAGCCGACCTCATTCAGGTGGCTGTCGACCGCACCGATGTGGATCGGCACGTCCGGGTGGTCGACCTGCAGCCGCGCGATCCCTTCGGGCGCCGCGATCAGGCCCAGATATTTGACGCGTTTGACGCCCCACGACTTGAGCAGCGTGATCGCGGCCGAGGCCGAGCCGCCGGTGGCCAGCATCGGGTCGAGCATCAAACAAACCTGCACGTGTGGTTCGACCGGTTTGACGGCGTAGTACTGCATCGGCTCGAGCGTGCGCTCATTGCGCTTGAGCCCGATGTGCCAGACCTCGGCCTGCGGCACCATCTCCCAGACGCCCTCGACCATCCCCAGGCCGGCCCGCAAGATCGGCACGAGCCCGATGTCATAGGTGAGCTCCTGACCGATCGTTTGGCCCATCGGCGTGGTGACCTCGACCGGTTTGAGGTCGAGATCCGCCGTGGCCTCATAAGCCAGCAAGATCGAGATCTCGCGCACCAATTCGCGGAACTTCTTGGGCTGGGTCTCGACGCTGCGCAAAAGCGCCAGCTTGTGAGCCACCAGCGGGTGCTTCGAGGGGAAGACGTTGTCGCTCATGGGTTTCTCCGAGGTGAGTTGGCCCATTGTACTTGACCGGATCGAATGCAGGTGGGAGATGGAAGCGAAGCGGCGCTCGGGTTCAGCCCGATCCCTTCTCCGCTCCCATCCTCCACCTGCATTCGCCGTATAATCGAGCCAATGACTGAAACAAATGAGCGCCTGCTTGGACCGGAAAAGAAGCCCGAAGATGTCGATTACGCGCTGCGGCCCAAGAAGCTCGGCGACATTGTCGGGCAGGACAAAGTTCGGGAGAATCTGGGCATCCTGATCGACGCGGCGCGCGGGCGTAAAGAGCCGCTCGATCACGTGTTGTTTTACGGCCCCCCGGGCCTGGGCAAGACCACGCTCTCACACGTGATCGCCAATGAGATGGGCGTCAATGTCAAAGTGACTGCCGGGCCCGCCATCGAACGTCCGGGCGATCTGGCCTCGATTCTGACAAACCTGCGCGCCGGCGACATCCTCTTCATCGACGAGATCCATCGCCTCGGGCGTGCGATCGAAGAAGTGCTCTACCCGGCGATGGAGGACTACGCGCTCGATATCGTGATCGGCAAGGGGCCGAGCGCGCGCAGCATCCGACTTTCGCTGCCGAGGTTCACGGTCATCGGCGCGACGACCCGGCTGGCGCTGATGACGGCGCCCCTGCGCGCACGCTTTGGCGCGACGTTCCGGCTTGACTATTACGACCAGCCGGCGATGGAGTCGATCGTCGGGCGCGCGGCGCGTTTGCTCGAGGCGCCGGCCGAGCCGGGCGGAGTCTCCGAGGTCGCGCGTCGGGCGCGTGGCACGCCACGCGTCGCGCTGCGGCTGCTCAAGCGCGTCCGCGATTACGCTCAGGTGCGCGCCTCCGGCGTGATCACGCCCGCTGTGGCGGCCGAGGCCCTCGACCTGCTCGAGGTCGATCCGCTCGGCCTCGACGAGATCGACCGCCGCGTGCTCAAGGCCATCATCGAGAAGTACGGCGGCGGCCCGGTCGGGCTCGAGACGATCGCGGCCGCGATCAGCGAGGAGGCCGACACGATCATGGACGTGGTTGAGCCCTATCTGCTGCAGAGGGGTTTTCTCGATCGCACGCCGCGGGGTCGAACGGCGACGCGCGCGGCATACGTGCATCTGGGCATCGAGCCGCCGCCTGTCGGCGAGCAGCCGCGTTTGATGTGAGGCCGTTTCAGATGGATGGCAGCCAGCTGGGGCGCGCACTCGTGTTGATCGGCCTGGGCCTGGTCGTGTTGGGAGGCCTGGTCTGGGGCCTCACGCGGCTCAACCTGCCGTTCGGGCGCCTACCGGGCGACTTCGCCTTCGGCAGCGACGGGTTTCGCGTATCGATTCCTCTGGCGACCTCGATCGTGATCAGCCTTGTCCTGACCGTGGTTGTGAACCTGATCGCCTGGTTCGGGCGACGCTGACCCTAGCCATGCGCCTCTCTGATTTCGATTACGACCTCCCCGAGGGTTTCATCGCGCAGACCCCGATCGAGCCGCGCGACTCGTCGCGGTTGCTTCTGCTCCCGCGCGAAGACGATACGGTGGGCCATCGCGTTTTCCACGAATTACCGACGCTACTCAGGCCCGGGGATCTGTTGGTCTTCAACAATACGCGCGTGATCCCGGCGCGGCTCGCGGTGCATAAATCCACAGGTGGCCGAGGCGAGATCCTGTTGCTGAGCCAGATCGATCGAACGTCGTGGGAGTGTTTCGTCGGTGGCAAGGGCGCTCGCGTCGGGACGCGGTACGCGCTCGATGCTGCGCCGGTGACGGCCGAAGTGGTCGACGTGCTCGAGGGTCCCCGGCGCGTCGTAGCGTTCTCCGACGATATTCGGGGTTATCTGAGCCAGGCCGGCGAGATGCCGCTGCCGCCCTATATCCATACCCGGTTGACGGATCCGGAGCGTTACCAGACCGTCTATGCCCACAACCCGGGTTCAGCGGCTGCGCCCACAGCCGGTCTGCACTTCACACCCGAGTTGCTGACGCGCCTCGCTGCTGCCGGGATCGGGCGGGCGGAGGTCACGTTGCACGTGGGCTCCGACACGTTTCAACCAGTCAAGGGCGAGGATCTCAGCCAACATCACATGCACGGCGAGTGGTGCACTGTGCCGGCCGAGACGGTCACAACGATCGCCGCGACCCGGGCGGCCGGCGGACGCGTGATCGCCGTAGGAACGACGACTACACGCACGCTCGAGGCGGCGGCGCAGGGTGGGGCGCTTCAAACGTTTGAGGGCGTCGTGGATCTGTTCATTCAACCCGGTTACAAGTGGCGCGTGATCGACGGGTTGATCACGAACTTCCATCTTCCCAAGTCGACGCTGTTGATGCTGGTGTCGGCGCTGGCCGGGCGTGAGCGCATCCTTGCGGCCTATGAAGAAGCCAAGTCGCAGGGATACCGTTTCTTTTCGTTTGGCGATGCCATGTTGATCGCCTAGACCGGTTTTAGCAAGGGCAAGAAGGCCGTCGCCAGACCGAGGAAGAGCCCGAACCCGACCGTGTCGGTGACGGCGGTCACAAGTACCGATGACGCCAATGCCGGGTCGAGCTTGAGCGACTTGAGGGTGAGCGGCACAAGCGTGCCCGCCATCCCCGCCGCAACCATGTTGCCGGCCATCGAAAGCCCGATGACGACCCCAAGAAACGGGATCCCCTTCCACAAGTACGCGCCGATGCCGACGGCAGTGCCGACCGCGAGCCCGTGAAGGAGCCCGATCCCGATCTCGCGCACCAGGGCCGGCCCGACGTCGCGGATCTCGATTTCGCCGACCGCCAGGCCGCGCACCATGATCGCCAGCGTCTGAGTGCCGGCGTTGCCGCCCTGGCCGGCCACAATCGATTGAAAGACCGCGAGTACAGCCAACTGGGCAATGGTCGCCTCAAACTGGCTGACCACCCAGGCAGCAAGAAACGCCGTGAAGAGATTGACGTACAGCCACGGAAGACGGCGCTGCACGGAGGTGCGCACGGGGCTCCAGGGCCCGAGGTCGCCGTCCGACGAGATGTTCGACAGACGATGGATGTCTTCGGTGGCTTCTTCCTCGATGACGTGGGCGATGTCGCTCGAGCGGATCACGCCCGCCAGCTTCCCGTCGGCGTCCACGACCGGGAGCGCCAGGAGGCTGTACTTCGTCATCAGGTTGGCGACCTCTTCCTGGTCGGTGCCCGCCTGCACAGTGCGGATGGCGCGCTGCATGACATCCGCGACCACGGTCTCTGGAAGCGACGTGATCAGCGCCCGCAGCCCAAGCACGCCGACGAGTCGGTCTTGCGCATCGACGACGTAAAGGTAATACGGTGTCTCGGCATCGAGATCGCGGCTCCTGAGGAACGCGATCGCTTGCTGGGCGGTCATGCCTTCGCGGAGCGCGAAGAACTCGGGCGTCATCAGGCCGCCGGCCGTGTCGTCCTCGTAGGCAAGCAGCGGCCGGACGTCGTCGGCCTCCTCCATCTCGGCCAACGCGGAGGCGGCTTGATCGGGCGGCAGGTCGCCGAGCAGGTCGGCGGCCGCATCCGGGTCCATCTCGTCGAGCACATCGGCCAGTTGGGCTGAGGTCAGGTGGCGCGTGGCGGCCAGCGCGTCGTCGTCTTCGAGTTCTTCAAAGATCTCGGCCGTCGACTCGGCATCGAGCCTTGGGAGCAGCTCGTGCTGGTCTTCGATTTCGAGGTCCGCGAATGTCTCAGCGCGGTCGGCCGGGTGGAGCGTATTGAGATACCCGATCGCGTCCTCGATCTGCCCGGCTTCGAGGGCTGCGCGGACACGCTCGACGGCATCGTCGATGATCAGCTGATTCATGCGCCACCTCCGCATCTGATGGCAACCTATACCATCAGCTCGGCTCGGCCAGATTGGCCAAGCCCATCCCGCCACCGGAGAGGCGGTCGGGGGCGGGTCACGTTGTCGGGCGCAGCTTAAGGGCGGGACAGCGGGGCAGGCTCCGAAGGCCTATCAGGGGCGGGGGGAAAGCGTCTGTTTGTGCGAACTAGGTCCAGCGTCCATTTCTACTCTCGATCCTGAATCCGTCGGCATTGTACTCCCGCCCTCCGGGCGATGTCAACCGAGATGCAGCGTGTGCACAGGCAAGTCACAGTGCGTTGATCGTGCACGCCCACTGGGGGATACGATAAAATGGATAGATTGCGTTGGTGGGGCGCCAGCTCGGCGCCCTGGAACTAGAGGACCATGAAACTCATTTTTAGAAACGTGCTGATCTATCTGACGGCAGTCGTTGTGATCGCCGTGGATCAGTGGACCAAGGCCTGGATACGGGCCAATCTGCCCGTGGGGCAGGCGTTCGACCTCTTCCCGGGTTTCGGCGATTGGGCCCGACTGCTGCACATCCAGAACACGGGCGCCGCTTTTGGGATGTTCCAGACCGGCGGTACGGTGTTCACGATCGTGGCGATCGTGGTCTCGACGGCGATCGTGTATTACTCGTTCAAGATCACCGAGGAGGCCTGGGCCTTGCGCCTGATCCTTGGGTTACAGTTGGGCGGGGCGTTGGGTAACCTGATCGATCGACTACTCTTCGGCCCGGTGACCGACTTCATCAGCCTGCTCGGGATCTGGAACGCCCCGATCTTCAACGTGGCAGATGCCTCGATCACCATCGGCGTCGTCTTGATGGTATTGGCGATGCTCTTGAGCCCGGCGGAGCGAGATGGTTCACACCTTCCAGACACTCAACCCTGATCGACTCGATCGACACGTTGTCGCCCAGGTGCCGGACGTTTCACGCAATCAGGCGCAGCGCCTGATCGAGAACGGCCATGTGATCGTGGCCGGACAGGTCGTTGTCAAACCGGCGGCAAGCGTGGCGGCTGGCGTGTCGATCACGGTCGACATCCCGGCCCCGGCGCCGACGACAGCGGTGGCTGAGGATATCCCGCTCGACATCGTCTTCGAGAACGTCGATGTGATCGTGATCAACAAACCGCCGGGCATGGTCGTGCACCCTGGCGCCGGGCACGCCTCGGGGACGTTGGTCAACGCCGTCCTCGGCCACGACCCCGAGCTCGAGGGCGTCGGCGACGAGGCGCGGCCCGGGATCGTGCATCGGCTCGACAAAGACACGTCCGGCCTGATCCTGATCGCCAAGAACGATCGCGCCCATCGGGATCTGCAGGCCAAGTTCGCCGATCGGCGGATCATCAAGATCTACAACGCCCTCCTCGACGGCTGGCCGCCCACCGAGACCGGCCGGATCGAGGCCGCCATCGGGCGCGACCTTCGTGACAGACAACGGATGGCCGTGGTCCCGGCGGCCAAAGGACGAATGGCGATCACCGAGTACCGGGTGCTCGAGCCGTTCGAGACACGCGGACGCGGCAAGCACAGCTGGGTCGAGGTCAACCTGCTGACGGGGCGCACCCACCAGATCCGGGTTCACTTCGCCTATCTGAAGTGCCCGATCGTGGGTGACACTGTCTACGGACATGCCAAACCCTCGCTGCCGATCAAGCGGCAGTGCCTGCACGCCGCCCGACTGACCCTCACCCTGCCCGGAAAACGTAAGCCCGTGACCTTCGAAGCACCAATTCCAACCGATATGGAACACCTGTTCGATTTCTTGCGTGGATGATACAATTCGCGCGAAAACGGACGCTTTGGCCGGTTTGAGCATGCCTGGAGCCACTCGAGCATCCGTGAACGTCATTCTGCTGAGTTGCTGAAAGAGAACCCCCATGAGAGAAGTCACAGTCGCCACGGTCCAGATGAAGCCCAAATTGGGCGAGATGGAAGAGAACCTCGCCCGGATGTCGGATCTGGTCGCTCAGATCGCCAGCCAGCAGAAGGTCGATCTGATCGTCTTCCCGGAACTGATCACGACCGGTTACGAGTGCGGCGTGCGCTTCGTCGATATGGCTCAGCGCGTCCCGGGCGTATCGACTGGCGTGTTGTCGCAGCGGGCGCAGGAGTTTGGCGTGCACATTGCCTTTGGTCTGCCGTCGAAGGAGAAGGTCGAGTCGATCATCTTCGATTCGGCAGTGCTGATCGGGCCGGATGGCGAGATCATCGGCGACTACCGAAAGACTCACCTAAAAGGTGAAGAGCGTATGACCTTCCGGGCCGGCTTCAAGTACCCGGTCTTCGAGACGACCTTTGGCAACGTTGGGCTGCTCATGGGCTACGACCTGGCTTTCCCGGAGGCGGCGCGGGCGCTCGCGCTCGAGGGCGCGGAGCTGCTCGTGGTTTGCGGCAGTTACGAGAAGCCGCACCAGGATGAGTGGCGCACCTACTGTCTGGCGCGCGCCTACGAGAACGCCATGTTCGTGGCGGCCTCCAACCGCGTCGGCGACGACGTCACCTATTCGTTCTTCGGCGATTCGATGATCGTCGGCCCGCGCGGCCAGGTCTATGCGACCATGTCGGGCGAGGTCGACCCCAAGACGAATGAGCCGGCCGAGGGCTACGCCGTCGCGCGCATCGACCTGCGTGAGGTGCGTCAGCGACGCGAGGAATTCCAGACCCTGCAGAATCGCGAGCCGGATCTGTACAAGGCGCTTGTGCGCAAGTATTGAGCCGCAGAACTGCGAGCAACACGGCCGAGCCGATTCCGATGATCCCGAGCGCCACGTCCGAGCCTCAGCCTCCGAACACGGCTCGCCGCTGGGCAATCGTGGGCCTGGTATTCGCCGGGATCTGGCTTGTGTTCTCGGCCCTGCCATTACCCGGCACCACAATCCTCGGTCTGCCCTTCCTTGGGATCGCTATCGGCACGACCGTGATCAGCCTTGTGATGCGTCGTCGGCGCGCGGCCCCTGGCGTCTTGCGTTGGGCCGTTGGGGCACTTGCCGTCACGGGGCTGGGTTGTCTTTGGCAGGTGGTCATGGCAGCCTTCTGGACGTCGCTGATCGCCGGCGGCGCCTACTCACTCTGGCAGACATTGCAGGGCACGCCCATTCCCTGATCTCAATCTGAACACGCTGGGCCGAGACAGGCGCAGCGCACTGGACATCCACATGGCTTTCGAGAACGGCTTGATCGATCTGCGTAGCGACACGGTTACTGTGCCCACGCCCGAGATGCGCCACGCCATGGCGGCGGCCGAGGTCGGCGACGACGTCTATCGTGACGACCCGACGGTCAACCGGCTCGAGGCGCGCGCGGCCGAGCTGACCGGCAAGGCAGCGGCGCTGTTCGTCCCATCGGGCACGATGGGGAACCTGCTCGCGCTCATGGTGCACTGCGCGGGCCATCGCGGGGTCGAGGTGGTCGTCGGCGATAAGTCGCACATCTACCTCAACGAGGTTGGCGGGCTTGCCGCGCTGGTCGGCGCGCAGGCTGCCGCCGTGCCCAATCAGGCAGATGGCTCGCTGGCGATCGCCGCTATCGAGGCCATTATCCGCGACGCTGACGTGCATCATCCGAGGACGCGCCTGATCTGCCTCGAGAACACCCAGAATATCTGTGGCGGTGTGGTCGTGCCACTCGAGGCGATGGCCGCGACGCGTGCGCTGGCCGACCGCTACGGGCTGAAGGTGCATCTGGACGGCGCGCGGTTGTTCAACGCCGTCGTCGCGCTCGGGCAGCCCGCTACCGCGCTGACGCAACACGTCGATTCGGTCATGTTCTGTCTCTCGAAGGGATTGGGCGCCCCTGTTGGCTCAATGCTCTGCGGTGACGCTGAACTGATCGATGAAGCGCGACGCTATCGCAAGATGGTCGGCGGCGGGATGCGCCAGGCGGGTGTCATCGCGGCCGCCGGGCTCGTGTCGCTCGACACGATGATCGAGCGGCTCGAGGATGATCACGCCAATGCCCGTCGGTTGGCGGCCGGGCTGGCGGATCTGCCCGGGCTGGTAGTCGAGAACCCGGCGCCTGAGACCAACATGGTCTACCTCGCCCTCGATCCGTCTCGCCGGATCACGGGTCCGCAGGTGGCGGAGGCGCTCAAGGGCGACGGCATCGTGCTTGATCCGGGGCCTTACGGCTTCCGGCTGGTCACCCACGCCTGGGTCAGCCAGGAGGATGTCGATTGGGTGATCGATAAGTTCGCGGCCGTGCTTGCCGGAGTCCGGCGGCGCAAGGGGCGCGTGTGTGAGGGGTGACCTGAACGCGTAGGGCGGGGAGCGATGGCGCAGCATGACCGTCGCTCCCCGCATTACGCTCCCCGCATTACGCTTCTTCGCTCTCCGCTTCGTCCGGCGCGCGCTGGCCAAAGCGATCATCAAGCATCAGCAGCGCGGCAGAGTCGTCGCCGGCCATCTTGAGTTGATCGACGGCGAGGCCGACGTTCTTCTCTTCCTCGACCTGCTCGCGCACAAACCACTCAAGCATCACCTGCGTTGCGTAGTCGTCTTCCTTCTTGGCGAGGGCGTACAGCTTGTGGATCGCGGCCGTCACCTTTTGCTCGTGCTTGAGCGCGGTCTCGAACGCCTCGAGCGCTGACTTGAAGCGGGCCTTGGGTTCGGCGATCGCTGCGAGTTGCACGGCTCCGCCGCGGTCATGGATGTGATCGAACAGACGCATGGCATGTTCGATTTCCTCCTGATACTGAAGCCGCATCCACTGCGCAAACCCCGGGAGGCTTCCGGTGNNACCCCGGGAGGCTGGCGGTCTCGAAATGCGCCGACATGGCCAGGTAGGCGTATGAAGACGCGAATTCAAGGTTGATCTGTTCGTTGATTGCTTTTTGCATCGCCTGGCTGAGCATAGGGTCCTCCGTCGAGATGGGTCTGCCAATAGTTGTAGCACGTTTGGCCCCGCCGGGTGCCTCGCTAGGCGTGAGGGCGTCGGGCCGATCGGGCGTCGGCGGCCGTGATCGCGCCGGATATGCGCGCGTCGGGCCGATGGGGCGTTGGGCGTGGGGGTGGCGTCGGGCCGATGGGGCGTTGG
>DKKP01000020.1 GCA_002455335.1 Anaerolineales bacterium UBA6663 | reverse complement strand
GTCGTGGCCGCCTATGGCCACGACTCCTTCCTGGTCGAGGTCGACACGATGTACAAGATCGTCAGCGGCTTCCTCGATCAGGTCGGGCGCACCGGCAGGCCCGACGATAGCTGGCCGCATGTGCTATAGCCTGCACAAGGCCGTGAAAGACCCGGCGCCTGGCCATCGGCCGGCGNNGGGCCCCAGCCTCAATCGATCTCACCGTCCTTCAACCCGGGCGCCATCGCCGCGGGCCGGTCGACCCGGCTGGCAATCGTCAGCCGCTGGCCGCTGGCGGCCGACTCGAGCAGGCTGAGCATGACATCGAGCACGTGCGCGCCTAACGCGCCTGAGGCTCGATGCGGGCGTCCGTTCTGGATGCCGACTGCCATGTCGGCGGCGCCCAGGCCGCGCGAGTTGTCGTCGTAGCCGTGGGTCAACGGCATCGAGCGCCAGTCGTCGTCGGCGCGCCCGTGAAGCAGTACAGGGCCGCCAAAGGTGTTCGGGTCAGGCACGGCGATCGAGCCCTCGCTGCCGTAGATCTCGATGGGGGGCAGGCGATGGCTGCTCACATCAAAGCTCGTGATCAGCGTGGCGATGACGCCGCTCTCGAACTCGAGCGTCCCCGAGATGTGTGTCGGCGTTTCGACCACGATGCGCTGGCCCTGCTTGGGGCCGCTGCCGACCACGCGCTCGGGAAACGAGGCGCGTGCGCCGGCGCTCACCCGCGCCACGGGCCCGAGCAAGTTGACGAACGTGGTGATGTAGTACGGGCCGATGTCGAGTAGTGGGCCGCCGCCGGGCTTGTACAAGAACTCGGGGTCGGGATGCCAGGGCTCGGGGCCGCGGCTGAGCATGAAGGCCGTGGCCGCCAACGGCTGACCGATAGCACCGTTATCGATCAGCGCGCGACAGGTCTGGCTGCCTGCGCCGAGGAACGTGTCGGGCGCCGCGCCGACGCGCAGCCCGCGTTCGGCGGCCAGCGCCAGCGTCTTCAGGCCATCAGCGCGATCCGTGGCCAACGGCTTCTCGGTGTGCACGTGTTTGCCGGCGGCCAGGGCGCGATGGCAGATCTCGGCGTGGACAAGCGGCGGCGTGAGATTGATCACGAGGTCGATATCGGGCCGGGCGAGCAGGGCGTCCACACTGAGCGCCTGAAGGCCGTACATCGCGGCGCTCGCTTCGGCGCGCGAGTGGATGATATCGGCCGTAGCCACACCCCGCAGCATCTTGAAACGCGATAGGTGCGAGAGGTAGGTCGGGCTGATGTTGCCGCAGCCGATGATGCCGACGCCAAGCGCCGCGGGGCTCTGGTCAGCGGCGGCCATGGGCGATCCCCGTGCTGGTCAGGAAGCTGAAGCTGCGTGTCACGGCCGTGAACATGTCGGTGTCGCACTGGTCGAGCTCGACGACGAGCCACCCGGCATTGTGGTTCGCGAGCAGAGCCGGATAACCCATGACGCCGTCGCCGACAGCGAACTGGCCGGCTTCGCGCGTCGTGGCCGGCCCGTCTTTGACGTGGAGCATCGGCACGCGCTCGCCCAGTTTCGCGATCATGGCCGCCGGATCCTGCCCGCCGACCTTGATCCAGTACAGATCGAGTTCGAATTCGATATCGGGCGTCAACAGCGGTAGCAGGTGCTCCATCGCCGGCTTGCCCTCCACGAGCGTGTACTCGAACCAGTGGTTGTGGTACGCGAAGCGCACGCCATGGGCTTGCATCTCGGCCGCACACGCATTGAGATGCTCGGCCACGCGCCGAATCCCGTCCAGGCTTGTATACAGGCTGGGGTCGCTGAAGGGCAGCACATAGCGTCCGACACCCAGCGCCGCGGCCAGGTCGAGGGCCTGTGAACGCGTGTCGCCGACGGGCGCCGGCCCGTGGCAGGACGCGATTTTGAGACCCAGTTCATCGAAGAGCTTGCGCGCCGCTGCGGGCGTGGTGCCCGGGAAGCCCGCGGTCTCGACGCCGGCGTAGCCGATCTCGGCCACGCGGCGGATTGTGCCCTCAAAATCCTGCGCCATCGCGTCGCGCAGCGAATACAGTTGTACGGCAAGAGGGGTAGACATGAAACGTTTCCTTTAGCTGGATACTGGCCGCCGAAGGGCGGTTGGGCCAAACACATTGGGGCCTCTTCTAATGGTACCAGCCCGGCTGCAAATCCGGGAGTCGCAGTGTGTCGGTGTGCACGGGCGAGTGGGCAGCGTGGGATTCTCAGCCGATTTCGCGGATGCCACCCAATCAGCCGTCAGGAGGGAGCGCACATACCCCTCCGGCCATGTAGGCTCCCGGCTGCGAAATCCGCGAAATTCGCGACAGAAACGCACCTGCCAATCCGTGCAGGCACCCCTGGNNCCCGCCGCGCTCAGGGCGCCGGTTGCGGGGCCTTGGGCGCCCGCAGCGCCGGCAGGGTGACGATGAGGGCCGCCAACCCGAGCGCCAGGACACCGAGCCCAAACACGGCGCCGGCGCCGTACGCGTCGTGGATCCAGCCGCCGACAGGGCCGGCAATCAGCGGCGCGAGGCCGAACATGCTGACCGCCAAAAACGACTGGGCCGTTGCCGCCCTGGCTTCGGGCGTGCGCTCGACCGTCATGCGTACGGTGACCGTGAGCCACAGGCCATAGCCGAGGCCCTTGATGATCGAAAACGCGAGCAGTGCAGTGGCGTTTGGCACCAGCATCCAGCCCAGATAGCCAACGGCCATCAGCCCGTAGGCCGCGAGCAGCGCCTGGGGCTTGCCACCCAGCCACTCCTGGAGCCTTTCGCTCAAATACATCGTCACGATTTCGGATGTCGCCGAGAACGCGATCATCAGGCCGATCAACAGGTCGCCGCCGCCCAGAAAGCGCGCATAGATGCCGCCAAAGGTCATCGACAGGCTGTTCGAGATCGCGGCCAGGAAGGTCGCGCTCAACAACAGAAACAGGCCAGGAGCGCGCAAGAGAGCGAGCGTCGGTTGGCGCGCCTGAACATCGCTCGATGGGGGCTCCTCGAACCGACCGGCTAGCCAGAGCAGCGGCAGCAGGAACAGGGGGCCGACGACGAACATCGGCGCAAAGCCCACAAACCCCCAGAGCGCGCCGAACCCCAGGGCGCTGACCGCATACCCGATCGAGCCCCAGAGCCGCATGCCGCCGAAGTCGATGCCAAGACGCTGCGCCATGCGGGCGACAAGGCTATCAGTCACCGACATGATCGGGCTGACGAGGATAGCCAGGATCAGCATGCACGCCGCGATCCAGCCGAAGCTTCGCGGCAGGCTGAGCACGAACATCATGCCGGCCTGACCAGCTAGCGCGATCTGCAGGATCCGTACGCGCCAGCGCCGGCGATCGGCGAGCGAAGCGATGGGCGTCGCGAGGAGCAGCATCATCAGCGGCGACAGGATCGAGATCCAGCCGATTTGTTGCCCCGTGATCCCGAGTTCGATGAAGTAGACGAACAGGAACGGCATGTAAGCGCCGCTCGCCAGGAACGAGAAGAGATAGAACGCCGAGCCAAGCCATCTGAACGACGACGTCCGTGCCGGCTCTGCCGAGGTAGGGGGCATCACAAAATCACTTTTCTTGTCTTCCGTAGCTAGCGGAGAACAGACCGTAGCCGGCGGTCCGCTCTCCGCCAGCCGTACTCTACGATCCCGGATGCTCCGAGATGTAGCGTTTCACCATCGCCTGATGCGCCTGTACCACGGCGAACGTGTCTGTCGGGCCGCCCTCGTACTCGCTCGACATCCAGCCGGTGTAGCCGATGTCCAGCAGAGTCTTGACCACTTCCTCGTAGCGCAGATCCGGCTCGTCGCCGTCGACGATGCTGTAGAACTTGCCGTGGAAGTGGATGAGGTGGGGCGCGATGTCGGCCAGCGCCGCCGGCTCCGAGAAACCACATGTGCCCCAGAAGCTGCCCAGCACGGCCTCCGACTTTTTGTCGGCTCCCTCGGCGCGCAGGATCTCGACCGCCTGTTCCTCGTTGTACTTGCGTTCGTTCCACAGCTCCAGCGCGCGCTGGATCAAGTTCTCGGGCACGCCGCTCCCACGGGCCCGGTCGATGTGGAACGGGGAGACCCGGCGCGCGAAGATGCTGGTGTCGGGGATGAGGCCGAGCCGATCGGTGCCGAGGCTGTGGATCTGTTCAAGCAGCTTCTGCGTCTCGGGTGCTTCGATCATCAGTGGCGCGTGGAGCTCATAGCCGAGCTTGAGGTTCAACTTCTCGGCCAGCGGCACAAGGCGCTCGGCCGCGACCCAGGCGAAGTACTGCAGCCGGACGACCGGGAACCCGAGCTTGGCCGCGCCCTTGATCTGCGGCACCGTGTACTCGTAGAGCTCGTCGGGCGTCAGGTTGCGGTCGGGCAGCATGAACGGATCGGCGTAGCTTCCGTACGCCGTGGGCGTCAGGCCGTAGCGCTCGACGCCGCTCTTGAACGTGCGCTCGAACTCGTCGCTGACCTCGGGGAAGCCGCGATGATGTGACGGCCCGACGATCTCGATGCCGCCTCCGAGCTGCCCGGCCTTTTCGAGCAGATCCTCGAACGACAAGGCGAACGACACATACTCATTCGTGAAGCTGTGCAGCGTCAAGCCGACTTTGAAGGGTTGTGTGTGTGTCATCGTCGGCCCCCTAGGCTTCAACAGCCACGCTCAGACGTTTGGATGACGGGTAGTAGAACGAGAACCGGCCGCCTGTGACATACGGCTCTACAGTGACCAGCGTGCCCTCGACGGCATGCTCGCCTTGAGCCAGCGGCGTCTCGCTCGCTACGAACAGATCCGCCGTGTCGAGGATGAACCACCACAGCCGGCTGAGCTTGCCAAGCTCGCCGAGCTTGTGCCCGTGGCCGTTCAAGACGAACGTGATCCGCTCAGGCGCGACCGGGGCGCCGTCGAGGCTGAGTTGGATGTCCTCGATGCACGAGAGCGGCAGTGAGCGGTAGCTCATCAGACGCACTCGGATCAGATAGCCAGGCTGACCGTCGCGCACGGCCGGCCGGATCTCCTCGTCGGCGATGAAACTGCGTTCGATCCCGCGTCGCGGGATGTCGTTGCTCATGGCGTTCTCCTTTGCATGACTCGGCGAAGCACAGAGGCGCGGGGCATCG
>DKKP01000001.1 GCA_002455335.1 Anaerolineales bacterium UBA6663 | reverse complement strand
GACGAAGTTGATCGGCTGCCCGCTCGAGGACTGTGCGCAGCGCGAGGGCAACCTGTGGGCGCACAATCGTCTGACGCGCGAGCGCCTGCCACGACTACGCCGCGAGTACGCGGGCGCCGCCATCGCAGCGTCGTTCCCGGCGCCCGACGATTTCGGCAACTGCGTGACCCGTCCGACTGCCGAGATCGCCGGCGCTGCGCCCTGGAACAACGGGCCGGAGCCCGACAAGCTGCCGCGCGGGCTGGCCGTCATCAAGACCTTTGGGCCGCGGCACTACGCCGCAGCCTTTGCGTTCTTGGCCGTGATCCTGCTGGGCCAGGCCGTGCTGACACGCGTGCCCTTCACGGCGGGCGATCACGCGAACGCGTTGGCCCAGATCGTGCTGCTTGACCCGACCGCGGCCATCCGTTTCGCCGCGCGCGATGCCGATTCGCCGCTGACGTTGGTCTTGATCCTGGATGGTTCCCTGGTCTGGCAGCGCACGCTCGATCCACACGCGCTGGACGCGGGCACGGTCGGCCCGATCTATGTCGAGGTGCCCGTGGCGCCCGGCGAACGTCGGTTGTGGTTTGGGGCCGTCTCGGCGAACGGCGACTACACCCTGGTGCTTGATCGCCGCGTGACCGACATCGCGCCAGGCGCGATCGTGCGTGTTGCGCCGGCGGCCGATCAACTCGACAATCGCCTTGTGCGCTGAACATCTCGTCCGGGCTTGAAAGACCGGCGTGAGGAGAGCCTTGTGAAGAAACCGGTTGTTGTCATCGTGGGCATGGTGGTGCTGGGCGTGGCATTGACCCTCGTCGCGGATCTGGCCTGGAACTGGCTGCGACCGCCGCAGCTCCACGGCATGGTGCTGCAATCGCACGAACGCGCCCTCGACTTCACCCTCAACGATGAGGCCGGCCAACCCGTGAAGCTCAGCGACTTCAGGGGCAAGCTCGTGCTGCTGTACTTCGGCTACACCTTTTGCCCCGATGTCTGCCCCGCGACGCTGGCACAGGTCAAAGAGGCGTTGGCCCAGCTCGGCGGAGATGCCGAGCGTGTCCAGTTGATCATGGTCTCGGTCGACCCCGAGCGCGACACACCCGAGAAGGTCAGCGCCTACGTCAGGCAGTTCGACCCGCGTTTCATCGGGCTGACCGGCGACCCCGAGACTCTGACACGCATCACCACGGCCTATGGCGTGGTCTACGAGCAGCACGAGGGCTCGGCCGCGACCGGTTATCTGATCGATCACACGGCCACGCTCACCATCCTCGACCGCGACGGCTATGTGCGCCTGATCATGCCCTTCGGCGTCTCAGGCGTTGATATGGCCAGTGATCTGCGCTATCTGCTGACGCATTGAGGCGTGGCGCCCAGGGCGCTGTGCGAGCTTCGCTCCCGCCCCTCACGGACACTGCACCACGCCCTGGGCCCAGACGCAACCGCCGCAGGCCGGGGCTGTGTTGCCGTAGCAATCCTCGAGGTTCTCTTCGGACATCTCGCAGCCGCCGCAATAGGTACACGGCGCGAAGGCAAAGCTCTGGACCTTTTCGCGGTAGGCCACATAGGTCGGGTCGAGCCAGATCTCGCGCAGGCCGCGATCGCGGACGTTGGCGATGGCGTGCTTGTAGTTCTGGCGCGGCTTGCCGTTGAGGTAGGTGGTGTGCGTGTGCATCAACGGCCAGCATGGGCTGACATCGCCGTTGTACGCGACCGAAAGCGTGCCGCTCTCGACGTAGTTGCAGGCGTCGTTGGCGTCGCCCCAGTTGTTGCCGGCGTAGTTGACGCTGTAGCCGGACTGGAAGGCCGCCATCAGCGCCTCGCGGGTGAGTTCGTTGAACTCCATCTTCGGCAGGCTGAGCCGCGGCGTGACGCGCCCGGGCAGGTAAGCGAGGTTGCGGAGCGTGCGGGCGTAGAGCGTGTCGGCCTGAAGGGCCTCGGTGACCGGCAGCACGTTGCTGACGTTGAAGTGCATGGCCCCGAGCTCCTTGCCCATCTGGAGCACCTTGGGCAGGTCGGCGATGTTGCGGCGCATGGCCACGAACGTGATGCCGATCTCGGGCTTTGGGTAATGCCCACCCTTGCGCATCCGCCTGAAGCGCTTGAGGTTCTCGAGCACGCGCGGGAGCTCGGCGCCCAGCCGGACGTCGGCGTAGCTCTCGGGCGAGGCGCCGTCGATCGAGACCCAGAGCACGTCGAGCCCGGCGTCGATCAGCTCACGCGAGCGGCGCTCGGTGAGCAGCGTGCCGTTGGTGATCATCTCGACCCGGGCGCCGAGCGCCTTGGCCCTGACGATCCACTCGACCGTGTGCCGGTTGACCAGCGGCTCGCCGATCCCGCCAAAGTACACGGTCGGCATCTCCTCGAGCTCGGCCAGCCCGGCCAGGATCGCGGCAAAGGTCGCCTCGGTCATCTTGCCCTGCGGCTCGTCCCAGCCGTGGCGGAAGCAGGTGATGCAGTCGAGGTTGCAGTCGATCGTCGGCTCGACGTAGACCTTGGTCAGGTGCGTGGCCGGGCGGTGCAGACGCAGGCCGTTCTGGATCGTGTCGATCCGGGCCCTGGCCCCGGGGGTCAACCCAAACTGCGCCGCGACCTCGGCCGGCAGCACAAGCCGGCCCTGGTCGTCGACCTCGGCCCACTGCACCTTGGGGGCCGTGCTGATCGGGTTGCTAAATACCGGGATTTTCAGGTCTAGCACGACATAACTCCAGACGATCCACCGACCACTTCGCTCGACATGGGTTGAATTGTAGGAGCCCCCGCCGCGGCGGAACAATGACGGGTGTCATAAATCCGCTATGACCGGTCGGGAATAGGCCCCAGCGTGGTCGTTGAACCGCGAAGACGCGAAGAGCGCCAAGTTGTCCCTGGCGCTCTTCGCGTCTTCGCGG
>DKKP01000408.1 GCA_002455335.1 Anaerolineales bacterium UBA6663 | reverse complement strand
TACGCCGCTGCTCGATATGCAGATGCGCCTTGGCGAAGGCACGGGCGCCGCGTTGGCGATGTCGCTGGTCGAGGCCTCGTGCAAGGTGCTCGATGAGATGGCCACTTTTGGCGAGGCTGGCGTGAGTGAAAAAGCATAATCACCTGCCGTTTCGCCTGGGCACGACCTCGTTTATCGTGCCGGCCGACCTGCTGACCAACGTGCGCTTCCTGGCCGGCCGGGTGCATGACATCGAGGTGTTGTTGTTCGAGGTCGACGACGGCTACAACGTCCTGCCTGGTCCGGAGGTGTGGGTCGAGCTCGCGGAGCTGGCGCGCGCGCACGACCTGACCTACACAGTTCATCTGCCGCTCGACCTGCAGCTGGCCGGTGAGGATGAGGCCCGCGCCGCGTCGCTCGAAAAGGTGCGCGCGATCATGGCCGCGGTCGGCGTGCTCGATCCGTGGGCCTACGTGGTGCATCTCGAGGGCGCGGCATTGCGCGGCTCGAGCAACAACACAGCGCGCGAACGCTGGCGTGAGCGGGCCGTGGCGAGCCTGGCGCAGATGGCCGGCTGGGCCGGGGGTGCCGAGAGGCTGGCTGTCGAGAACGTCGAAGGCTATCCGCCTGAGTTCACGGCTGAGGTTGTCGAGCGGATCGGCGTCAGCCGCTGCTTCGATATCGGACACCTGTGGCGCGACAGGATCGATCCGTGGCCCTACCTCGACGCCTGGCTCGAGCGCACTCGCGTAATACACCTGCACGGCCTTGGCAAACGCGACCACGACTCGGTGGCGCGCGTGCCCGACGCCGACCTCGACGCGTTGTTAGCCCGGCTGCTCGAACGCTATCGGGGCGTGCTGACGCTCGAGGTGTTCAATCAGGCGAACTTCGAGAGCTCGCTCGACGCCGTTGCGCGCAGCCTCGACCGGCTGAGGGCAGAGTAGTCGAGACGTGACCTGGGCCAGGCGTCGCCCGGCCCAGGTCCGTCTCGACTGCTCTAGGATTTGGGTGAGAGGATCACCAGCTTGTGCTTGAGATCGCTCCCCGGGCGTGAGACGCAGTTGTTGTGGCGTGGGCGGGCGCGGCGGCCCCAGGCGTCGTCGCCGATGAAGGGCGGCAGGCCCCAGGGCAGGTCGCGGGCCGGGATCGGGGCGTAATCGGCCTCCTTGATCCCGGCGCCGTAATTCGCTTCCGATGTCGAGCCATCCGGGTCCGGCGTGACGAGCGCGCGCAGCGCAGGGACCGCCTCGCGCCAGCCTCTGGCCAGCGATGCCGCGTTTCGCGCAGAGGGGTGCGGCACATCGAAGACCGGCGTGCTGCCGCGCCCCGGCCACTGGTCAACCGCAAGCTGAGCCTGGCCGCCAAAGGCGACGATGGCCTGCACCGACGGGGTCAACAGCATGTCGTAGAGCTGGTTGCGCCAGGTCTTGAGCGCGCCGTTCGCGCGGAGCAGGCTCTCGCCCGCCGCGCCCTTCGACGGGAAGAGCGCGAAGGCATGGGCGTTCACCAGCGCATACGAGCGGGTCAGCCCGAGCTTGCGCAGAAAGCCCTGGACGCGCTGGCCGGCGTCGCCCACAAGGCTCCGGCAGGCGATGCGCTCGGTCGGGCCGGGGTCCGACGCGATGCACAACAGCCGGGCGCTGCCATCCAGGCGGCCGCGATAGAAGATCGGGCCCCAGGTGTGCCAGAACAGCGATTTCTTGGAGCCCAGATCGGGATGCGCCGCGAAATGCGCGGCGAAGGCGGCGGGTGGACCGGGATCGTAGTCAACCATGGCGATTCTCCTGTATGCTGCGTTAACAGAATGAACGTCGCGACGGATCCGATTCGGTGATGATGGGCGCGGCTTTGGCCTGGACGTATTGTGGCCCTTCGTGGGCCCTGGTCAAGACCCAACCCTCTAGCGACGGGCCCGGACAGCGGGGTCGAGGCGACCAACCAGGCGCGATACCCCGACGGGGCTGTCGCCCGGCGAAGCCAGGGAACGGATCCTTGTGACCGGCGAGCTTCTGGGCGCTGGATCCCGGCTTCCACCGGGATGACGAGCGTGCGCGAGGCCACGTACCGAGCGCGCAGTACCGGGTCGCTCGGAATTCGGCGCCCAAGCCGCTGTCAATGCGCACACCTGGCGCTGGGTGGAGCCATCCTCCCCGGCCACACACCTGAAAGGACGCCCCATGCCAAACCAATCGAGCGCAATGCACCGCTATGGCCTGCGGGGCGCCATCGTGACCATGGATGCCGGCCGGGTGATCGCCGACGGCGTGGTCTACGTCGATGCGGGGAGCGGCCTCATCGCGGCGGTGCAGCCTGTCGACGCGCCGAAACCGATCGGGTTCGAGGCGGCGCCGGTGATCGACAGCCGTGGCACGATCTACCCGGGCCTGATCGAGCTGCACAACCACCTGTGCTACAACACGCTGACGCTGTGGCAGGTGCCGCGGCAGTGGGATCATCGCGACCAGTGGCCCAACCACGCCGACTATCTTCGTCTGATCCGCGGCCCGGCGCAGACCCTCGGCGCCGATCACGCCGACACGTATCTGCCCGCGATCGTGCGCTACGTCGAGGCGAAGTGTCTGATGGCGGGCGTGACCTCGACCCAGGGTCTGACCTTGCGTGGCACAAACACGCTGACCGAGTTCAAGGGCAACGTGCGCAACGTCGAGAGCCCGGGGAATGCGATGCTCGTGAAGGCCAATGCGCGCATTGGCGATGTCAAGCCGGGTGAGGCCGAGGCGTTTCGCAATCGGCTGGTCAACGAAACCTGCGTGTTGCTGCACCTCAGCGAGGGCCGCAGCGGCGACGACACAGCGCTGTCGCGCTTCGACCGTCTGCAGCTCGCCAACGGCGTCGATTGGGCGATCGCGCCGGCGCTGGCCGCGATCCACGGCGCTGCCCTGCGGCCGACCGAGCTCGAGTTGCTGCGTCAGGGTGGCGCGTCGCTGGTCTGGTCGCCGACCAGCAACCTGCTGCTCTATGGCACAACGGCCGATGTCGCCACGGCCCGCGCCCTGGGTCTGCGGATCGGCCTGGGCTCCGACTGGTCGCCGAGCGGCAGCAAGAACCTGCTCGGCGAGCTCAAGACCGCGCGGCTCTTCAGCCAGCACAACGGCGGCCTGTTCACCGACGAAGACCTCGTGGCCCTGGCGACCCGCGACGCGGCAACGATCCTGGGGTGGGGCGCGGCGCTGGGTCAGGTGAAGGCCGGGATGCTGGCGGATCTGGTCGTGATCCGCACGCGGGCCGGTGATCCCTATGCGCGCCTGATCGAGAGCACAGAGTCTGACATCGGGCTGGTCGTCATCGGCGGCGCGCCGCGCTATGGGCGCAAGAGCCTGTTGCGACGTTTCACGAGCCGGCTCGAGCCCTGGACGGTCGGCGGGCAGGCGCAGGCCTTCGACTTCGAGTTGTCCACGCCCGAGAGCCCGATCGTGGTCGACCTCGCGCTGCGGGCCGCGGTCGATCTGTTGACCGACGGCTTCGCGCGCCTGCCGGAGCTGGCGACCGCCTCGGCCGGCGGCGGGGGCGGCGGGTTCCTGGGCGTAGCGGGCGGGCCGGCCGGCGGGGCGACGCCCGCGCTCTGGCGCATCGATTTCGATGACGACGTCGATGGGGCGTTCTTCTCGGGGGCGGGCTCGGCGGTTCGCTACAAAGACGTGGCCGTGCCGGTGCAGCTCGACCCGCTGACGGTCGTCGACGATCCCGGTTACTTCGGCCGCTTCAGCCAGCAGTTAGGCCATGTGCCCGATTGGCTGCGGCATGGCCTGCCTGACCTGTATTGAGGAAACGATGATCCAAGAAGCGCCCTTGCTCCGGGATGTCCTGACTCGTGAGACCGTGCTCGATCTGGCTTCGCGTAGACGCGTGGTCGATCAGGCGATCGTGTTGTTCGAGTCGTTTTACGTGCATCGGCCACAGAAGGAAGCGATGCACGCGGTCATTCCGATCCAACGGCTCAGGCTGTTGCGGGCGGCGCTCGAGGCGCTGCCCGACGACACACCCGGCGATCATCTCGCACCGGATCTGGCGTTCCATCGCGAGATGATCGCGATCTTCGCCTTGTGGCGCGATTTGCACACCAGCTATCTGCTGCCCCGGCCATACAACCAGTACCTGGCCTTCCTGCCGTTCATGATCGAGGCCTGCGAAGACGCGGGGCGTACGGCTTACGTGGTGACGCGGCTGATCGGTCAGGTGAAACCGAGCGACTTCGTGCCGGGCGTCGACGTGCTCAACTGGAACGGCGTGCCGATCGCGCGCGCTGTCGAGCGCAACAGCGAGGCGCAGGCCGGGAGCAACCCGGATGCCTATCTGGCGCGCGGGCTCTATGCGTTGACGATGCGTCCGCTGGCCCGTTCGCTCCCGCCGGACGAGGAATGGGTGACGCTGACCTACCGCAACAAGAAGGGGGCGCTGCGGACGGCGCGCTTCGAGTGGCGCGCGCTCGATCTGACCCACGACGAGACCGGGCTGCTGGCCGAACTGGCCGGCGTCGATCGTTATCGCGAGGTGCCCGACTTCGGCATCGACATCCAGGCGGCGCTGATCCAGGATGCCCGTCGGCGCTTCTTTCAGGGCGCCGCGCGCAAGACGGCGGCTCGGGCGCGCCGGGCGACGGCGGGGTCGACCTATCTCGAGACGACGCTGCCCACGATCTTCCGGGCATACCCGGTCGCGGGCGATCGTTACGGCTATCTACGGGTCTTCTCGTTCGACGTGGTCAGCGCCGACGGCTTTGTCGATGCGTGCCGTGACCTGCTCGAGCGCCTGCCCGCTGAGGGCCTGATCCTCGACATCCGCGGCAACCCGGGCGGGAACATCCTGGCGGCCGAGAAGCTGCTGCAGCTCTTCTCGCCGCGCTCGATCCGGCCGGCGCCGTTGCAGTTCATCAACTCCCCAGGCACGCTGGCGCTCTGTCTGCGGCATCGCGATGACCCGCAGCCAGGCCTGACGCTGGGCGGTTGGGTCGACTCCATTCGCGACTCGGTGCAGACCGGCGCGCCGTACTCGACAGGTGTGGCGCTCACGCCGGAGGCGGAGGCCAACGCGATCGGCCAGCGCTACTACGGGCCCGTGGTGCTGATCACGGATCCGCTGTGCTACAGCGCGGCCGACATCTTCGCGGCCGGTTTTCAGGACCACGACCTGGGGGTCATCCTGGGCGTCGGTGGCCGGACGGGTGCGGGCGGCGCCAATGTCTGGCAGCACAGGCTGCTCGAACTGCTCCTGCAGGGCGCGGCCGAGACCCGGCTTGCGACTCTGCCGTTGGATGTGGGGATGACGGTGGCGATCCGGCGGACGTTGCGGGTCGGTGCCAATTCAGGCGAGGTGCTCGAGGATTTCGGCGTCGCGCCGACGGCCCGGTACGCCCTGACGCGGCGCGACGTGCTTGGCGCGAACGACGACCTGCTGGCTGAAGCCGTGCGTCAGCTTGAGGCGCTGGCGCAGCAGCAGAATCGGACGGATGAAGCCCGCATAAGTGAAACCTGCAACGACGAGCCATTGTGTGTAAAACTGCCAACTTAGCCTCTGCGTGAACGCGGGGTCGACGGCCTGCGCCCAG
>DKKP01000004.1 GCA_002455335.1 Anaerolineales bacterium UBA6663 | reverse complement strand
CTTTGCCCCAGCCTCGCGGAGACACGCTCCTCCCGATTGAGTTAGTTCAACGAGCGCCCCGTCAGCGCCAGGAACGCGTCCTCGAGCGACGCCTGGCGGAGCGTGAACTCGGTAACGACCTTGCCGTGTTGAGCTGCGAGTTGATGCAACGCCGGCAACGTCGTCTGAGGCGCCGCCGATTGGATCTCGAGGTGCTGGCCGGTGTAGCGCACGGCTGTGACGGCCGGCAAGCCGCGCACCGTCTCGAGGGGCAGGTCGATCGCGGCCTTGAGCGTGGCCTGCAGGCCGAGCCCGGCGACGATCGCGGCCGGCGAACCGATGGCCATGATCTTTCCCTGGTCGATAATGGCGACGCGTCCGCACAACGCCTCGGCCTCTTCCATGCTATGGGTCGTGATCAGGATCGTGCGTCGATCTTCATGCAGACCCCGCAGCACGTCCCAGACCTCGCGGCGCGCATGCGGGTCGAGGGCGGCGGTCGGCTCATCGAGCATGATGATCTGCGGGTCATTGGCGAGCGCGATGGCCAACGCCAGCCGCTGCTGTTGGCCGCCCGACATCTGGCGCGCGAATTTGCCGCGCTGTTCGCTCAGCCCGAAGCGCTCGAGCAGCGCACCGATCCGTTCAGGGGGCAACTGGACGTCGTACAGCGCGGCGTAGACTTCGATCAATTCGGCGGCGCTCAGGTCATCGAGCAGCGCCGTCTTCTGTAGCTGAATGCCCAGCGCGCCCTTGGCCTGTTTCGGCTCGCGCCCGGCCACGCTCAGCCGCCCCTGCGTGGGCGTGTGCAGTCCTTGCAAACAGGAGAGCAGTGTGGTCTTGCCGGCGCCNNGGGCCGAGCAGGCCGAAGATCTCGCCCGACTGGATCTGAAGTGAAACCCCGCGCAAGGCGTCGACGCGCCGCCGGCCGTTGCCGTAGCCGGCGCTGACGTTTTGGATGTCGAGGATGGGAGCAGACATGAGCGTTCTCCTTGAGATTGACGCTCACAGCCTACGATTTTGCGGTCTCTTCCTGAAGCCTCGGGGGATAGAACCCGGATGTGCCAAAAGATAGAAAGGTCCTTGTCGCCGATAGATCGGGCGATGGGTACTCTGAGTACCTCCGGAAACTTGCGCTTATCTCTGGCACCCGCCGCCGTGGTGATACCATACGCGCAAGGAGCAGCCAATGACCCGCTATCTCATCATCGGCGCCAGCCGCGGCCTGGGCGAGGTGCTGCATCGCACGGTGCCCGTGGCCGGCGACAGATGCTGGCTTGTGTCGCGCAGCGAGCCGGCACTCGATCTTGCCGACGGCGTCACGCGCAACTGGGTCCGGGCCGATCTGGCCGAGCCAGGCGCAGCCGGCGTCATCGCCCAGGCCATCGGCGACGCGACGCTCGACGTCGTGATCTACAACGCCGGGATCTGGGAGGGCGCGGCCTTCTCGCCCGACTATCGTTTTGAAGAGGTCAGCGACGAGGAGGACGCGCGTGTGTTGGCCGTCAACCTGACGACCGCGATCCCGGTGCTCAAACGTCTCATCCCGGCCCTGCGCCGCGGGGTGCGCCCCAAGATCATCCTGATCGGCTCGGTCAACGGCCTCCCCTACGTGAATGCGCCCGAGGTGGCCTACAACGCCTCGAAGTTCGGGCTGCGTGGCGTCGCGCATGCGCTGCGCGCCGGGCTGCGGCGCGATCGGATCGCCGTGACGATCGTCAACCCGGGCAGCTTCGGCGTTCCGCGTTTCGTCGGCGGCCAGCTCGTCAACGCCACGGGCGGCGACGCCGACTCTTGCATCCCGCCGCAAGATCTGGCGACGCTCGTGCGCGCCATCGTCTCGCTGTCGAACGCCTCGGTCGTGCGTGAGCTCGATGTGATGGCCATGGATGACCCCTGGTGAACACGCATCCGGTCCTCGATGAGGCTGCGGTGGCGCACGCAGCGCGCCGCCTGGCGCGACGCGACCCGGCGTTACGTGCTGTCTTGCGCATCTACGGTGTGCCGCCGCTGTGGGCACGTGAGCCGGGTTTCGCCACCCTTGTGCATCTGATCCTCGAACAACAGGTGTCGCTGGCCTCGGCGCTGGCGGCCTTCAACAACCTCAAGCGCGCCTGTCGCGGAGTCGTGACCCCGCGCAGGTTGATGCGCTTCGACGATGCTGAACTCAAGGCGATCGGCTTCAGTCGGCAGAAGGCCGGCTACGCCCGCGAACTGGCCCAGGCCGTGCTCGAGCGCCGCTTCGACCCCAATGCGCTCGACCAGCTGAGCGACGATGAGGTCCGGAAAACGCTCACAGCGCTCAAGGGCATCGGGCCCTGGACGGCCGAAGTGTATCTGCTGATGGTCTTGCTGCGGCCGGATGCGTGGCCGCACGGCGACGTGGCGCTGGCGGCCGCGGCTCAGGAGGTCTATGGCCTTGCGCGTCGCCCGACGTTCGAGGAACTGAATGCGCGGGCAGACGCGTGGCGCCCGCATCGGGCCACGGCCGCGCGGCTGTTGTGGCATCATTATCTGTCGGTCCGCGGACGGGCGGGCTGAAGAGGCTACCCAGCGGCTAGAGAGCCTTTGTGAACTCCCTGATCCGGCGGTGTGTCGCCGTTAAAGAAGCGTATTGGGTCCTGCTGGTCACCCTGGTCGGCCTGGCCGTTCGGTGGCCCTACTGGCGCACGATCCCGCTGCCCGGTGACGAGACCAATCAGGCGACCCTGGCCATGCACATCGCGCGCGGCGAGATCTGGCCGTTGACCGGCACCGATGCGTACACGGGTCCGTTCTTTGTGTACTTAATGGCCGGGCTGTACCGGCTCGGCGTCACGGATCCGCTTCTGGGGCGGACGCTGTTGCTGATCACGGGCACGTTGCTGATCCCGATCACGTATGCCCTGGCGCGTCGGCTGACGGGGAGTTGGCGTGCAGCCGGTGTCGCGGCGGCGCTGATCGCGACCAACCCCCATCTTGTGGTGCTCAGCAGCCATCACGGCGCGGCGACGACCCTGATGCCGTTTTTCATTGGTCTCTTCGTGTGGTGGGCGCTTGAGTCGATCGAACGCGATCACGGTGGCTGGTGGTTGGCCGCGGTCGTCGCCGGCGGGCTGGCGTTGCAGGCTAACCTGGCGGCCGTCGTGCCGTTGACGGGCGCCGGACTGTGGTTCGCTTACGAGGCCTGGCAGAAGCCTGGGCTGCGCCGCCGCTGGTGGCTGTGGATGGGCGCGGCGGCCGCGATCGTCGTGTTGCTGTCGGCGCCCGTCCTCATTCAAAGTCTGCTCGCGCAAGTCAACCCGCAGACCAAGCTCGAGGCGCGCGGCTATCTGTGGGAGTCAAATCCGACTCTCCAAACCTACGCCCTCAATTTCGCGCGCCTGTTGTTGCAGATCGGCCGTCAGACGGCGGGCGTGCTGGGCGGTGCGGAGACGATTGAACCCTTGCTCGGTCTGCCGCTGGTCCTCGTCGGGTGGGCCCTCGCCGGACTCGTCGCGCTGCCGACGCGCGCGCGTTGGCTTACGGCGGCGGCCATCGTGCCCTTTGCCATCGTGCCCTGGTTCAGCGCCCACTTCGGCATCCTCGGGCCGGTGCGCTTCACATCGTATATGACGCTCTTTCTCAGCACGGGGATGGGCGCCCTCGTCGAGTTCCTCTGGCGCATTCTCGAAACCCGGGCGCCGCGCTGGCGGAATGCGTTGCTCGCCCTGGCGCTTGCTACGGCCGCTTTACCGCTGCAGGGCCTGATGGGCTACTACGCGTATGCCGTCAGTCAGCGTGAGGATGGGGCCATCATCGAGGGTTTTGTTCAGGATGTCGCCACTGTCGCGCCAGGGGCCAAGCTATACATCGTCTTTTCGGATGCGATGCTGGCCGGATTCGGCGTCCCGTATATCTGGGAGGCGTACGCCACGATGCAGGGCCGGGCTTTCGAGTTCGTTCCGTTTGAGCAGGTGCTCGGACGGTTGTACACCGAGCCGGGGCAAGCGCTGATCCTGTGCACCGAGGCCGAGGCGGAGCGCTTTGCCGAGTTCGCAACCCTGACCGAGGTCGTGACGACAAGACCGGTCGATTATCAGAGGCTCGGGTATCGGTTGTATCGACACGACCCGGCCACGCTGCGCCGACCGGGGTTCGTACTGACCGACCCATCTGGTCTTCATCCACAGCTCTCACTGGAGGCGCGGGTCGGCGAGCTGGAGTTGATCGGCGCGGATCTGCCCGCTGAAGTTGCAGCGGGTGAGACTGCCACGGTGACGCTGTACTGGCGACGCGTCGACCCACTTGCGCCCGACACGTACACGTTGTTCGTGCATGCGTTTCTGCCGGACGGCTCGGCTCTTGTCGCTCAGACCGATCGCGTGTTGGGGCAGGCGGTGTACCCGGTCAACGCCTGGGGCGCCGATGAGGTGGTGGTCGATACGGTCGGCCTGCTCGTGCCCGCCGAGGCGGCGCCGGGGGCCTATCCGTTGCGCGTCGGCGTCTACCGCTACCCAAGCCTTGCCCGACTGCCCGTGCCCGGAACTGCCGAGAACGTCATCGAACTGCCGCCGCTGATTGTGCGCTGACCCGCCTCAAGGCTCGGCGATCGACTGGGCGATCACTCTAAAGCCGACGTTCGCGCGACGCTTGAAGGGGTAGTCCCAGTTGCGGGCCGCGGCCCGCGCATGACGAAGCGGGGAGTCGAAGGCGCCGCCCCGAATCACGGCGCCGTCGCCGACGGTCGGTCCGACCGGATCCTGGATCGTGGTGATTTGGGCGTAGGTCTCGCTGTCGTACCAGTCCTGACACCATTCCCAGATATTGCCCAACATGTCCTGCAACCCATGAGGGCTATCGCCCGCCGGCGTATAGGCGCCGACCGGTGTGGTGCCGGTGTGGATGTTATTGGCGTTCGCGCGATCGCCGCCCCAGACATCGCCCCAGGGATAGAGCTGAGCGTTTGGGCCACGCGCCGCCTTCTCCCACTCGGCTTCGGTCGGCAGCCGATATTTCCAACCCGGGCCGCTGAGCCAGATGCAAAAAGCGACAGCGTCATCCCAGGAGACTTGCGTGACCGGATGCAGATCGTGGCCGGGGGGCGTCATTGGCCCCTCTATTTTCATAGCTGCGCGATACCGCGTGAACTGCTGCCACGTGATCGGCGTGCGGGAGATGAAGTATTCCGAGACGCGCACCCGGTGCTGCGGGCGTTCGCTGGGCTGGGTATGGGGATCACGCGCGGGATCGCTGCCCATCAGAAACTCGCCGGCCGGCACACGCACGAGTTCGACTGTCAGGCCGGGCGTCAGGGTGCAGACCAGCACATCGCCGTGCACGGCAGAACGCGGATAGCGATTTCGTGCTGCATGACGGGCGCGCTCTTCGTCTTCCTGGCGTTTGCGCTCGGCATCCTCGGCTGCGCGTTTCTGACGCGCCATGAACTCCTCGGTTTTGCGCGCCTCTTCCTGCTGGCGCATCCAATCGTCGGCCTCTTTGCGGCGACGTCGGCCACGGCCGGCGCCGCCGCGTGGCCCATTGTAAAACTCGGGATACTCCGCCTCGCGCGCCTCGTCGTCTGTCGCGCGCCAGATCGGCCCGGCTGCATCCCGGCCGCTCTTCTGCTTGAGGTGGACCGCGTCGTAGGTCGAGCGCTTCGCCGGATCGCTCAGCGTGGCGTAGGCCTCGTTGATCTTCTTGAGCCGATCCTCGGCGTAGAGGCGAACCGCGTCGTTGGCCTGGCGCAGCCGATCGGGGTGATGTAGATGCACCTGGATGCGGTACGCGGCCTTGATCTCCTCGGCCGTGGCGTACGGCGACACATCCAGCAGTTCGTAGAATTTCACGCGTCTACTGTATCACGGCTCTCCGCTCAAACGCAGACGCGGGCCAACGGCCCGGCCGTTGACCCGCATCTGCGTTTGAACGGAGTTAGTGCAGGATCTGGCTGAGGAACGCGCGCGTGCGCTCCTCGCGCGGGTTGGTGTAGAACGTCTCGGGATCTCCCTGCTCGACGATCTTGCCCTTGTCCATGAACACGATCTCATCGGCGGCGTTGCGCGCGAAACCCATCTCGTGCGTCACACAGACCATGGTCATGCCCGAGCGCGCGAGGTCTTGCATCACGTCGAGCACTTCCTTGATCATCTCGGGGTCGAGCGCCGAGGTGGGCTCGTCGAAAAGCATGATCTTTGGGTTCATGGCCAGCGCCCGCGCGATCGCGACGCGCTGCTGCTGACCGCCCGAGAGCTGCGACGGATAAGCGCTTGCCTTCTCCGGGATCCCGACGCGCTCGAGTTGGGTCAGGGCGACGCGCCGACACTCCTCGGCGGGCCGTCCGCGCACGACGCGTTGTGCGATACAGACGTTGTCGAGCACGGTCAGGTGCGGGAAGAGGTTGAACTGCTGAAAAACCATGCCGACTTCGGCGCGCACCGCGTTGATGTGGCTGGCCTTGGCGTCGACGTGGATGCCGTCAACCATGATCAGTCCGCTGGTCGGCGTCTCGAGGTGGTTGATGCAGCGCAGCACAGTGCTCTTTCCCGAGCCCGATGGGCCGATGATCACCAATACCTTGCCGCGCCCGACCCGCAGACTGACGTCGTCGACGGCGCGCAGGTTCTTGAATTGTTTGACCAGATGCTCGATGATGATGATGTCGTCGCTCATGAGCTATCTCCGATCCTGTGATAGCCGCATTTCGAGCCAACGCACTCCGCGCGAGAGCGTGATCGTCAGCGTCAGGTAGATCAGACCCAGCAGGCTGTAAGTCTGGAAGAACAGAAATGTGCTCGATGCGTACAGCTTCGCCAGTTGTGTGATGTCGGATACCCCGAGCACCGACACAAGGGACGAGTCTTTGAGCATGGCGATGAAGTCGTTGCCGAGCGCCGGGAGCACGCGCCGGATGGCCTGTGGCAGGATGATGTGGCGCATCGCCTGGAAGTAGTTCATACCGAGGGCGCGGGCGGCCTCCATCTGGCCGCGTTCGATCGATTGGATCCCTGCCCGGAAGATCTCGCTTTCGAATGCGCCGTAGGCAATCCCGAGGCCGACGATCACGCGGACCTCGTTTGGGAAGTCGCGGGTCGACAGGCCGAGCGCGTCGGCCACGATCGGCACGACCACGAAGGCGATGTAGAGCAGCAGCACAAGGATCGGCACGCCCCGGATGATCTCAACGTACAACGAAGCCAGGTTGTTGATGATCGGGTTGGATGATACGCGGGCCAGGCCGACCAGTAAACCGATCGTCACGGCCAGCAAATAGGCCGACAGCGCCGTGCGGAGCGTGATACCGATGCCGCGGGTGAGCAAGGTGATGGCGCCGGTGGTGCCGGGTTGCGTCGGATCAAACGGCACATAGCCGGCCACCGCGAAAAACACACGGGTCATCTGTTCGTCGGTAAGGATGAAGTACAGCGCCAGTAGGCCGGCGAGGATGACGGCCAACAGCCACCATTGCACCTTCTCGAGCCGACTGGCGATCGGGCTGACGATCGCGCCGCTGGCCGGGCTGATGACGACCTCGGGGTTCTTTTGAAAGTTCGACACGGGAGGTTCCTCCCCGACGAGTCATAAAGAGACGGGCACGCGTTGACGCGTTNNGCCCGTCTCTCTGTGTTCAGGCTGAGTCAATCAACGCGCGACGGCGCATCACTCAGTCTTGAACCACTTGTCGTAGATCTGGGCCAGGGTGCCATCGGCCTCCATGGCTGCGATCACGGCGTTGAACGGCGCCGTCAACTCGCTGCCCTTAGGGAAGACGAAGCCGAGCTTCTCGTCGGTCAGCGGCTCGCCAACCATCTTGAGTTTCTCGGGGTTAGCGCCGATGTAGCCCAGCCCGGCCACGTCATCCATCATCGTGGCGTCGATGTCGCCGTTGATCAGCGCCTGCACGATCAAGCCATACTGGTCGTAAGAGACGACCTTGTCTTCACCGAAGAGCTCGACCGCGAGGTCGTAGTTGGTCGTGCCCGGCTGCGCACCGACCATGAAGCCGTCAACCGACTTGAGCGAATCGGCGTCGGTGAAGCGACTCTCATCGGCACGCACCAGCAGCATCTGCTTGAGCTGAATGAACGGCGTCGAGAAGTCGATGTGCTGGGCACGCTCCTCGGTGATCGTGATGCCATCGGCGGCGATGTCGAACTCAGGTTGACCGGTGCCGCCCATGACCGCCACGATGGCGTCCCAGCTGGTGGTCACGAACTCGGGCGTGCAGTTCAGGCGCTTGCAGGCTTCATTGAAGAAGTCGTAGTCGTAACCCACACCCTGGCCAGTCGCCTCATCGATGTAGTTGAACGGCTGGTATGCGTTTTCGACAGCGATCTTGAGCGTGCGCCCACCCAGATCGGGTAGGCCGCTCGACGACGCCGCTGGCGCGGCGGTGGGGGTGGCGGCAGGCGCGCACGCGGCCAAAGCCACGGCAACTGCCATCACCCCGCCCAGAAAGCGAAGGGTTTTCATCGGGCCTCTCTCCTTGTGTGCTTTGGCGCAGTCACCCTGCGCCGGTTGCGTGCGCGTATTGTACAGACCAACCGTGGATTTTCAAGATACGCTTTGCCCGGAAAGCAGGTCTGCCAATTCGGCAGTCTGGGTCAAAATCGCGTCGGCCCTGGCCCGTTCGAGCGCCCGCCGGCTGCCAAAACCGCATAGCACGCCGACGCTTTGCGCGCCGGCGCGGCGCGCGCTTTCGATATCGACCGAGGTGTCGCCGATCATCAGGCAATTTGCCGGCCCGACGCCCAGTTTGTCGGCGCACCAGACGATCGGGTCCGGATGCGGCTTTGTGTAACGCGCGCTTTGAGCGTGCGCGATCACGGTGAAGAACGGCTCAAGATCGTGCTGACGCAGGAAATGGCGCGTTGCGCGCTCGGAGCGCGCCGAGACGATCCCGAGTGGGTAGCGCGCCCGGAGCTGCGAAAGCAGCGCCACGACGCCCGGCATCAGCGTGAAGTGCGCGGGCGCGCTGCGGAAGACATGATCCGACACCCAGTTCGCGGCCACGATCAGCGGCTGATCGAGATGAAGCAGATCGGGGATCCCGACCAACGTGTTGACCGGCGCGATCGCGGTCATGGCCCCCCACCGCAAAAAGGGTCGTGCATCGCCCTTCGGAAAGAGCCGGCGCAGCGGGCCTAGGCGACGATCGAAGCTGGCGATCATCTGGTCGTCGGTATCGGCAAGCGTCCCGTCAACGTCGAAGAGCAGGGCGCGCACGCGGGTGGGGTCGATGGGCATGCGCCTGATTGTACTCAAGCCAGGGCTCAACCCGTCACTCTGTTCGGCGAGGTGTGCTGGCACGGATGTGCTGTTGGCGAAACCCTGTGCACCTGTCTGCACTAATACGGCCTGGTCGGAGCCGCGTCAGGGCCGAGAGTGGCATAATCGGGCCATGTCCCTTCAAGCCGAATTGGATCATCTGGTCGTGGCGGCCGACACACTCGAACAAGGCGCGGCGTTCATCGAGCGGGTGTTAGGTGTTCGGCCGCAGCCGGGCGGGCAGCACAAAACGATGGGCACGCATAACCTGGTGTTACGCCTGGGTGAGCGCCAGTATCTCGAAGTGATCGCCGTCGACCCCGATCTACCCGATCCCGATCGGCCGCGCTGGTTCGGCCTGGATGGCGGCAATCTGCAGCAACGGCTGCGCGCGCGGCCGCGGCTGATCCACTGGGTGGCGCGTACACCCGACCTCGAGCACGCCGTTGGGGTAGCCCCGCTTGGCGCGATCCTGCCGATGAGCCGCGGCGAGTATCACTGGCGCATCACGGTGCCCGAGGATGGCACGCTCCCGGGCGAAGGGCTCGTGCCGACCCTGATCCAGTGGGACGCCGCCGCGCACCCGGCCGAACGCCTGCCGGATCGCGGCTGTCGCCTCCGCGCGCTCCATGCCGTGCATCCGCTGCCCGATAACATCCGGCAGGCGCTGACCACCCTTGGCCTGACCGAGGCCCTGACCGTCATCGCCGGCCCAGTGCCTTCGCTGCGCGCCGAGATCGAGACGACCTCGCGCGAGTTCCTCGACAAGACCACCGATTACTGGCGCGACTGGGTCCGCTCGCTTTCCATCCCCTTCGAATGGCAGCGCGAGGTCATTCGCGCCGCGATCACGCTGAAGCTCTGCTCCTTCGAGGAGAGCGGGGCCATCGTCGCGGCGCTGACCACCTCGATCC
>DKKP01000331.1 GCA_002455335.1 Anaerolineales bacterium UBA6663 | reverse complement strand
TTGGTCAGCCCGTAGACGCCGTTATTCTCGACCACGTACACCATGCGCACGTTGCGGCGCACCATGTGCTTGAACTGGCCAAAGCCGATCGAGCCGGTGTCGCCGTCGCCCGAGACGCCGATGCCGAGCAACTGGTGATTGGCCGTCAGCGCGCCGGTCGCTACAGAGGGCATGCGGCCGTGCAAGGTATTGATGCCGTGCGAACGCCCGAGGAAGTACGCCGGGCTCTTCGATGAGCAGCCGATGCCCGAGAGCTTAATGACCTCGTGCTGTTTGAGCCCGAGCTCATACGTGGCGTCGATGATCTTGTCGGCGATCGAGTTGTGACCGCACCCGGCGCACAGCGTGCTTGGTGCGCCCTTGTATTCGGTCCGGGCCAGGCCGAGGATGTTGACGTTTTTGGCGGCAGGGGCAGCGGTTGTCATTGGCTCGCCTCCTTGGAGAGAATGGTCTCGGTGATCCAGCGCGCGGTCAACGGTAGACCATCGCACAGGTTGGCGGCGATAAGCTTGTCGCCCTCAACGCCGGTCAGATGCAGACGCAGCAATTGCAGCATCTGCGCGTCATCGTTGAGCTCGACGACATAGACGCGTTTGTGCGCTGCGACGAAGTCCTTGATGCCCTCGGCCAACGGCAGCGCGCGGACGCGCAGGTACGAGGCCTTGATCCCCGCCTGCTCGAGCCGCGCCAACGCCTCCTCGACCGGCGGGTTGGCCGAGCCGTAGGCGATGATCGCTACCTCGGCGCCCTCGACCTTGTTGACGATCGGTTGCGGTAGCTCGGCGCGCGCCGTCTCGAACTTGGCCGTGATCCGGTCAAGGTTGCCCGTCCAATCGGCCGGACGTTCCGAGAGCGTCGCCTTGTCGGTGTGGCCTGTGCCACGCGTGAAGTACCCGGCCAGCGGGTGCGGCGTCCCCGGGAGCGTTCGATAGGGGATTCCGTCACCGTCGACATCTTTGTAGCGCGCGAAGCCCCCAAGCCGCTCGAGGTCTTCGGCGGTGAGCACCTTGCCGCGATCCTGCGGCCGATCCGGATAGTCGAAGGGCTTCGACATCCACTGGTTCATGCCGATGTCGAGGTCGCTGAGCACGAAGACCGGGGTCTGGAAGCGCTCGGCGATGTCGAAAGACTTCCAGCCGAACTCGAAGCATTCGTAGGGATCGCACGGGATCAGGCAGATGTGCGTGCTGTCGCCATGGCCAAGGAAATAGGTCTTGAGGATATCGCCCTGCGACACACGTGTCGGCAGGCCGGTCGATGGGCCCATGCGTTGTACGTCCCAGATCACGGCCGGGATCTCGGCAAAATAGCCATAGCCCGCGAACTCGGCCATCAGCGAGATCCCCGGGCCCGAGGTCGAGGTCACCGAGCGGGCTCCGGCCCAGCCCGCGCCGATCACCATGCCGAGCGCGGCCAACTCGTCCTCCGCCTGAACGATGGCATAGGTGCGCTTGCCATCGGCCTCTGTGCGCAGCCCCGGCGAGAAAGCCATCATCGCCTCGGGCATGCTTGTCGCAGGCGTGATCGGATACCAGGCGCAGAACGTGAACCCGCCGTAGATCGCGCCAAGCCCGGCGGCCGTGTTGCCGTCGATCATGATCATGCCGTCGGTCTTGTCCATCCGCTCGACCTTGAACGGGTCGTGTTTGCGGTAATTGGCCGCGCCGTATTCGGCCGCTGCCCGGATCACGGCCATATTCAGATCGACGGGCTTGCGCTTGCCCTTGAAGTGATACAGCAGCGCGGCCTCAAGCTCCTCGAGTTGCATCCCGAGCAAATGAGCCAGCGCGCCGACGTAAACCATGTTGGCCACATAGCCGCGCAGCTTGGGGTCCTTCTCGTGTTTCAACGAGATCGCCTTGGCCGGGATCGGGTAATGCGCGACGTCCGTGCGATCAAGCTGCAGCTTGATGTCGTCGGCGTACAAGAACGCCCCACCCGGCTCGACGCCTGCATAGTCCTCGATCGCCGTGGCCGGGTTCATGGCAACCACGATCTCCGAGCGCGGCCGACGGGCTGCGAAACCATCGGCACTCAGACGGATCGTGTACCACGTTGGCAGGCCCTGGATGTTCGACGGAAAGAGGTTCTTGCCGGTGACCGGGATGCCCATCTTGAACAGCGCCCGCAGCAGCGCTGTATTGGCGGTTTGGCTGCCCGAGCCGTTCTTGGTGGCCACCATGATCGAGAAATTGTTGACCACCGGATCGCGTTCGGTCTGCTGCGGATCAGCGACTTCACTCAATGCCATGTCAGATCTCCTAATTCACATCGGGGTGAATGGTCAGATTGTGAGATGCGGGATTATCCGATCGAAGCCATGGTCGTGACTGTGCCCAGTGCGGTGCGCTGGTCGAGGAGATGCCAGTGCTCGACCAGCAGACGATGACCACCGTCCACGTCGCCGGCGACCACAGCTGCCACGATTTGGCCATGGTGCGCCCAGACCTCCTGGAGATACGCGTAGTCGGAGTACAGACTCAGCCCGACCGCCTCGTAGGCGTCCCAATAGGCCGCGAGCAGCCCTGTGACAAACGGGTTGTCGAGCCGTCTGAAGATCGTCAGATGCAGGTCGCGATGCTCCGATTGCGGGATCTGGACGGGCCGACCCGTCAACTTGGCCTGCGCGTCTGCGATCAACTGCTGCAGATGCGCATGGTCTTCAGGGCACAGGGCTGCGACCGCCTCATGCCAGAAAGCCGCTTCGAGGTGCTGACGCAGGATGCTGAACTGCTGAAACGTCGCCTGGCGACAGGCCAGGGCATAGAACAGGCTCTGGCGAACGGCCGGCTCGAAGCTGTACTCGGTCAGACGAATGCCTAGCTTGGGCCGCACTTCCACAAGCCCAAGGCTGCGGGCGACCTCCAATTGCTCACGCAACTTGCCCGCGCTCACGCCGAGCTCCTCAGAGAGCTTCTCGATTGAGGGCAATTGCGCACCGGCATGCCTGCCCCGCTCGGCCATGTAGCGCAGCAGAGCAGAATCGATCCGATCAACGACCATCATTTCACCGATTAATACGATTCATTCAACGAATTACCCAAAAGGATACACCCGGTGGGCCGCAGGGTCAAGCTGAGGGTGATGCAGGAGACAGGCGCCCCATGCGTTTCACGCAGGGGCGCCCAAAGACTTCAGCGGCGTGGGGCGCGTCGCCGAGCGAGCGTGTGAGGTCGATGCCGGCAAAGTGCAGGTTCTTGTGCGACCCGCCCCGCCACTGGGGACAATCGGTGACGTCATACACAACGCCCCGAAAAGCGATATAGGCTGGCTGGCCGCGCTCACCGTTGTAGCGCATGAGCTCGGCCTCCGTGAAGGTTGGCTCCGAGTGGGGTAAGGCCATACTATATCCGGTGCGTCGCCTGGGCCGCGCGTGCCAGCCCAGGCGATTCGGTCGGACCTAGGGCGCGGGATAACCCTCGGCAGGGCTGGGCACGGACCCTGGGTCAACCGACGCGCCCTCCTCCATCGGGTAACCCTCAATCGCCTCGGTCGGCGCCGCGGTGTCGCCCTCGCCGGGTCCACCAGTCTCGATCGGATAGCCCTCGGTCGCCGGCGCAGACAAGGGTGTCGCGACGACCTGATCGTCGCCGCCGCCGCAGGCGCTAAGCAAGAGACCGCCGCAGAGCACGGCGATCAACAGTGTTCGGGTAGTAGGTTGATTCATGACATCGTCTCCTGAAGCCGGGTCCACAGCGGCGGGCCGCCAGGCGGCCGCGCAGGGCTCAGAGCTTCGACTGCAAGTTCTCGGCCAGCAGCGCCGGCAACTGACGTAGGGCTCGGCCGACCCGGGTGCCGGCCCAGGTCAATAACGTCCCATCCACGCGCAAGACCTGGCGGTCGCGAACGGCCGACAGCGCCGCGAACTGATCCTCAAAGGCCGCCTGATCTTCCTGCGCAAAGGCATACGGCTCCGAGGGAAGCAACACGACCTGCGGGTCGTGGGCAACGAGCTCGGCCGGCGTGACCCGCGGATAGCGCGTATCCCGGGTGCCCGGGTCCTGCGGCTCGGCCTGACCCAGATCGGCGGCAAGCGGGTAACGTCGCGGACGATCGGCGAAGACGTTATCGAGGCCCATCACGCGGAGCATATCGTGCACATACGTGCGGCTGTCGATCGTCATCAACCATTCGGCCGGCAGCGGCCCGTGTGGCTCACGCCAGACGGGGCAGAAGACAGTGCGGCGCGGACCGGCCTCAACGGCGCGGAGTTGCCAGGTGTAAGCCCGCTCGATCTGATCCACCATCTGAGCACGTTCCGGCACGCCGAGCAGCGCCGCCAGCCGCCACAGCATGCTCAACGCCTCGGTTACGGTCAGCGGGCACGAGATCGCCACAGGCACACCGGCCGATTGCAGAGCTTCGAGATCTTCAGGCCGGTTCTCCTCGTGATTGGCGAGGACCAGATCCGGCGTGAGCGCCAGCAGGCGATGCAGATCGGGGTTCTTGGGCCCGCCGAGCTCCGGCACACCGGCGAGATCGTTGGGCTGGATGCAGAAGTCGGTGCGCCCGACAAGCCGCGCCCGCAGGCCGAAATCGCACACGGTCTCGGTCAGCGAGGGGACAAGCGAGACGATCCGCCGCGGCGGCGCCGCCAGTTCTGGCCAGACGTCCATGAGGAGTTCGCCCCCGCTCCGGTCTAGCTCATTTCTTGCGTGGCCGATCCGCCTTGCCACAGCTGCAGCCGCCGTTTTCGTGGTGGTCGCAGGGATCCGCGGCCTTCTTCTGAAGGGCCTCGAGCTCATCGCGAGGCTGGAGCTCGTCTTTGTGGAACTCGTACATGCGGTCGTCGTCGCTGTCCTGCAGCCTGACGTAGACCGTGGCCTTGAGCGGGTTGGCGTCGAGCACCTTGGCCACGCCCTTGGGCGTGATGACGATCTTGTTGCGCTTGGGAAGCTGCTTGCGTGCCTCGACGTACTGCTCGTACTCGTACACAAGACAGCAGCGCAGGCGCCCGCACATCCCCGTGATCTCCTCGGGGTTGAGCGAGATGCCCTGCTCCTTGGCCATCTTGATGCTCACCGGGCTGAACTCGGTCAGAAACATCGAGCAGCAGCGGTTCTCGAGGCCGCACGCGCCCAGGCCACCGACGATCTTGGCGACGTCGCGCGGGCCGATTTGACGGAACGTCACAAGCTGTTGGCCAAAGGCGGCCTGCATGTCTTCACGCAATGACTTGAGGTCGACCCGGGCGTTCTCGTCATCGGGCCCCGACCACAGGAATGTGAGGCGTGAGCCATCGTAGCTGAACTCGGCTTTGACGATCTTGATGCCGTCGAGACGCAGCTCGAACGAGCGCGCGCGGCAGTCGATCATGGCCGCCGTCTCCTTACCCTTCCAATGGCTCTCCATCGCCAGATCACGAGCCGTGGCCGGGCCGAGGATGCGCTTATACCCGCCTGACGGCGGCGCGATCTTCTCGGGCGGTATCTTCTGAACCACCTCGCCCAGCTGTCGGCCGCGGGTGGTCTCGACGACGACTTTGTCGCCGGCGCGCACCTCGGTGTACTCCGAGGCGTCGAAGTGATACATCTTGCTGACGCGCATGAACCGCACACCGATGATGTGCGGTTGCGCGATTGTGGGCGGAGATTGAACGGCGTCAGTCATGGCGCTCGCAGGTCCTCAAACAAGACGGGGCGGCACCCTGCCACCCCCATTTCGGCCCTCAGGCCGGACTCCATCATAGCCGACGCTTGGCCGGGATGCAAACGCCGACGAATGGGCGGGTGCGGGCGCGATTGGAGCTCGCTCCGACCCTCCCGCACCTGTGTCTTGCCAACCGTTCAAGGTACAATGCGCCCATCACTGCTCGAGGAGGGAGCGCATGGCAACGACGATCGCGGTATTGGGCGGCACAGGCCCCGAAGGTGGCGGGTTGGCGCTGCGTTGGGCGCACGCCGGGCATACCGTCATCATTGGCTCGCGCGACCCGGCCCGGGCGCAGGCCGCGGCCGAGGCGATCAACGCCAAAATCGGCGCTGAACGGGCGCGAGGCGCCGAGAACCCGGTTGCGGCCGCCGAGGCCGAGGTCGTCGCATTGACCGTGCCCTACGCCGCGCACGCCGCCACCATCGAATCGGTCAGGGCGGCCTGCCAGGGCAAGATCTTCATCGACGTCACTGTGCCGCTTGTGCCGGGCAAGGTGACGCGGGTGGCGCTGCCGCCCGGCGGGTCGGCCAGCCTTGAGGCTCAGGCGCTTCTCGGCCCTGAGGTGCGCGTCGTTACCGCCTTCCAGAACATCTCGGCCGAGCACCTGCAGGAACTTGGGCACGCGGTCGATTGCGACGTGCTGGTCTGCGGCGACGACAAAGCTTCGAAGACCCTTGTCATCGAGCTCGCGCGCGACGCCGGGATGGTCGCCTTCGATGCCGGCCCACTCGCCAACTCGGTCGTGCCCGAAGGCCTGACCTCGGTGCTGATCGGGCTGAACATCCGGCACAAGGTCAAGAGCAGCGGGATCAAGATCACAGGGATTTAGTCATTGGCGATTGGTGATTGGTGATTTGCGATTGCCTCGGGGCGCGGAGGCAATCGCAAATCGCCAATTACCAATCGCAGATATCTTGCCTTTCGGCATTCAGGAGCATCACACATGATCGTCACCACCGAACAGTTGTTCAAGCTTGCGTACGGCAAATACGCCGTCGGGGCCTACAACATCAACAACATGGAGCAGGCGCTCGCGATCATGGCCGCGGCCGACGGCACCGACAGCCCGGTGATCATCCAGGCCTCGCGCGGTGCGCGCTCCTA
>DKKP01000340.1 GCA_002455335.1 Anaerolineales bacterium UBA6663 | reverse complement strand
CGCGCCAAACGCCTCGTGGGCCGCTGAAAAGTGCCGACGCCCGGCCTCGAGCTGGGCCGCCGCATCATCGCGCCGCGCGTCTGTTGCCGCACTCTTGAGCGCCTGAGAAGCCGACTGGATCGCCAGTTGCCCAAGTCGCAGATGCGCCGCCGCAGCCTGCAGACGCGCCATGGTCGCGGATGAGTGTGTCGAGGCGCGGATGCTGGCTTCAGCATGCTGGAGCGCCTGCGCCGCATCGCCGGCCTGCATCTCGAGATTCGATAGAAAGAAATGCGCCAGCGCACGCTCAACAGGCCCAAGGTGTTCGTCTGCAGCAACCACACGCCGCAAAACGTCGCGCGCCTCAGCGTCTCGGCCTTCGCGTTGTGCCAGCGCGCCGAGCTGAAAGAGCAGGTCGATGTTGTCGGGATCACGCCGAAGCGCGACCTCGAGCACCTCGCGGTCGCGCTCGGCGCGCGGACGCCCGCCCTGGACAGTCGTCCGCGCGTATCCGTAGTGCATGATTTTTAGTGACGTTGCCTCGACACGCGCGCCGCTCTCGTACAACGAGGGTAGAAGCTGTTCATGGATCGGCTGGCGGAACCTGTAATTGGGGCGATTTCGCAGCAGCCTGAGGGTCGGGTGATCGGTGAACGCCACAGGCTCGCCGGGCGGCATCGGGCTACGACAGATCACCAGATACCCGTCGATCTGTGGGTCAGAAGCCTCAGCCCGGGCGAGGAGATCCGGGATCTGAGCCGCAGTCTCAGCCGGCAGCTCTTCGTCGGCATCCAGCAACAAGAGCCAGTCGCCGGTGGCCGCGTCGAGCCCGATGTTACGCGCTGCTGAGAAGTCGTTTGTCCACGGCGTCGAAATCACGCGTGCACCCAAACCTGCAGCGATCTGGGGCGTCTCATCCGTCGAACCTGTGTCGACGACGACGATCTCGCTCACCACAGGCTTCACACTCTCAAGACAACGCGCGAGGTCGCGAGCTTCATTCTTGACGATCATGGAGAGGCTGAGTTTGGCCATAAGTGGATGCATTCTACTGGATGACCACGGCGATACCACCCGCGTGGAGCAACCAGAGTCATCGAGCCCTAGCGCCAGACCCTGACCCGATCAGGCAACTTGTCATCACCTAATTCGCGACACAGCTCGCGCAGGCGCGGATGGGCGCCGCGCCACTTCAGGTCGCTGAGGCGCTCATGGATCGGGACATCGGACCGGAGCGTCGCCAGTTTGCGAAAGAGGTAAGCATCGTCGCGCCGCTCGCTCAGCGTTTGGGCAAGACGCGCCGCTCGGCCGGCCGACAGTTCCTTGATTCGCCAGCGAGCCACGTCGGGCGGGATGTCCTCAAGATGCGGATGACGCGCGAGGACGGCCGCCGCCGACTTCTCGCCCCAACCGGGAAGCCCCGGAAAACCGTCGGCTGTATCGCCGACCAGCGCCAGCCAATCGGGGATCGAAGTCGGGCGCACGCCGAACTTCGCCTTGACCCCGGCCTCGTCGAGCACGGTCTCGCGGCGACGATCCCAGGCCACCACGCGCTTGCCCGACACAAGTTGCGCCAGGTCCTTGTCGGGCGAGCACAGCACGATTTGTTCGACACTCTCGCGCCCGCCAAATCGCTTGACAGCGCTGGCCAGCGCGTCGTCGGCCTCGAACTCGACCATCGGCCAGATGACGATGCCCAGAGCCGACACGGCGTCCTCAACCAGGCTGAACTGAGCGAGAAGCACCGGATCGACGCCGGCGCCGGTCTTGTAGCCGGCGTAGAGCTGGTTGCGAAACGACTCGATGACATGGTCGAAGGCGCAGGCCACATGGGTGACGCCTGGAGTCGAGACAAGCATCAACAGGCTCCGCAACACCCCGAGCGTGGCGCCGACCTCGCGCCCATCCGGCGCATGCCGGGGTGGGGCGCCGAAGTGGTGGCGAAACAATTCGTATGTGCCGTCAATCAGGTGGATCTTCATGTCGCACTCCGCTCTCGTCAGACAATGCCCGGGCAATTGTCGCCGAAAAGGTGTTGTTTGTCCGCACAGCGCGGATGCTGCACGACCGGCCGTCACGGCGTGGTCCGGGTTGGTTGTTGTAGAATCCGCGACCAGCCAATTGCTGAGTGATATCGACCTAAGCGGAGACGGGCATGCTGCGTGTCGGTCTGATCCAGATGCTGTGCGAGAAGGGCGCAATCGAGGATAACCTGCGTGAAATCGTCCGGCGTGTGGATGAGGCCGCGACGTATGCGGTGGAGCTGCTCGCGTTTCCCGAGATGTCGCTGACCGGATATATCGACCCGACGCGCATGCCGCTGGCCATCCTCGATCTCGAAGGTGATGAAGTGCGTCGACTGTTGACGCAGACCGCGCACTCGCCGGCCCAGATCCTGGTCGGCCTGATCGAGCGCAACCCCGGTGGAAAACCCTTTATCACCCAGATCCTGATCCAACGCGGAAAACTGCTTGGCCTTTATCGCAAGGTGACGATCGTCGACGATGAGGTTGCGTGGTTCGCCCCGGGGGCAGGCGACGTGCTTGTCGCGTGCAGCGGAGCGCACACCATCGGGGTCGCGATCTGCGCTGATATTCACAACGAGCAGGTGTTTGCGGATTGTCGGCGCCTGGGCGCCGAGCTCGTCGTCGAGGTCGCGGCGCCAGGGCTTTACGGCGAACAGGCGCTGCGCAACTGGCAGAGCGGTTACAACTGGTGGGAGGGTGAGTGCCGCACCTGGCTCGGCCGTTACGCTCAGGCTCACGGGCTCTGGGTGGCTGTCGCGACTCAGGCGGGCCGCACCAGCGACGAGGATTTTCCAGGCGGCGGTTTTGTGTTCGACCCGACCGGCGCCCGTCTTTTTACTACGGGCACCTGGGCGTCGGGCGCAGCCTACCTCGAGCTGGATTTCGAAGCCAACAAGGTCCACGATCTGACAGGGCCGAATGTGTGAAAAGCGCCGCCTATGAGGCTCCTGGTTCAGCGATGCCCATTCTGGGCATCTGACCCAGGCCGCTCAACATGGCCACCCCGGTGCGGATGCCGAGGAAGAAGCGCTCGACCTCAATGTTCTCGTTCGGCCCGTGGTTGGCCTCGTCGGCGTTCGCGTATGGCACGGTGAAGTCCGGCAGGCCAAGCAGATCGGTGAAGACATAGTTTGGAAGGCTCCCGCCCATGGCCGGCATCAGCAGGGGCTCAACGCCCTGTGCCGCCAGGATGGCCTGGCGCAGGGTCTCGGTGTAGGGCGAGTCCATGGGTGTCTTCGAGGGATCCATCCCGCCCTGCCAGACGATCTCGACTTCCGGGGCATGGCGCCGGACGTGGGCGACCACCCTTGCGAATATCTCGTCCATGCGTTGGTCGGACACCAGGCGAATGTCGCACTTGGCGACGGCCTCATGCGGCAACACGGTCTTGGACCCCTGGCCGCCGTAACCGCCATGCAGACCGTTGATCGTTAGAGTGGGCCAACCCGATAGCCGCTCATAATACGTCCGTTCGATCGGCGCATCGAAACGCGTCAGCCCGAGGCTCATGCGGATGGCGGCTTCATCGAGTGGCAGGCGATCGAGGGCTTCGCGCTCGAGCGGGTTGAGCGGCCGCACCTGGTCGTAGAACCCGTCGATGGTGATGTGCCCCTGATCGTTCTTCATGGTGGCCAGCAGGTGCACAAGGGTCCACAACGGGTTAGGGGCCACGCCGCCGTAGTTGCCGGAGTGCAGATCGCGGTTGGCGCCGCGGGCGCGCAACTCGAAACTGATCACACCGCGCACGCCGAATTCGATCGTCGGTCGGCCGTCCTCTGAGATCGGCCCATCGGATGTGATGACGAGATCGGCGTTGAGCTTCTCGCGATGCGCTCTGACGAAGTCCGCGAGGTGTGGGCTGCCGATCTCCTCTTCGCCCTCCAGCAGGACGATCACGTTGCAGGGCAGTTGACCATGAACCTCGAGCAGCGACTCGAGGGCCAGCAACTGCGCGGCGTGCTGGCCCTTGTTGTCGCCGGCGCCGCGGGCGTAGATTCGGCCGTTGCGGATCGTTGGCTCAAACGGCGGAGACGTCCAGGCCTCCAGCGGTTCGGGTGGCTGCACGTCATAGTGGCCGTAGAGGATCACGGTCGGCGTGCCGGGCGGGCCGAGGCGTCGGCCGAGGATCATGGGCCACCCGGGCTCACGCGCGCCGTTGGCGTTGACCTTCGCCGATGCGACCGGCAACAACTCGGCCTTCAGCCCGAGGCGGGTCAGCCAGGCGAGCAGGTGGTCGGCCACCGCCTGCATGCCGATGCCCTGCGTGCTGATGCTCGGCATCCGCAGATAGTCGGTCAGTCGCTCGAGATACGCGTCGCGATTGCGTTGGATGTGGTCGAAGACGGGGTGCAGGTAGGCTTCGAGCTGAGACATGAGCGAAGGCGCCTACCTTACAAAATCGGCGGCGTGATGATCGAGATGTACACGGCCTCGCGCTTCCCGATCGCGCGGATCTCGCGCACGTTGATGCCGTGAAAGTAGATGCTGTCGCCCTTGTCAAGCTCGTACACCTGATCGGCTAACTGCACCTGCATCCGGCCCTCCATCACAAAGAGGCATTCCTCCGAGTCGCTGGTCGGCGTGCGCGCGATGTTGCCGGCAGAAGGCTGCACGCGCCCAAGGAAGACCTCCAGTCGATTTCGAAGGTTGGGCACCAGCAGTTCACAGGTGAGGTTGCCTGGCGGGAAGGTGATCTGCACCCGGTTGTCGTGTCGCACCACTGGATTGTCGCCGTTTCGCTGCGAAAAATAAAACAGCGGAACCTCGAGCGCTTCGGCCAGACGATGCAAGGATTGAAGCGATGGGTTGTTCTGGTTGCGCTCCACCAGGCTCAAGAAGCTCGCCGTCAAACCGGTGCGGCCGGCCAGATCCTTCAGGCTCAGGCCAAGTTCCTTCCGACGTTGGCGGACACGCTGCCCAAACGGCGGCGTGGTCGGTGTGGTGGGCGGCGGGGTAGCAGGTTGGGTTGTGCGCTTTGCGGTCACCCATGGAGTGTAACACCAGCCTCGCGCCAGCGTCAAACCTCAAGGCGGTTGTTTGAGTATCGCTCAAAATCGTCAAGTTATGCTTGACATGCCCAACTGTGCCATGCTACTCTCTTCATACATCCGGCACGCGTTGCGTCTGGTCCGCCCGGCTCTGACAAACTCGATACCTCTCGCGGGAGCGCCAATGAGCATCGATATCGAAGCCCACCTTGAGCTATTCCGAGACATGACCCTGATCCGCACGTTTGAGCTCAGTCTGGAGCGCGAGTTCAAAAAGGGGGCGGTCCCCGGAATGTTGCATATCGGCGTCGGGCAGGAGGCGACCCAGGCGGCCTTGGCCGCGCACCTGAAGGCCAGTGACGCCTTTTTTCCGGATCATCGCTGCCACGGCCTGAACGCGTTGGCGGAGGAGAAACACGCCGGGACGGGCCGACGTATCATGGCCGAGCTCTTTGGGCGAGCCACCGGCGTGAGCAGTGGCAAGGGCGGAAGCCTGCATTCTGCCAACCCCGCGGTCGGCAACTTCGGCGACAACGCCATCGAAGGCTCGTACATGGTGACGGTGCTTGGCGTGGCCCTGGCCTGGAAGATGCGCGGCGAGAAGCGCGTGGCCTGCTGTGTGATCGGCGATGGCACGGTCGGGCGCGGCGAGTTCCACGAGAGCCTGAACATGGCCAAGATCTGGCAACTGCCGGTTCTTTACGCCTGTGTCAACAACGGCTACGCGATCTCGACCCCGGTGGCGGCTTCACATGCCAGCGGCGACATCGTGGACCTCGCGCGCGGGTACGGCTTTCCGTGTGTTCAGGTGGACGGCAACGACATCGAGACGACCTACGCCGCCGTGCAGGCGGCCGTCGATCACATTCGCGCCGGCAATGGCCCCTACTTCCTTGAGTTCAAGACCTGGCGCTGGCAGGGGATCTTCTCGGGCGAGTTCCGACCGGCCGACGAGGTTCGCTACTGGAAGGAGGAGCGCGACCCGCTCAAGCTCGCCCGGCAGGCGCTCGTCACCCGCGGTGTGGCGGCCGCCGATCTTGACGCGATCGACGCCGAGGTCAAGGCCGAGATCGAAGCGTGGATCCAATTCTCCAAAGACAGCCCGATGCCCGACCCGGCCAAGGCCGTGGCCGACGTCTATGTGGGCTGGGAGGTCGAACCCCGATGACCGCAAGCGCAACTCCCCGCATCCGCACGTACGTGCAGGCGCTCAACGAAGCGCTCGACCTGGCGATGGACCGCGACCCGAGCGTCTTCCTCCTGGGCGAAGACATCGGCCAGATGGGCGGCGACTTCGGCGTGACCCGCGGCCTGTACAACAAATTCGGCGCCGAGCGCGTACGTGACACGCCCCTCTCCGAGGCCGCCATCGTCGGCATCTGCGTCGGGTCGGCCATGGTCGGGATGCGACCCGTCGCCGAGATCATGTTCGCCGACTTCCTGGGCGAGTGTTACGACCAGATCGTCAACAACGCTGCCAAAGTGCACTACATGTTCGACGGCCAGTTCAAGGCCCCGCTGGTCGTGCGCACGGCGGCCGGCGGCGGCTTTGGCGGCGGGCCCCATCACTCGCAGTCGCCGGAGGGCTGGTTCCTCAACGTGCCGGGGCTGGTGATCGTGGCCCCGGCGACGCCCGCCGACGCCAAGGGCTTGCTGGCCGCCTCGATCGAGAACGACAACCCCGTGCTCTTCCTTGAGCATAAGGGCCTGTACCGCCTCAAGGGCGACGTGCCCGAGGGCTATTACACCACGCCGCTGCGTCAGGCGGCGGTCCGCCGCGAGGGTCGGGACGTGACCATCGTCACCGCCATGAAGCTGGTGCAGGATGCGCTCGCTGCCGCGGACGTGTTGGCGCAGGAAGGCATCGAGGTCGAGGTGGTCGACCTGCGGACGTTGCGCCCGTACGACGCCGAGACCGTGGTCGAGTCCGTGCGCAAGACGGGCCGCGCCGTCGTCGCCACCGAGGCGCCCAAGCTAGGCGGGCTCGCGGCCGAGTTGAGCGCCACGATCGCCGAGGAGTGCTTCAAGGAGCTCAAGGCGCCGGTACTGCGTGTGGCGGGTCTCGACACGCCGATCCCGTTCTCGTTGCCGCTCGAGAAGCTGATCTTGCCCGGCAAGGACGATATCGTGGCCGGCATCCGGCACGTGCTCGCTGCGCGCGCTTAGCATATCGGGCGAACGCTGGGTGCTCCGCAGGTCGGGGCGA
>DKKP01000414.1 GCA_002455335.1 Anaerolineales bacterium UBA6663 | reverse complement strand
CCTGCGTGGACCCAGCGCGGATCAAGGCCGGCGCGCGCCGGTTGGCGGCGGCCTTGAGCGGCTGAGATCCCGGTGGGTGCGATGGCGGTCGTCGTCCGGCCATCTCCATGATCGCCGTCGCAGCAAAACTGGTACCCCAAAAAGCATAAAATCTGGATCTAGCGACAACCAGCCGTTGGCCTCATAGTGTCCGCATCGAACGGACACACTGACGATCACAGGAGCCAACATGGAGCCACGACTTGACTACGGCAAGACTCTGCCCGAAGGTGTGCGCGCGATCAACGCGCTGGATCGCTATGCCACAACCAGCGGTCTGGAGGCGCCGCTGCGCGAGTTAATCCGCCTGCGCGCCTCGCAGATCAACGGTTGCGCGTACTGCGTTGACATGCACACTAAGGACGCCCGCACCGGCGGCGAGAGCGAGCAGCGTCTGTACAGCCTGAGCGTCTGGCGCGAGACCCCGTACTACACCGACCGCGAACGCGCCGCGCTGGCGCTGACCGAGGCCGTCACCCTGATTTCGACCGAGCGGGTGTCAGACGCCGTATACGCCGAGGCCACAAGGCACTTCACCGACGAGGAGCTGGTCAAGCTCCTGATCAATATCTCGATCATCAACGTCTGGAACCGTTTCGCCATTACGTTCCGGGATGAGCCCGGCAGCTATGAACCCGAACACTTCGCGACGAAGCGCCAGATCATCGGCGCATAAGGTGTTTGGGATCCGTGGCAGGGGTCTTCGCGAAGCATGAACGGTAGGACCCATCACATCGAATGATGGAACGCCATGCTTCGCGAAGGTCAGAGCAAGATTCTCGGGATGCGATCGGGTATAGTGAATCGCACTCGTCTTCGCTCTCGAGGAGGTCTCATGAACGCCACTGTGGCAGCCCTCGCCGATCGATTCGCGGCTTTGCATCGTGGGCCGGGCGCTTTTCTCATCGCCAATGCCTGGGACGTGGCGTCGGCCCGCATCCTCGAGGGTCTGGGTTTCCCGGCCCTGGCAACGTCGAGCGGGGCCGCAGCCGCGACGCTCGGCCGCCGCGATGGCCAGATCACGCGTGATGAGGCGCTGTCGCAGGCACGCGCGATGGCCGCTTCAGTCGCAATCCCCCTGGCGGGCGATCTCGAGAACGGCTTCGGCCACGAGCCGGACGCCGCGGCTCTGACGATCCGGCAGGCGGCCGACGCCGGCCTCGTCGGCGGCTCGATCGAGGACGCGTCGAACGATCCGGCACACCCCATCTACGACTTCAACCATGCCGTCGAGCGCGTCACGGCTGCGGTCGAAGCGGCGCGGTCATTGCCCTTCGGTTTCACCTTCACGGCTCGAGCCGAGAACTTCCTCCACGATCGGCCGGACCTCGACGACACGATCCGACGCCTGCAGGCCTTTGAGAGGGCTGGCGCCGACGTCCTCTTCGCGCCCGGATTGCCGGGCCTAGAGGCCGTGCGCACCGTGTGCTCGGCTGTCGCGAAGCCCGTCAACTTCATGGTCGGGATCCGCGGCGCGTCCTTCACGGTCGCCGAGCTTGAAGACGCCGGCGTGAAGCGCATCAGCCTGTCGACCTCGCTCTTCCGTGCGGCCATGAGCGGCCTGATCGCGGCAGCGCGCGAGGCGCACGAACAGGGCACGTTCACGTACCTGGACAGGATCCTGGTGACTGACGAGATCGACCAGATCATGCGCACACCTTGAGGTTTACGGTGCGGAACCGCCGGTTCTCCGGGGGCGGCGGCCCTTTACGGGATGACCTCCAAGAAGACGTGCTCGTCAAGGAGCACGCTTGAGTTCGACCAATCCGGGGCGTAGCGCGTGAGGCTGACGTTAAGCTCATTCCAATCCGGGTAGTGCCAGCACAGGATCGTGCCATCCGGAAGGAGATCGGCGCACATCGTGTAGGCGGGTTCGGGTTCATCGAGACGGGCCACGCTGCCGGTGGCATGCAGGTACGTCAGACGCAGACCCAGCTGTGTCCCGTCGGCCGTCTCTGCATCGAGCGACACCAGGATGCCGTGGCGGTAGAACTGGGCCGTGTAGCTCGGGTCGACCAGGCCTGGCGCGAGCGGCGACTCCGCCAGGATGCGATCCTCGACCAGATCGAGCAGGCGCAGGGCGGAGCGATCGGGCGCGAGGAGCACGATGTACCGACCATCGTCCGAAAGGGGCAGCGAACGGCCCGAAAGCACAGCGCCGAGCGGCAGGACGCCGAGCACTGCCGAAGTGCCGTCCGGATGGAGACGGAACACGGCGCGGTCCATCGTGTCCAGGCCCGGGTGCTGCGCGACAACTGCCGGGTCGGTCGCGCTCTCGCCAAGCGTCGTGGTCGCGACGATCACGGCGCCGTCGGCCAGCTGACCTGGAAAGTGCAGTGTCAGTGCGCCGACCAATCCCCACGGCGGTTGAAAAGTGCCGTCGATCACCTGTCCGTTCGCCCTCCGCAGTTGAAGAGCGCAAGGCTCCACGCAGTCGCGCCTCGCCGCGAGCAAAAGATCCGGACCGAGGGGCGCGTACCAGATCGTCTCCGTATCGAGCGGCACGGTCGAGCCAGTCTTCACGTCCAAAAGAACGCCGTCGTTTTCGATCACCCAGGCCGATCCATCTCGCGACGCCTGCACGAACGGGTCGACCTTGCCCGTCTGTTCGTGGACGGTGCGCACGCTGCCGGTCTGCAGGTCGATCTCCCGGATGCGCGAGGCGACGCGGGAGCCCGCCAGGTAGCGCAGGTAGCGGCCGTCTGTTGAGGGATGGATCCAGGCACGCGGGTCATCGAAGTTCATGACGTTGACGTCAGGGTCGGCCAGATCGCCCCTGAGGGTTGCCAGGTTCACAAGCAGCAACGGGCCATGCGGCGGCTCGATCGTGCCATTGTCTCCGCCCTCGCCGGCGAACGTCTCGTACCAGAACGCGGCATAGTCACCCTGAGCATCAACGACCTGCAGCGACGCCGCATGCGCCACGCGGTCGTAGGGAACGTTCGCCGGCAGCTGAATGGGCGCCAGGTTGTCCGGCGTGAGAAGGAAGGCCTGGACGCCGCCGCCGTCGTCGGCGAGCACCAAGGCGCGCTCCGCGTCCAACCGGTAGGTCACGGCGGTGTTGAGGAGTTCCGGGCGCGGCACGCCAACGGATCTGGCCTCGCCGAACTGGTTCACGGCCACGATTTGCCCGGTGTCGGGTTGGATCGCCCAGTGCCAGTGAGGCTCTGGCTGCGGCGTCGCCGTAGGTGCGGGGGTGTCTGTCGGCGCCACGGTCGGGGTGGCCGGCGCCGTCGTCGTCGGGGCGAGCGTGGGCTCGAGCGCCACGGGCGTGGCTGTGAGGCTGTCAGACGTCGCCGGCGTGGCTCTGGACGATTCGGTTGGCGCCGGCGCGGCGGTCGTCGCGCATGCCGAAACAAACAACGAAGCGGCCAGGATGATGCGGCGCAACCGGTTGTGCATAACCCCCCTGAAAGGCTGGATACGTCGCGCCGGACCCGGATCGTGGAGGCCGGTCGACGCCGGATGTGGCGGGCATTCTAGCAGGTCCGCGGCCCGGGGCTGCGTCAGACCGGATGGCGATCGCTCTACCGCCTGACGCGGGATCAGGAGCCTACGCCGCAGCGCGTCTGAGGAGCACCTGGCGCTCGCGCTCGTTTCGGGTGAGCGAGGCCGCGCGCTCGAACTCGGCGCGCGCCTCGGTGTGACGCCCGAGCTTCGCGAGCAGGTCGCCGCGTACTGCAGGGAGCAGGTGGTACCCCTGGAGCATGGGCTCGTCAAGCAGGGCGTCGGCGAGTTCGAGCCCGGCCGCCGGGCCAAAGGCCAGGCCGACGGCCACAGCGCGGTTCAACTCAACAACGGGCGAGGGCGACAACTGGCCGAGCGCGGCGTACAACGTCGCGATGCGGGCCCAGTCGGTCTGCTCGGCGGTCTGCGCGCGAGCATGACAGGCAGCGATCGCGGCCTGCAGTGCGTAAGGCCCAAGCTCGCCGAGCGCCTCGGCCCGTTCGAGCGCGGACAGGCCGCGTTGGATCAGGATCGTATCCCAGCGGCCGCGATCTTGCTCGAGCAGCGGGATCGGTTCGCCCTGCGGGTTCGTGCGCGCGGCAATGCGCGAGGCCTGGATCTCCATGAGGGCCGCCAACCCGTGAACTTCCGGCTCGGTCGGCATGAGCTCGGCCAGGATGCGCCCGAGCCGCAGCGCATCTTCGCACAATGCCGGCCGCATCCAATCGTCTCCCGACGTGGCCGCGTAGCCCTCGTTGAAGATCAGGTAGATGACCTCGAGCACCGAGGCCAGGCGCGCTGGGAGGTCGACGGCGCGCGGCACTTCGAACGGCACTTGCGCGGCGGTCAATGTGCGTTTGGCGCGCACGATGCGCTGCGCCAGTGTCGGCTCTGGGGTCAGGAAGGCGCGCGCGATCTCATCGGTGGTCAGCCCACCTAGCAGCCGCAACGTCAGCGCTACGCGCGCCTCGCGCGAGAGCACCGGGTGGCAGGTCATGAGGATCAGGCGGAGCCGGTCGTCGCCGATAGGGTCGTCGATCGCTGCGTCCAGCGCCTCGCCGCTGCGCGCTTGCTCCTCCTCGAGCGTCCGACCCAACTCGACATGTTTGCGTTCGAGCGTCTTCGAGCGTCTGAATGAATCGATGGCGCGGCGCTTGGCGGTCGCCATAAGCCAGGCACCGGGGTTATCGGGCACACCTGTCTTCGGCCACTGCTGCAAAGCCGCCACAAGCGCATCGCCCGCCAGCTCCTCGGCCAGATCGATGTCGCCTGTCATCCGCGTCAGTCCGCCGATGATGCGGGCCGACTCGATCCTCCAGATGGCGTCGATCGCGCGGTGGCTGTCGCTCTCGGTTACGTCGTCGCCGTTCATGGCACCGAAGTGTAGCGCCGTTTGAGCGATCCCTGTAACGCGTGGCGACGGTCTTCGCGGTCGAATCCTACTGATTGTGCCGATCGAAAGCGAGGGGATGCGAAGGTCGCGGCTTGGCCCGCCCCCCTGCATCCCTTCGTTTTTGCGCTAACTTATCGAACATGCCGGCCCGGGAGCAATGCCCGAGCGCGTTCGTCGCGAAGGATAAGGCCAACCCATGCCAGCAAGCCCAGAATCACGGGAAAGAACCAGGGGTCGCCGATCCGCACGTGGATTGCCGTGGCTCCGCCGAGGTAGGCGGTGAGGAGCAAGGCGCCAAGCGGAGCAGTCGTCGGAAAGAGATAGAGCGCGACGCAAACGGCTTCAATCGCGCCCAGCATCTGCGACAGCCCGACCGGAAAGCCGAGGTGTGTCTGCGCATCGATGACGGGCTGGATCACCAGTACCTTGCCGACGAGGTCGAAGAGCATGAATGCGACCACCAGGCCGCTGATGATCCGGCCTGCCCAGCGCGCGCCGGACGGTGTCTGAGTGATGGGCACTGATGTGTTCATCTCATTCGTCTCCTGTGATGGGCGGCGTCAGGCGCTCGCCCCATGCGGGATCGCCAGCCGGATTGCGAGCGTCTCGTCCGGCGCCAATGGACAACGTTGCGCCCAAGCCAGTGCCTCGTCGATCGTGCGCACCTGGATCAACCAGTAAGCGCTGGCTTCAACTCGCGTGGCAATTTGACAAACGGCGACGGGCGGGTGCGCGTGGTCGGCGGCTGGGCGCAATCGATCGGTGCCCAGCAGGACGCCGGCCTCGCGCAGGGCGCGATTGAATCGGTCGACGGCATCGACGGTTCTCGCGTCCGAAGGCATGAAGTCCGACGATGCGCCGGCGAAGGTGAGCAACAGGAATCGCATGGCGAGGCTCCTGGGCAGATGTGACCGAGGGCTGGACGGCACCGGTTGTTGTTGATTGATCGGTCAGGGTGGGTGGCTGGCCCGTCCATGGCGACGGGCCAGCTCGGGAAGCGCGCGACGACGCGTCAGGCGCCGCCTTCAAAGATCGGTTGGATGCTGCCCTCGCCATCTCCGGCGATCGCCATGAAGCGCCGGCAGTGGTTCAGCGCTTCGTCGAGGTTGGCGGCTTCGATGACGGCGAAGCCCACGACGACTTCCTTGGCCTCGGTATAGGGGCCGTCGACCACAGCGAACTGGCCGCCCTTCGAACGCACTTTCGCGCCGCCCATCGACGCGGGCGCCAACCCGCCCGTCAGTTTGACCACGCCCGCCGCGATCATCTCTTGTGTGAACTTACCCAGCGCTTCGAGTTGCTCAGGGCTTGGCGGCGGCGCGTCGGCGGGCGTGTCGAAGGTCATCAGGTATTTCATCGGAAGGTCTCCTTGTGTGGTTCCGGCCAGGTCACCCGAGGATTGTCCTGCGTTCTATCCATACGTCGAATAGCCAGACCGAAAATCGACACGACTTTTTGGGTCGTTTGGCAGATTGGCGCTCGGCTCAAAGTGGGTCCCGGCGCCCAAATGCAGCGTTGAGCGCTATCCATTATTCAGTCAGCGAGTAGAATCCTGTGACCGGCGATTGTCTCGCAATTTCCAGCACGATCCGATCCCAGTTCATTAAGCTATTATGTCGACAGATCTCACCCTTACGACCCCGGCGCTTCTGTTCCCGGCGATCTCGCTGCTCTTGCTGGCCTATACGAACCGCTTCCTGACGCTGGCCAACCTGATCCGTGATCTGCATGGTCGCTACCGACAGGACCCGCAGCGGCACATCCGGGGGCAGTTGAACAACCTGATCTATCGAATCGGCCTGATCCGCAACATGCAGGTCTTTGGCGTCGCCAGCTTTGCCGGTTGTGTGCTGTCGATGGGGGCGCTGTTCGCCGGGCAGGTGATTGCTGGCCAATGGATCTTTGGCGCCAGCCTGTTGTTCCTGCTGGCTTCGCTCTTCCTATCTCTGCGTGAGTTGTGGGTCTCGATCGATGCGCTCAAGCTTCAAGTGCAGGATCTCGACCGGCTCGACCCAAAGCCCTGAATCGCATTCACATCGTGCCGTATGCGCGAACAAGGAGCCCTCAATGAACAAGACCTGGTGGAAAGAGTGCGTCGTCTATCAAATCTATCCGCGCAGCTTTGCCGATAGCAATGGCGACGGCATCGGCGATCTGCGGGGCATCCTGGGCAAGCTCGACTATCTGAAGACGCTCGGCGTCGACGTGATCTGGCTCTCGCCGGTTTACAAGTCGCCGAACGACGACAACGGCTACGACATCAGCGACTATCAAGACATCATGACCGAGTTCGGCACGTTGGCCGACTGGGACGAACTGGTCGCCGGGATGCACGCCCGGGGCCTCAAGTTGGTGATGGATCTGGTGGTCAATCACACCTCCGATGACCATCCCTGGTTTGTCGAGTCGCGCAAGTCGAAGGACAATCCCTATCGCGATTACTACATCTGGCGTCCGGGCAAGGCGGACGGCCCCCCGAACAACTGGCAGGCCTTCTTCACAGGCTCGGCCTGGGAACTCGACCCGGCGACGGGCGAGTATTACCTCCACCTGTTCACGCGGCGGCAGCCCGACCTCAACTGGGAGAACCCGAAGGTCCGACGTGAGGTCTTCGATATGATGCATTGGTGGCTGAAGCGCGGCGTCGACGGCTTCCGGATGGATGTCATCAACATGCTCTCCAAGGCGCCGGGCCTGCCGGATGCGGCGCCCCTCGGCGGCAGCCGCCACGTTCAGGGCAGTGAGCATTTCATCTGTGGCCCGCGGCTGACCGAGTTCCTGGGCGAGATGAAGCGCGATGTGCTTTCGCACTATGACATCCTCACGGTCGGTGAGACGCCGATGGTCTCGCCCGACGACGCCGTTGCGTTGACCCATGAAGAGACCGGCGCGCTCAATATGGTCTTCCAGTTCGAGCACATGGATCTGGATCGCAACTTCGCGGAGCAGGGTTCGCAACCCTGGAAGCTCCAGGATCTCAAGGCGGTGATGACCCGCTGGCAGAAGGGGCTCGAGGGCCGTGCCTGGAACAGCAACTACCTGAGCAACCACGATCAGCCCCGCCCGGTTTCGCGCTATGGCGACGACGGACCGTATCGTGTCGTGTCGGCCAAGATGCTGGCGACGTTCAATCATCTGCTGCAGGGCACGCCTTACATCTATCAAGGCGAAGAGATCGGGATGACGAACGTAGCCTTCCCGTCGATCGACGACTACAACGACGTCGCAACGCGCAATGTCTACCGGGTACAAACTCAGGAACTCGGGCTCGACCCGCAGGTCGCTCTAGCCGGGATCCACAAACGCAGCCGCGACAACGCGCGCACGCCGATGCAGTGGAGCGGTGCGCCAGGGGCCGGTTTCACGACGGGCGCGCCGTGGATCAAGCTCAACCCGAATTACCCGACGATCAATGTCGAGCAGGCGCTGGCCGACCCCGACTCGGTGTTCTACTACTACCAGACGTTGATCCAGCTGCGGAAGGCCAACCCGATCTTCGTCTACGGCACGTACGACATGATCCTGCCCGAGCACGACGAGATCTACGCCTTCACCCGGACGCTCGATGGCGAACGGCTGCTCGTCGTCCTGAACTTCACGGCGACTTCGCCCGAGTTCGCGGCACCGGCCGAACTGGCCTACAGCTCAGCCGAGCTCGTCATCGGCAACTACCCGGTCGAGGCCGGCGACGTTCGTCGCTTCACGCTCCGGCCCTATGAGGCGCGAGTGTATCGCCTGGCCTGAAGGCGTCATCTTCTGACAAGCGGCAGATACAGTGCCCGATCGGTCGGCATGGCGCTAGCGCTGGCCGAGAGGATCGGCGCGCCGTCGACCAGGGCCTCGACTGTGAAGGTATACAGAGCGTAGTTGGTCGCGCCCGTGAAGGTCTGGCTGCGCGCGCCGTTGGCCAGGCCGGCCACCGGCGAGGGCGGCGATGCCGTCGGACCGGTGTACATGATGCGCCAGGTCGCGTTCCCGGGCAGGGCGCCGGTCGGCGCCCAGGTGAGCGTGAGGGCGCCGTCGCTGCCGTAGGCGCGCGCTGTCAACCCCGGCAAGAACTCGTGAGCGCCAAGGTCCGGCGCCGCGCCCGCGTAGCCGTCGTTGATCCCCGGGATCGCCAGGCCCTTGTCGATCATGTCGCTCCCGGCCGCCAGGCTGTAATCGCCGCCGGCTGCGTTGGTGAAGCCCGCCGGCAGGCTCACGCCATGCGCCTCGAGGCCGGTGCCCGAGCGGAACGCCGCCAGCGTCGCATAATGCGCGCCGCCCCACCACGCCAGCTCGGCGCCTGAGGTATACAGGTTGTCGTAGTCGAAGTCCAGCGGCTGGCTTGTGTTGGCGTTCTCGATCGCATACCCGGTGCCGGCCCAGATGTTGTTGCGCGCGACGATCATCTGCCACGTGCCGGGTGACCGCAGCGCGAAGCCCGGGTTGTTGGGGCGCACGGCATCCACCGTGTTGTGGAAGAGATACATCCGGCCGGATTGGCTGTATCCGCTGTTGAACTTGAACGACATACCGGAATAGTTGTTGTTCCCGGCGTCGAGGTTGTAGATCACGTTGCGGATCGCGTAGATCGGGCCCTCGTAGATGGGCGCGAACGAGATCCCGACCAGCGCGTTGTGGATCACGTTGCCCCAGATGCGCACGTTGCTGCACGCGCCATCGGCCGAGAGCGCGTCGTCGCCGGCGTTGTAGATCTCGTTCTCGTAGAAGTCGGTCTCGTTGGTCGAGGCGCCGTTGTCTTCGGGGCAGGTGGTGGCGCCGTCGAAGTAGTCGTGGAAGATGTTGCGCCGGATGACGTTGCCGCGCCCGGTGGTCGGGCTATAGAAGCCGACGCCACCGGTCTCGAGGTCGCTGCCGCCCTTGACCGCGTCCCACGGCCACATGAAGTTGGTGTCGGAGAATTCGTTATCCTGGATGACGTTGCGCCCCGACTCGCGTTTGAACCCGATGCCCAGATCGTTGTTGAAGAACGTGCTGCCCTGGACGAGGTTGTCTGAGGCCGTGTCGAAGTAGATGGCCTTGGCGTACGACCCCTGGCCGTAATTTCGGAAGGTCAGATCGACGAAGGCGATGTGCTGATCGTTGACCGTGAACGCCGTGTTGAAGCGCGACACCCGCATCGTTTGGCCAGCGGGGTTTGCGTCGCCCGCGAGGCGCACGTAGACGCTTGTGCCGCTGACGTAGAAGCCGGGGATGCCCCAGACCAGGTTTTGCAGATCCGCCAGGCTCCCGTACGGGTACAGGCGCTGGTCGTTTGCCGCGACCAGATGCGTGTCGGCGACGTTGACCGTGGCCCGGTACACACCGCCGCCCTGGGCGGCCCAGGTGAAGGCGGCCGGGTCCGCGCCGTCGAAGATCGCGCGTTCGCCGGCGTAGCTGCGGATCACGATCGGGGCGCCGGCGCTGCCCGAGCGCGGCGTGCTCAGCCCGCCCTGGTAATACGTGCCACCGCGCAGCTGGATCGAGGCGCCCGGTTGCGCGGCGTTGAGCGCCGTGCTCAAGGCGCAGGGCGTCGCCGTCGTGCAGGCGCTGCCCGTGCCGCTTGAACTTACGATGTAAGTGCTGGTTGGGGCCGGGAGCGCGATCTCGGCCCGAGTGGCGCCTGTGCCGCTGACGGTCGCACCGCTCAACGCGCCGCCGTCAGGATCCGAAAACGTCACCGTGACGTCGTACGCCGTGCCCGGTGTCAGCCAGAACAGGCTGCCGGCAAACCGCGTGGCGTTGACGCGCGTCAGAGGGTACCCGGTCTGATAGGCGCCGCTCCCGCTGACCCGGTAGGACAGGCTGGCTGTGGCGTTCTGGTTGGCGTCCTCCCCGGCTGTAAGCGAGACGACCACGCCCAGCGCGTGGAAGGTCCCATAGAGTTCGAGCGCCGTCGCGGCCGCAACCCGCCGGGCGGGCGGCGCCGTCGTGGCCAGCAGACCGAGGATCACGGCGAAGCGCAGGATCGAATATCGAGACATCAGGGCTCCTCAGAGGTCCAGGCGAAATGTAACCGGCCCCATTCTAGCCCTCAGATCTGGCGCCGCGCATCCGCATATTTTCGGTGTGCGCGGTCGAGTTGTCACCCTGGCCCAGGCGCGGCTCCGAGCAAACCGGACCTTTCGTGGCAACTGCACCAGCAAGAGGCCGGGCGAACGACGAGACTAGTGAGCGTCGTCGGCCGGGAAGACGTAGATCGCGCCAAGCGCGTCGACCCGGGCGAAGTTGCGGATGCGCTCGACGTGTGTCACCGATAACAGCGTGCCGCGTGGCATGAGCAACGCGCCTTGTGCCGAGACCAGATCGCGCGCCAGAGTCATCCCGGGCTGGAGGACATGCAGCGCGATCTTGAGCGCCCGCGCATCCTGCTGTTCCCGGCGCAGCGCCTCGAGATATTCGACGACGGCCAGCACCACGCGCGGATCGAACTGGTGTCCGGCCTGGCGCGCCAGTTCATCGCGCACGCTCGAAGCCGAGCGCTTGAGCGTCTCGTCCTGCCCGAACACCATCCGATCGAGCGCATCGGCTGCGGCGATGATGCGCGCGCCGAGCGGGATCTCGTCGCCCGCGATGCGCTCCGGGTACCCGAGGCCGTCGTAGCGCTCGCGGTGGTGGTAAATCATGCGCCCGACCGCCTGCAGGTTGCCGATGCCCATCAGGATCGCCTGGCCGACCACCGGGCAGCGCTGCACCATCTCGCGCTCGGTCGGGGTGAGTGCAGCCTCTGATTTACCGAGAAGCGTATCCGGCAGGCTCAGCTTGCCGATCTCGTGGAGTTGGGCCGCGAACTCGATATCGCGAACCTCCTCGGCCGCAAGATGCAGCTGTTCTGCGACGAAACGCGCCGCGGCCGCCACCCGGCGTGAGTGCCCGGCCTCGCGGCTGTCGCGGAGCTCGAGCAGGCTGACAAAGACGCGGATGACGTCGGCGAAGTTCTGATCGAGCTGACCGTATAGATCCTTGAGTTCGTCGCGCTGAGCCTCGACCTCGCGGGTGCGCTCGGCGACCCGCCGCTCGAGCGTGCGGTTGGCCTCCGCCAACGCCGCGTTCTGCGCCTGGATCTCGGCGTTCAGCAATCGGTTTTCACCGATGAGCAGATGTTGATCGATGGCTCGCCGGAGGGTCAGGCGCAAGTCACCATCGTCCCAGGGCTTGCTGATGTAGCGATAGACGCCGCCGCGATTGATCGCGTCGATGATCGCTTGCGGCTCGGCGTAGCCGGTCAGCATGATACGACCCGTATCGGGCGCGTATTGGCGCGCCAGCTCGAGGAACTCGGCGCCCGACATGCGCGGCATACGCTGGTCGGACACGATCACGGCGACTGGCTCGCGTTCGAGGAGCTCGAGCGCCTCAGCGCCGCTCTCGGCTGTCAGAATCCGGTAGCCGTCGGGGCGCAGCGCCCGTTTGAGCGCAGCCAGGACGCTGGGCTCATCGTCGACCAACAAGATCGTCGGCGCGCTGTCGTGCGCCGGGGTGCTGAGGGTGGGTGCTTCAGCCTGCATGGTTGTCCTCCCTGACGGGATCGGCCTCCGACTGCGCCGGCCCGGCAACGGGTAGATAGATCGTGAACGTGGTCCCTTGACCCGGGCGGCTGGCGACGTCGATTTGGCCGCCGTGCTCGTTCACGATGCCGTAGACCACGCTCAGCCCAAGCCCGGTGCCCTTCCCGATATCCTTGGTCGTGAAGAAGGGATCGTAGAGCTTGGGCAGGTTCTCGGCCGGGATGCCCTGTCCGGTGTCCTGGATCGAAATCTCGACCCAGTCGTCGACGGCGCGGGTCCGGAGCGAGATCCGGCCCTCGCCCTGGATGGCCTGGGCGGCATTGACCAGCAGATTGATGAAGACCTGCCCGATGCGATAAGGGTTGCAGCGAACCTGCGGGAGTACGCCATAGTCCTTGTCGATCGTGGCCTTGTACTTGATCTCGTTCCACGCGATCTTGAGCGCCGTCTCGAGCGCTGTGTGTAGGTCGATCGCTTTCAACTCCGTGCTCTCGTCGGCCCGGGCGAAGTTCTTGAGCCCTGTGACGATGCTCTGCACGCGTTCAACGCCCTCTTGCGACTCCGTGATCGCCTGATCCAGGTCCTGCAGGATGAAATCGGGATCGATCCCTGCGTCGCACGCAGCGAGGCGGGGATCGGCCGCAAATGCTGTGTGATAGGCCGCGAACAGCGTGCGCAGCTCGGAGGCGTAGCGCGAGAGCGTGTTGAGGTTGCTGTGGATGAAGCCGAGCGGGTTGTTGATCTCGTGCGCGATCCCGGCTGAGAGTTGGCCAAGCGAAGCGAGTTTCTCGGTCTGCAGCATCCGCGCGCGCCAGATACGTTCGTCTGTGACGTCGCGCACGACAAGCACACGGCCGCCGCCGCCCCCGCGCGCGATCGGGTAGCCCGTGATCGCCAGCGTTCGGCCACGGCGCGGCTCGTTTAGCTCCAGAGAGAGCGGGCTTTGCGGATCTGACCTCACGGTCGCACACTCAGGCAACTCGCCGCCGCACAGCGCGGTTGACACATCGTGCCCGATCAGGGCCTCGGGCGCTGTGTCGAGCAACACGGCAAGCGCATGATTGGCTCGGATGATCACCAGTTGCTCATCGTGCACCACCACGCCCTCGGCGATCGCATCAAAGGTCGTCTCCCACTCGCGCTGGCCGCGAGCGACCCGCTCGAACAGCCGTGCGTTCTTGAGCGCCATGGCCAGGCGGCCGGCGACGGTCTCGAGCGTCGACAGGTCTTCGCCGCTGAAGGCCTCCACCTGATCACTATGAGCTTCCAGCACGCCGACCAGCTCGGTCTGGGATCGGAGCGGCACACCGACGGCCGAGCGCACGGCCAAACCGCCATCCGGCACGCGACGCGCGGTGTCGAGCGCCAGGTCCGGCACGTACAGTTGCTGGTGATGGGCGGCGACCCAACCCGGCAGGCTGTCGTTCGCGATCGGGATGTATCGTGAGGGGCTGGCGTTCGGGCCGCCGGCGTCGGCCGTGAGGCTCAGCGCCGCCGAGTCGCCCATCCAGATCCGCACCCGCAGGTAGCCGAACGCATCGCGGATCTGTCGGGCGGCTGCGCGCAGGAGCATGGCGGGGTCGAGCGTCGAGACGGCCACCTGTCCGATCTCGTGGATGATATTCAGACGAGCCTGCTCGCTCCGAAGCTCACGCGTGCGCGCTTCGACCATCTCCGCCAGGTGGTCGGTCACAAGCGCCTTGCGGACGGCCAGCGCGACCTGTTGCGTCAGCGGCTGGACGCGCTCGACGTCGCGCTGCGAGAAGCGGCCCGGTTGCGAATGGCCGAGGAGGACCACCCCTTGCGCGACGTCTCCGATCAGCAGGGGCAAGATCAGCAGCGCACGGGCAGGGGCATGCTCGATCTCTGCCTCAGTCAGGTAACCGGATGCCAGTAAATCGGGGAGGATGGTCACCCCGGTCATCGGGACTTCGCGCCGGAGCATTGCTGTCACGCGATCGAGTTTGGGTTCCACGTTGGGCAGGATCTGGCCGTTGGCATAGATCGTCACCGGCAGCGGCGTTTCCTGTTGTGGATCGCCCAGCAAGATCATGCAGGCGTCGGCTCCGGCGACCTCGGCCAGATGGGCTGTCACACCGTTGAGCAGTCCCTGCAGATCGGTGGCGGCAGAGAGCCGCTGACTGACTTCGTTGCGCACGGCCAGTTCGTGCGCGCGTTCCGTGGCCTCGGTATAGAGCCGGGCGTTCTCGATGGCGATCGCGGCCCACGAGGCCACAAGCATGAGCAACCGCTCGTCCTCGGTCGTAAACCCGCCTCCGTGTTTGTTGAGCGCTTCGAGCACCCCGAGGAGACGATCCTGGACCTTGAGCGGCACAGCCAGGATCGTGCGCGTGACAAAGCCGTCGATCCGATCGATGTCGGCGTAGAAACGTGGATCTCGCGCGGGGTCTGTAACGATCAGCGGCGTCGCGGTCTGAGCGACCCAGCCCGCGATCCCCACGCCGGGAGGGATCCTCTGTTGAAGGAGCAGAGCGGCATTTGCGCTCGACGCGGCCCGAAAGACCAAGGCCTGGGAGCCCGCCTCGACCAGCATGACTGAAGCCGCCTCAGCATCCAGCGAGGCTTTGACGCGCTCGAGGATCAGCGTCAGCACCTGATCGAGATCGAGCGTCGACGTCACATCGCGCGCGATTTGCTCGAGCAGCTCAAGGTCGTGAATCCGCTGAAGCGAAATGTCACGAGGTGAAAGAGACGCGGCGTGCGACATAGAGTGGTGTCGGTCAGGCGTATTTCGCAGCCCATGAAGGGCTCGTGAAGATGCGCCGCCAGCCGGGTCTCGGAAACACGATAGCAAAGATCCGATTAATCTCGGAGCACTACGCTGACCCGAGTGCGATCAGACCGCCAGCGATCGGAGGCCGAATATGAACACGTTTCAACGGTACCTGGCCGAGGAGTTCGTCGAGGATTACCAGGAGGGCCGGATGAGCCGCCAGCAGGCGCTCAAGCTGATCGCCTCGGTGCTCGGCAGCCTGACCGTGGCGCAGACGTTTCTCGCGGCCTGCGCGCCACCGCCCGAGCCGGCAGCGACGGCCACGCCCATTGGCGCTGCGCCCACGGGCACGACGTCACCGACGAACACCGCAGCGCCAGCGACGTCGACGACTGCGCCGACCGAAGCCACCGAGTCTCTTGCGACGTCCGAGGCGTCTTCGCCCACCGCACCGGCGGCGGGCACCGTGAGCCCAGACGACGCCGCGGTGCAGGGCGGTGAGACGACATTTCCAGGCGAAGATGGCGCCACGCTTACGGGCTATCTGGCGCGGCCGGCCGACGCCGGGCCAGCCCCGATCATCCTCGTCTGTCACGAGAACCGGGGGCTGACCGATCACATCCGCGACGTGACACGCCGCCTGGCCAAAGCCGGCTATGTGGCCCTGGCCGTCGACCTGCTATCGCGGCAGGGCGGCTCGGCCGCCGTGGGCTCCGACAACGTGCCCGGCGCGCTTGGCAACATCGATCCGGGCCAGTTCGTCGCCGACTTCCGCAGCGGCTGGCGATATCTCGCGGCGCAGACCGATGTGCTTGGGGATCGCGTGGGCATGGTCGGGTTCTGCTTCGGCGGGGGCGTCACCTGGCGGGTCGCTGTCGGCGTGCCCGAGCTCCGTGCGGCCGTGCCGTTCTATGGCCCGCATCCCGATGTCGCCGAGGTCCCGGCGATCAACGCCGCTGTGCTCGGGATCTATGGCGGGCTCGATCTGCGCATCAATCAGGGGATCCCGGCGATCGAGGCGGCCATGCTGGCAGAGGGCAAGATCTATGAGAAGCGCGTCTATGACGGTGCCGATCATGCCTTCCACAACGACACAGGCACCCGCTACAACGCCGACGCGGCGCGCGATGCCTGGGCGCTTACGCTCGATTGGTTCGCGCGCTATGTGCGATCCTAGCGATCGACCCTGGGGCCGTCAGTGGGAGGTTGAGCGTCGTGCCAACGCTTGATCAGGATCAGGCTGGCGCCGAGCACTAATAGCCCCAGCACCTGCGCGGTGCGCCAGCCGCCGGCGAGCAGGGCGCTGTCACCGCGATAGGCTTCGATGAACACGGTGGCGGCCGCGGTGCCCGCGACGACGAGCAGAAAGCCGAACCCCGCGAACGCAGATTGCCCCCAGCGCCACCAGGCGCCGAACACGAGCAAGGCGGCGAGCAGGGCGTAGACCTGCGTGGGGTGGCGCCATTCATCCCACAGGTACAGGCTCCAGGGCAGACGGGCCGGCGCGCCAAATCCATCGCCGCTCGCCAGCTGCGAAAGGGCCAACGCGCCGCTCAGCGCGCCCAGCGCCGGCGCCAGGGCGTCGAGCGTGACGCGCAGCGGCAGACGCTGACGTCGACCGTACAGCCACGCTGCGCCGACTCCGATCAGCAATCCGGCGGGAAGCGAAAATGTCGCGAGGTTGTTCGAGATGAGCCCGAGCGGGTCGACCAGATAGGCGTCGAGGTGCGCGAGGGCGTAGCCGAGCCGGGCACCGACCAACCCGGCGAGGAGGCCGGTCATGGCCAGGGCGCTGACGTGATCACGGTTCAGTTCGAGACGGTCGGCCTCGCGCTCGGCTAGCCATAGCCCGAGCCACACGCCCAGGAGCAGGGTGAAGGGCCCGGTCGGGAGCGCCAGCGGGCCGAGTTGCAGGGTGGGGAACATGCAGTGATTCCTCAGGGGGCTTCGGCCAGTAGATCGGCGACCTTCGAGCGCAGCACGGCCTCGGCCAATGGGCCGCCGATCAGCACCGAGTCGATCACGCCCTGGCGGTCGACGATGAAGGTGCTCGGAAGCGAGCGCAGGCGATACGCCTGGCTGACGCTGTCCTCGCGGTCGAGCAGCACCGGGAAGGTCAGGGCGTGCTCGGTCACGAACGCGCGGGCGGCCTCCTCGGTATCTTGCGCCGTGCTGTTCACGGCCAACACCACGAGGCCCTCAGCGCTCAGCGACTCGTACACGCTCTGCAGCGCCGGCATCTCGGCCCGGCACGGCCCGCACCAACTGGCCCAAAGATTGACGATCACGACCTGGCCACGGTAATCGGCCAGCGAAACCGTCTCGCCGCTCAGATCCTCGAGCGCGAAGTCCGGAGCCGGGAAGCCGGCGTGTGGGCTGGGCATCCGCGCGACGTCGCCCGCGGCGACCTCGCGGGATGCGCTCGTCCACAACGCTCCGACGAGCAACGTAACCACCGTGAAGGTCCACCAACGACGAGGATCTCGCAGAAGTGAGGCAAAAAGCGGCATCCCTCAAGGCTATCGCACAACACAACGCCCGACAAGCCGTCGGTGGGGTAGAGTGCAGGCACGCCTCGGCAGTGCGTTTTCGCCGCGGCTGATGACGTGCCCATGCACCGGCGCTGGGTGGGCGTCGTGGCCTGGCCGACTTGATGTATCGTTGGCGTCGCGCCCGGGTGAATGAGCCGGGTGTCTGGAGCCTTATCATGCCCGTCGACCCCATCGAACGCGTCCGGCGCCTCTGTCTGGCGCTGCCCGAGACCAGCGAGCGCCTGTCGCATGGCGAGCCGATCTGGTTTGTGCACAAACGTTGTTTCGCGATGTTCGCGAACAACCATCACAACGACGGCCACATGGCCATCTGGGTCCCGGTGCCGGACGGCGCGCAGGCCGACCTGATCGCAAAAAACGCGCGCCGCTACTTCAGGCCGCCTTACGTCGGCGTGAAGGGCTGGGTCGGCATCGACCTGCGCCACATCGGCGCGCGTGAGTTACGCTTTCATATCGGCATGGCCTGGGAGATCTGCGCGCCAAAGCGCCTGCTTGCGCCACAGCCCGGGAAAGCTCAAACAACGAAAGGCCTCCGCCGTGATTGAACTGCAACACCGCTTCACCGTCATGACCTACGACATCGACTTCGCCGGCGTGGTCAGCAACATCTCGTATGTGCGCTGGCTCGAGGATCTGCGCAACCTGTACGCCGCACAGGCTCTGCCGCTCGCGACGGCTCAAGAGCGCGGGATTGCGCCTGTGCTGCTCCGGACCGAGGTGGACTATCTGGCCGCGGCGCGGCTTCAGGACACGCTCGACGCGCGCATGTGGCTCGCCGAGAAAGGCCGGGCACGCTTCGTTTTGGCTGCCGAGTTCGTGCGTTGCGCCGACGGCGCGGTCGCGGCGCGCGCGCGTCAGACAGGGACGTTTATCTCGCTCGAGACTTTGCGGCCAGTGCGTTTGCCGGACGAATACACCCACGTCGGGCCCATCCAGCTGACGCGTCAACTGTGGGATCAACGTCAGGAGGGCGCACGCCAGTCATGACCACGCTTCTGCTGATCGGCAGCTCGATCTTCGAGGCCTGGCGCGAACTGCCGACGCAGGCGCCCGGCTACGTCATCCGCAATCGGGCCGTCGGCGGCACGGTCACCGCACAGTGGGTCGAATGGCTGCCTGAGGTCCTGGCGCAGGAGGCGCCTGCGGCCGTGCTGTTCTACTGCGGCAGCAACGATCTCAATGAAGGGGTGCCGGAGCCCGCGATCGCGGCGAACACACTTGCCTGTCGTCAGGTCGTTCACGATCTGGCCCCTGAGGCGCGGTTCGCTTACTTCGGCATCATCAAGGCGCCGCAGAAACTCGGCAAGTGGGATGTGATCGATCGGGTGCATGCCGCGATCCGCGCCGAGCTCCCGGCGCGCGATTTGTTCATCGACACGGACCCGGTCTTCGTGCGCGATGGGAGGCCGGTCGAACCGTTCTTTGTGGAGGACCGGCTGCATCTGACGCCCGAGGCGTACGCGGCGCTCGCAGCCGACGCGGTGCCGCGGATCTCGGCCTGGCTGACCGCGCCGATGATCGAAAGGGATTGCCATGTCTGACATCCTGACCGGCCCCAATCAAAAAGATCAGGCCATGTTCGCCGCGAGCATGCGCGGCGATGAGCCGTATCGCCTCGGCCCCGACTCGCTGCTGCAGCCCGACGTGCCGCGCGGGACCGTGACGCCCGGGGTCTGGCGCAGCCCCTCCGTGTTTCCAGGCACCGAGCGTGCTTACTGGCTCTACGTGCCGCGCCAGTACGATCTGGCGCGGCCCGCCAACCTGGAGGTCTTTCAGGATGGCGCCACGTATCTCGGGGCCGACATCAACACGCCGATCGTCTTCGACAACCTCATTCACCAGGGCGCGATGCCTGTGACGATCGGTTTGTTCGTTGACCCCGGCGATCGCGGCCCGGGCACGCCGATCTATGGCGGTGACGACAACCGCAGCTTCGAATACGACTCGCTTGGCGACCGGTACGCGCGCCTGCTGATCGATGAATTGATCCCGGAGATCAAGCGCACGGTCAACATCACCGACGATCCGGAGGGCCGGGCGATCTGCGGTCTGAGCTCGGGCGGGATCTGCGCCTTCACGGCCGCCTGGGAGCGCCCCAACGCATTTCGCATAGTGGTCAGCCATTGCGGTAGCTTCACCGACATGCGCGGCGGTCACGTTTACCCTGGCCTGATCCGCAGGTCCGCGCGCAAGCCGCTGCGGATCTTTTTGCAGAGCGGCGCGCGAGACCTCGACGTGGTTTTTGGCAACTGGCCGCTCGCGAATCAGGCTATGGCCGCTGCCCTGACGTATCGTGACTACGACCATCGCTTCGAGTACGGCGTGGGCGGACACACCCTGCTGCACGGCGGCGCGATCTTTCCCGATACGCTCCGCTGGCTCTGGCGCATCGGGTGACGAAGCTTGTCTCTGATCTGCGCCGCGCAACCACGGCCAGACAGGTCAACGCAGACTGCCCGGAATGCGGTAAAGTTGCCGCCGAACCCATGCGATCACCAGGTATACCCCCACGATGAGCCAGCCACCCCTCAACCAAACCCGTGCCGATTTCGTCGCCGCCGTCGATCATGTCATCCGTGAGCGCAAGACCCTCAAAGTCCTTCGCGATCCCGGCGATTGCGCCGATTTGCCGTTCGAGGTCGCAGCTCAACTGCGCGCCGCCGTGCGCGAGAGCCTCGAGGTCGCCGGCTGGGCGCCCTTCCACAAACCCGCCCACAAAGAGACGCACCTTCAGGGCGGCCCGGCCTCCATCGTGCCCTGGCGGTTCTATGTCCTGGAGAAGCCCGCTCTGTGCGCCTTGCTCAAGCGCCTGCGCGCGCAAGCTCTGGCCAACCCCGACAGCAAATGGTCGCGGGCCTGGGAGACCAAGATAACGCGCGTCATCGCCGGCACCGGAGCGCTTGTGATGACCACCTGGCTCCCCGACCCGGGCCCAGATGGCGGGGCGCCCGTGCTCAACGAGAACAACCAGGAGCACATCGCCGCCGCCTCCGCAGCCATCCAGAATCTGATGCTCGCCGCCGAGGCGCGCGGGCTGCAGACCTACTGGTCGACCGGCGGGATCCTCAACGATGGCGAGGTGTTCGACTGGCTCGGCATCCCGCGCGCGCAGAAGCTCGCCGGCGCTGTGTTCCTGGCCCCGACCGAGCTCCCCGGCGATGCGTTCGAGGGTGGCAGCTGGCGCGACAAGCGTGGAGGCCCGGCCGAGTGGTCGATCTGGGTCGACGCCGACCGGTTGGCTGCGCCCGACGTTTTGGCCTGAATCGCAGATAGATCTGTCACATTCGATCGAGCGCCCCGCGGTCTGTATTTCGGATTTCGGGGCGCGTCGCTTTGGGTCGTACCCGACATTTTCTGGTTCGGTGCCCCTGGAACCGCGTCTTGACAACCCTCCCGCGGCTCTGCTATAGCTTTGGGTGCACCCCGCGTCTCCAATTGAGTTTGTCCAATGAGGATGAAGAATGGTCACCAATCGACATCCGCTGGCGATCTTCGCCGGATCCACCACACGGCAGCTCGGTCAGGAGATCGCGAACCTGTTGGGCGTCGAGCTCGGGCGATCGACGACGACGCGCCTTGCCGATAGCGAGATCCACGTCGAGATCGACGAGGTGGTTCGCGACAAGGATGTCTTTTTCGTGCAGTCGTGCTCGGCGCCGGTCAACGATTCGTTGATCGAACTGCTCTTCTATCTCGATGCGTTTCGGCGGGCGAGCGCAAACTCGGTGAGCGCGGTCGTGCCGTACTTCCCTTATGCGCGGCAGGAGCGGATGGCACGCGGCCGCGAGTCGATCAGCGCACGCGTGGTCGCCGACGCGATCGAGCAGAGCGGGGCGCGGCGCGTGATCTACGTCGATATCCACAACAGCGCGATCCAGGGCTTCTTTCGCATCCCGGCCGACCCGCTCAGCGCGATCCCGATCCTGTGCGCGCCGTTGGCGGCCCCCGAATATGCCAATGCCGCGATCGTCAGCCCCGACGTCGGCCGGGCGAAGATGGCCGGGCAATACGCGACCAAGTTGGGGCTGCCGCTCGTGATCATGCACAAGCGTCGGCAGAGTTTCACGAAGGCCACTGCCTCGCACCTGGTCGGCGACATCCGCGGCCTGCGCCCGATCGTGATCGACGACCTGATCGCGGGCGGCAGCATCCTGACCCAGCTCGATGGTTTGATCGAAGCCGGCGCGCGGCCCGAAATCTAACTGGCAATCACCCATCCGGTGCTGCTGCCCAGCGCGCTGGAGCGGCTGGACAAGTTCGACTACATCAAGCAACTGGTGGTGACCAACACCATCCCGGTGCCGCCAGAAAAACAGCAT
>DKKP01000009.1 GCA_002455335.1 Anaerolineales bacterium UBA6663 | reverse complement strand
TCACCAATCGCAAATCACAAATCACACAGGGTGTAACCCCGGAAACTCCAGCCCCGTTGTCTCTTCAAACCCGCACATGATGTTGAAGGCCTGCACGGCAGAGCCGGAGGCGCCCTTCATCAGGTNNGGCCAGGATCTTGGGGTCCGGGACGCGGTGAATGCCGGTCTTGTCCTTGACGATCCGGACGAACGGTTCGTCTTTGTATGCGCCGCGGTAGGCCTTCCACAGGTCCTTCTCGGTGGTGCCCGGCTTGACGAAGCAATGCGCCGCTGCCAGCACGCCACGCACCAGGTCGACGGCGGTCATGGTCAGATGGACGTCGGCCCTGCCAAAGGTTTCGATGACTTCGGCGGTGTGTCGATGGCCGACTGCCGAGTAGGTGCGCACCGAGTGCGACTTCTCGGGATGGTGCGAGCCCGCGTTGACGCTGGCGCCGCCCTCAGAGGAGCCGGTCTTGACGTCGACGATGATCGGTCGATCGTCAACCAGCAGGCCGGCCTTCGCCAGCGGCAGGATCGCCAGGTTCGAGGCCGTGGCGTTGCAGCCGACGCCGCTGACGTACTTCGCTGTCCTCAACGCCTCTCGGGTCAGCTCGGGTAACCCATAGACCCACTGGCCGATCTGCTCGGGCGCGCTGTGCGGCTCACCGTAGAACTGCTCGTAGAGCGCCAGATTCTTTAGCCGGAAGTCGGCCGAGAGATCGACGATGCGCGGGGCCAGACCCTGGTAGTGCGCGATCTTCTTCTGGGCCTGACCATGCGGCAGGGCCAGGAAGAGCACGTCGCAGGGCTGCAGGGCCTGCTGGCTGACGAACTGGAGCTGCGTGCGCTTGCGTAAGTTCGGGTGCGTCTGGAACACGAACTCGCCGGCCTTGCTCTCCGATGTCGCTTGCACGACCTCGACACCCGGATGGAACAGCATCAGGCGCAGCAACTCGCCGCCGCCGTAACCGGAAGCACCCACGATGGAAACCTTGAGTTTCTCTGTCATGATTCATTGTGATTTGCGATTGGTGATTGGTGATTTGCGATTTCCTTCGGGCTCAGAGGTAATCGCAAATCAATAATCGCCAATCGCAAATGAGTCAGTCCAAGACGTCCTTCGGCACCGGCTGATAGGCCGCGAACCACTTGTCTTTGTTGCGGCCGACGTTCATGGTGTAGTCCACGACCTTGCCCGGGATGTCGATGCCGGTAGCGGGCACGCTGGAGTGGAACTCCATTGTGTGGTTGACCTCGTTGATCAACAGTCCGCGGTCCGGATCCTCGAACAGGTCGATCGCCAGCACGCCGCCGCCGACGGCCTCGGCCGCTCGAACGCACATGTCGTTCAACTCGGGTGTGACAGGGCACGCTGTGGCCTTGCCGCCACGGGCCGTGTTGGTGATCCAGTGTCCGGAGTGTCGGTAGATCGCGGCGATGGTCTCGTCGCCGACGACAAAGGCGCGGATGTCGCGCCCCGGTTTCTTGATGTATTCCTGGATGTAGAAGATGTTCTGCTGGTAGTTGCCCAGCGCTTCGCGATGTTCGAGGATCGCCTCGGCGGCGTCGCGATCGTTGATCTTTGAGACCATCCGGCCCCAGGAGCCGATGACGGGCTTGAGCACGACCGGGAAGCCGAGCTCCTCCATGGCCTCGATCGCGGCGTCGGGTGTGAAGGCCATGCGCAGCTTGGGCTGCGGCACACCGTGGCGCTTGAGGGCTGCCGAGGTCCAGAGCTTGTCGCCGCACGTGTCCGCCACGTTGGCGGCGTTGACCGTCGGGATGCCCCAGGCGTTGAGCAGCTTGCAGAAATACAGGCCGCGGCCATAGCTGATGCTGCGCTCGAGGAAGACGTCGAACTGGGCCCAATGCCCTGGGTCCTCGAGCTGGAACGCCACCTCGCGGTCGTCGAACTTCTCGTAGTTCGCGCCGCGCTTCTCCAGGGCCTCGAGCAGCCACTTCTCCTCGACCCGGATGCGGGAATAGAGTAAGCCGACTTTCATTTCATTAGTCTCGTAGTCTCGTGGTCTGGTAGTCTGGTAGTCGACTGCTTGACTACCTGACTACTCGACTACCTGACTAACGTTATTCGCCCCAGTCCTCGGCTTCTTGCGGGGCCAGTTCGAGCACGACGCTGGGGGCGATCGCGCGGACCTCAAGGTCGACGCCGCAATCGCCGCAGACGACGATCTCGCCTTCCATGGTGTCGGGTTTGAGCGACACGGCGCCTTCACACTCGGGGCAGGTGCCAATCAGGGTCGTGGACGCGGTCATTCTCGTATCTCCTTCGATTCCTGTCCCGCAGCGTGGCGGGGGATCAGGCGACGGCCGGGGAGCGCCCGACCAACAAAAAAGGCCTCTCGGGTTGAGAGGCCTTCAGGCTTGCATTCCAGGCGCGGTGTCGTCACCGTGCCAAACGAAGAGCGCCGAAGGCCGAGATACGCTTCGGGGAACGACGGGCGCGCTTCAGTCCAGCGTTGAACACCATAGAACTTCAGGATACCACAGCTTGTTCGGACCAAGACGGGGGATTCGCACAAGATTTCTCGACCCTGGCTGGGTAAATGACCTAACTTCGACTCATTAACCGGGCTTGATGACGGCTTGAGGTGATCTGAAGCCTGCCAGGGCGAAAATGGGGTTGGAATCGTCCTATGAAGCGTGTGTCTGGCTTTGCAACCGTCCTCTATGGAATCGTGAGTCTGGCTGTGGCCGTCGCTGCGCTGGCCGTGCCGTCGTTTCGGGCGAACGCCTGGCTGGCGTACGCGCCGCTGCGCGAGTGGCTGGTGCCGCCGCCAGAGCCCATCGTCTTGACCCTGCTGTATTCAACCGAAAAAGAAGCCTGGTTAACCGAGACACTGGCGGCTATGGCGCGCGACGACCTGCGGGTCGATGGGCGCCCAATCCGTATCGAAGGGCAGCCTTTGGGCTCGCGTGAGATTGTCCTGGCCGTGCTCGATGGCAGGGCTCAGCCGGATCTGATCAGCCCGGCGAGCTCATTGCAGCTGCAAATCCTGGCCGATCAATCGCTGGCCCGAAACGGCCAAGCGCTTGTCGACCTGGCCGACGCGCGGCACTGTCGGCCGATGCTCGAGACGCCCCTGGTGTTGGTTGCCTGGCGCGACCGCGCCGAGGCGCTGTGGGGAGAGGCCCCTGGCTCGGCGCTATGGCTGGATCTTCAGGCCCGGGTGACCGATCCGCAGGGCTGGGCCGGGTTAGGGCAGCCCGATTGGGGTTTCATCAAGTACGGGCAGAGCGATCCGCTGCGCTCAAACAGCGGCTTCATGGCCGTGGTCTTGATGACCTATGCTTACTTCGACAAGACGTCGGGCCTGGCCAATCAGGATGTGTTGACCGACGCCAGCTTCCAGGCCTGGCTGGCGGCGTTCCAGAACAACGCGGTTCATCCGTTCGCGCAGAGTACCGGCCCGCTGATGACAGACATGATCCAGATCGGCCCGAGTCGCTACGACCTGGCTGCGGTCTACGAGGCCACAGCCATCGAGCAGGCTGAAAACGCGGTTGGGCGCTACGGCGAGCTGCGGATCTACTATCCGCCAGCGACTGTGGTGAGCGATCACCCGTTCTGTCTGCTGCGCGCCGGTCCCGCGGCGCCGTGGATCACGGATGAGAAGACACGGGCGGCCGAGGCGGTGCTGGCGTATCTGACCGACGTCCCGGCCCAGGAGCGGGCCCTGATCGATCATGGATTCCGGCCCGTCAACCCGGCCGTGTCGCTTGAGCAGCCGGCCAGCCCGTTCGTCCGCTATGCCGCGAATGGGCTGCAACTGGCGCTGCCCGACGAAGTCGAACGGCCGCCGGGCGATGTGCTCAACACCTTGCTCGAGCTTTGGGATCGGCTGGTGAGCTAACGGCGGATCCCGGATGGTTGTGTTGTGATGAGGATCGCGATGTCAAAACTCTTCCATGTATCGCTCATTGCGGCGCTGGCGCTTTCGGGTTGCGGGTTGCTCCCGGCACTGGGCCCATCAGTGACCGTCAGTATTGTGTACGGTTCTGAGAAGCGCGAATGGCTCCAGCCGATGCTCGAGGCCTTCAACGCGTCTGGGTAGAAAACCGCCAGCGGCGCGATGATTCGGGTCGAGGCGACGGCGATGGGCTCGATCGAATCGGTCGACGGCATCCTTGCCGGGACGATCGAGCCGACGGTATGGAGCCCGGCGTCGTCGCTCTACATCGCCTCAGCCAATGAGCGGTGGCGGCAGAGCCACAGCGGCGACCTGGTCTCGGGAACACCCAAGAACCTGGTGCTCAGCCCGGTAGTGATCGCGATGTGGCGGCCGATGGCCGAGGCATTGGGCTGGCCGGCCATCGAGCTGGGCTGGGCCGACATCGCCGCGCTGGCCACATCGGACGACGGGTGGGCGGCTTACGGGTATCCTGAGTGGGGGCGCTTCAAGTTCGGGCACACACATCCCGAGTTTAGTAACAGCGGCCTCTCGGCTGTGCTGGCGCAGGCCTATGCGGGCGCCGGCAATCCTCGAATCTTGACCTCGGATGATATGGCTCAGGCCACGGAGCTGATGACCGAGATCCAGTCGAGCCTGATCCACTACGGCACCAGCACCGGCTTTTTCGGCGAGCGGATGTTCGACCGCGGCCCGTCTTACCTGAGCGCCGCGATCCTCTACGAGAACCTGGTCGTCGCCCAGGAGACCAAACGGCTTTCTGGGCAAAGCTCGCAGCTCTCGGTGGTGGCGATCTATCCCAAGGAAGGGACGTTTACGGCCAACCATCCGTACATCATCCTCGACGCACCCTGGGTGACAGCCGAACAGCGCGAGGCGGCCGAGGCCTTCCAGACGTTCTTGCTTGACCGGCCGCAGCAACTCAAGGCCCTCGAGATGGGCTTTCGCCCGGCGGATGTCGCCATCCCGTTCGCGGCGCCGCTCGACGCCCAACATGGCATCGACACCAACCAGCCGCGCAACGAGCTGGCCGCTCCGGATGTCGCTGCGCTCGAGGCTGCGACGCAACTCTGGCGGGAGACAAAGAAGCCGGTCGATCTCGTCGCGGTCCTCGACATCTCGGGAAGTATGGAGGGCGACAAGATCGCGTCGGCGCGCAGCAGCTTGAGCGCGTTCATCGGGCGGCTGGCGGATCGGGATCGGATCCAGGTGATCGTGTTCGACGATGAATCGGTCGCGATGGGGCCGCTGTCGCCGCTCAGCGATGTCCGCGAAGACCTGCAGCGCCGGGTGGCCGCGATCTCGGAGGACGGCGGCACGGCCTTGTACGATGCGGTCGGCGCAGCTGTCAGCGATTTGGAAGCCAATGGCGATCCGGATCACATCCGCGCCGTCGTGGTCCTGACCGATGGTGAGGACACCGAGTCGCGGATGGACCTCGACGCTTTATTGGCGCAGATAGGCCAGAGCGGCGAGGGCGGCGACTCGATCAAGGTTTTTACCATCGCGTTCGGTGGCGACGCCAGCACCGATGTGCTGACGCAGATCGCGGAGGCAACCGGCGCGCGCATGTACGAAGGTAAGCCGGAAGATATCGACCGCGTCTACGCCGAGATCGCGACGTTCTTTTAGTCGCGCGGTCACGTGCTCTTGTGGTTTTGTAGTCCAGCAGACGTGAAGTCGACTTACGGCTACCTGACTGCGCGACCAACTGACAACGCGAACACCTGACTACCCGGTCACCCGACTACTCCCATGCCCCGATCACCATTGTTGGTCGCCGTTTTTCAACCGCTGCATCTGGTTTTGCTTGCCCTGACGGTCGCGGCCGGGCTCTGCAGCACCTGGTGGCTGTTTCCTGTCGGGCTGTTGTTGTGGGGCGGGCTGGTCTGGGCGGCCAGCCGTTCCCCCGCGGTGCAGACGCTGGTGAACGTTCAGGCCCGGGCCGGCGCGCTGACGCCGCGGTTCCAGGGGCTGTACGATGAGGTTTCACGCGGCCAGGTGCGTTTGATGAATGCGCTGGGCGATGGGCAGAACCTGGCACAGGAGGCGGCGCTCGCTCCCGTGCAGCAGGCGCTGAATGAACTCGCCGACGAGGTGTTCTCGGTCTGTCAACGCATGACGGCGCCCGAAAACTACCTGCGGGTCTCGAACCTGGTTGGTTTGGAGCAGGAGCGCGCGCTGGCCGTGCTCGCGGTCGAGAGCACACAGGACCCGGCCCAGAAGGGTCAGCGCCAGGACGCCTTGAACGCCCTGCTGCAACGGATCGAATCGCTCAAGGCGATCGAGACATTGCTCAATCGCACTGAGGCGCAGCTCAAGACGGCGGGCAACGAATTGGGCGTCGTGCTCTCGGAGGTGATGCGTTTGCAGGCCATTGGGGCGCAGGCCGACGCACAGACCGCACTCACGCTGGCCGCCCGACTTCGTCAGCAGACCCACGAGCTACGCGAGCTCGAGCGCCAGGCTTAGGTCGCGATAGTCACACCCGGCTACAAGTCATCGATCGGCGTGGGCCCGGTCATCCAGTTGAGCTCGCTGTCGAGCATGAACTGGTTCGGCCACGGTTGCTGCGGTGTCTCCCAGTCTCGGAAAGTCTTTACACAGTCGACAAAGGCTTCGGCCGTTTCCAACGCGGGTCGAGCATACAGGCCCGCGATCCGGTCCATAAGATCTGCCGGTCGATCCGGCACGTCTTGCAACACCCGCAGAAACCACTTGTGGTACGGGTAGAGGATCTCGTTGTGTGCCAGGAGCATGCGCCCGCCGAAGAGCACGAGCTTCTGGATCGAATGATTGAGCAGGTAAGTGTTGTCGTGGCGTAGCGCCTCGCCGACGTACCAGCGCCAGGCCTCGAGTTGCGCATGGAATCGCCCGATGCGCTCGACTTTCTCGGCTGACGGGTAGCGCGCGGCTGAAACGATCAGATCGCCGATGCTTTCGTCACGGCTGAAGATCAGCTGCGCATCTGCATAGGCAAACCGGGCGGGTTCGCTGCCGGCGCGAGCGACGTGGCCGATAAACTCGGCGGTCGTGTACTTGCCGTCGACGTAGCCCCCGGTGTACGTCGCCAGGTCGGGGCTGAAGAAGGTGAGTTCGCCCGTCTCGACCCGTCTGGCGTAGTCGGGCTCGCCGATCACGATCTGGATGTCGACGTCGGAGTCTGGCCGCCCAAAACCGTGAGCGAGCGAACCGCCCAACATGACGGCGCGAACCTCGGGTTCGGATTCGAAGTGGCGCTTGACCCGTGCGATGGTTTCGAGATGATGAGGTTGCATCAGTGGTTCGCCTCCCGGGCCGCTACGTCCAGGATCTGACGGCCGGCTGCGACTTGGGCCCGCACACCCTCGGGCGCAGTGCCGCCGAGCGCCGTGCGACGCGCGACCGCGGCGTCGAAATCCCAGACCGTGCTGACATCGGCCTCGACCGCGGCGTGGAGACCGCGTAGGTGTTCGAGGGTGAGGTCGCTGAGCTTTTGCAGACCCGGTGTCCCGGTGGCCCGACCGTTCTCGACCAGGCGCACAGCCGCCCCGACGACGTGATGGGCCTCGCGGAAAGGCACGCCCTTGCGCACGAGGTAGTCGGCCAGCTCGGTGGCCAGCAACATCGGCTCGAGCGCGACGCGCATGTTGTCGACGTTGACCGTGAGCGTGGCGACGCAGCCGGCCACGACCGGCAGCATCACACTCAGGACGTCATGTGCCGCAAAGACACCGCCCTTATCCTCTTGCAGGTCCTTGTCATAGGCCGAGGGCAGCCCCTTGAGCGTCGCCAGCAGCCCGGTCAGCGCGCCGAGCAAGGTGCCGGCCTTGCCGCGCGCCAGTTCGAGCATGTCCGGGTTCTTCTTCTGCGGCATGATGCTCGACCCCGTCGACCACGAGTCGTGCAGTCGCACGAAGCCGAACTCGCGCGTCGACCAGAGGATCAGCTCCTCGGCCAACCGGCTCACGTCCACCCCGATCTGCGCGCACACGAAGGCGAACTCCGCGGCGAAGTCACGCGACGCCGTGCCGTCGATGGAGTTGTGCGCGGCACCGGCGAACCCCAGCTCGTGAGCCACCAGCTCGGGATCCAGGCCGAGGCTCGAGCCAGCGAGGGCTCCCCCGCCGTACGGCGACTCGGCCGCCGTACGGCGTCGCCAGTCGGCCAGCCGGTCGAGGTCTCGCAGCAGCGGCCACGCATGAGCGAGCAGGTGGTGGGACAGGAGCACCGGCTGCGCATGCTGGAGATGCGTGCGGCCCGGCAGCACCGCGCCGAAGTGCTGACTCGCCTGGCCGGCCAGGGCGTCGACGAGATCGAGGACGACCTCGCCGATCACGCTCGCGTGGTCGAGCAGGTAGGAGCGGAGCAGCGTGGCGATCTGGTCGTTGCGCGAGCGGCCGGCACGGAGCCGCCCACCGAGCTCCGGGCCGATCTCCTCCAGCAACAGCCGCTCCAGCGCGCCGTGCACGTCCTCGTCCAGCGCGTCGGGTCGCAGCTCGCCGGCCTGGTACCGCAGGGTGAGCGCGTCCAGGCCGGCGTGCACGGCCGCTTCGTCGTCGTCGGTGAGCAGCCCCGCGGCTCCCAGCGCCTTCGCGTGGGCGTGCGAGCCCGCGATGTCGTAGAGGGTCAGCCGCCAGTCGAAGTGCGTGGACCGAGAGAGTGCGTCGAGCTCGGGCGATGGGCCCGAGGCGAACCGGCCGCCCCACAGCTTGCCCTCGTTGGTGCCGCTGCTCACGCCGCTCCCTTCACGGTCTCGACGGCCCGCCGCATGATCTCCGGCAGGTCCGGAGACGCGGCGCTGCCGTCGTCGGCGAGGTCGTCGGGGAACCACCAGGCCGCGCCGGTGACGTTACCGATCTCGAGTCCCTCCAGCCCGTCGAGGACGATCTCGGCGTCGCGGTCGAGCGCGATCGCGAAGAACGTCGAGTGGTTGGTGTAGTCAGCACCGGCCCAGGAGAAGTCCTGGCTCCCGACGTGCACCGGCGGCGACAGTGCGAACGGGGAGACCACGATGCCGGTCTCCTCACGTAGCTCGCGCAGTGCGCCCTCCTCCACGGACTCCCCCGGCTCGACGGCACCGCCGATCGAGACCCAGTGCCAGTCGTCGGGGCGGGCGGGGTCGCGCGCCTGCATGAGCAGCACCTCGCCGAGCGGGCTGACGGGCAGGACCCGCGCAGCGGTACGGCGGATGCGCTGTCGAGCGATGCTCATCAGTCGGTCCCCGCCTCCATCGCGGCGCTGTCCAGCGCCTCGTCGTCGGCGCCGCCCTCGAGCGCGGGGTTGGCGGCGATCCGGTCGCCACCGCCGGCGGGCAAGGCACCGAGCAGGATGCCGTGCTCGACGAGCACCTGGCCCTGGTCGAGCGGCTGTTCGGCGTACAGCTCGAGCATCGAGCGCGAGTCGGCGATGTCGAGGTTGCGCATGGTCAGCTGGCCGATCCGATCGGTGGGTCCGAAGACGGCGTTCTCGGTGCGCTCCATGGAGAGCTTGTCGGGGTGGTAGGAGAAGTGCGGGCCCTCGGTGCGCAGCACCGTGTAGTCCTCGCCGCGCCGCAGCCTCAGCGTGACCACGCCGGTCACCACGGAGGCGACCCAGCGCTGCAGCGATTCCCGCAGCATCAGCGCCTGCGGGTCGAGCCAACGACCCTCGTAGAGCAGCCGGCCGAGCCGGCGGCCCTCCGCGTGGTAGTTGGCGATGGTGTCCTCGTTGTGGATCGCGTTGAGGAGCCGCTCGTAGGCGATCCAGAGCAACGCCATGCCGGGCGCCTCGTAGATGCCCCTCGACTTGGCCTCGATGATGCGGTTCTCGATCTGGTCGGACATGCCGAGGCCGTGCCGCCCGCCCACGGCGTTGGCCTCCTGCACCAGCGCCACGGGATCGCGGAAGTCGACGCCGTTGATCGCCACCGGCCGACCCTGGTGGAAGGCGATGGTGACGTCTTCGGAGGCGATCTCGACCCGCGGGTCCCAGAACTTCACGCCCATGATCGGCTCGACGGTCTCCAGCGAGACGTCGAGGTGCTCCAGCGTTTTGGCCTCGTGAGTGGCGCCCCAGATGTTGGCGTCGGTGGAGTAGGCCTTCTCCTTGGCATCGCGGTAGGGCAGGCCGTGCTC
>DKKP01000384.1 GCA_002455335.1 Anaerolineales bacterium UBA6663 | reverse complement strand
CTCAGCCCACCGAGCCAGACGGCGAGCGCCTCGCCGGGCTCGGCGGCGTAGTAGCCGGCATGCACGAGCACATAACCGAACCGGCCGAAGAACAACCCGCCGACGAGTGCGGCCAGCCCGGCATCCACCCAGCGTGATCTGGACGTTTCAGGCGCGCGCAGGTAAAGGGCACCAAGCCCGACCAGCACGCCCAGGTTGAGCAGCACGGCGTCGGTGTAGAGCGTCACGGGCCCGAGTCGGAGAAGGATCGGGAGCATGGGGGGATTATACGTGGAGCGTGGTGCGATACGCGCACGACGCTCCACGCACGATCATTGACTCGCCCCGATGGACCCGCTAAAATCGCTCCAATTCAGACCAAAGGGAAAAACAGAAAAATGCCCGAATTTGCGGTAGAGCTCCGCAACGTCAGCAAACGATTCCCAGGGCCGTCCGGCGAGATCGTCACAGCGGTCAACGACGTGACGATGCAAATCAGAGACGGCGAATTCTTCTCGATGCTCGGCCCCTCCGGCTGCGGCAAGACCACGAGCCTGCGCATGATCGCGGGTTTCGAGCTCCCGACAGCCGGCGAGATCTACATCCACGACCGGCCGATGGGCCACACCCCGCCCTACAAGCGCCCGGTCAACACGGTCTTTCAGAACTACGCGCTCTTCCCGCATATGACCATCGGGCAAAACGTCGGGTTCGGCCTTGAAATGCAGGGCGTTGACCCGAAGGAGATCAAGCGCCGTTCGAGCGAGGCGCTCGAGATGGTGCGGCTGGCCGGCTATGAGAAACGCATGGCGCGCCAGCTCTCGGGCGGCCAACAGCAGCGGGTCGCGCTGGCGCGCGCGCTGGTGAATCACCCCGAGGTGTTGCTGCTCGACGAGCCGCTCGGCNNTTCGTGTTCGTCACCCACGACCAGGAAGAGGCGCTGACGATGAGCGACCGCGTGGCCGTGATGAGCGCCGGCAACGTGCTCCAAATGGGCGCAGCGAGCGAGATCTACGAAAAGCCCAATTGCCGCTTCGTGGCCGACTTCATCGGCGAGACCAACTTCCTTGACGGCGTGGTCAAGGCGCAGACCGGCCGCGACGTCGACCTCGAGCTGGCCGGCGGGCTGCCGTGCCGCGCCACGGCCGACGAGGGCTCGCAAGTCGTGCCCGGCCAAAAGGTCACTGTGACGATGCGGCCCGAGAAGCTCGGCATTCGCCCGTGGCAGGGCGCCGACAACATCTACGACGGCCGCGTCGAAGAGGTCGTGTACATCGGCACCGACACGCACTACACGGTCGTGCTCGCGGGCGATCAACGTCTGCGCGTCCGCGAACAGAACGACGACCCCTACTCGCGGCCGCTGGCCGGGATCGGCGACGCGGTCAAAGTGTACTGCGACGAAGTCTCGGCGCGGGTGCTCACCGAATAGCCATGGCGATCGAACAACCCGCCCTCCGCGTCGACGCGCCGCCGCGCACCCGCTGGCAAGGGATCCTGCTGGCGCTGCCCGTCACGCTGCTGATGACTGTGCTGCTTGTGGTGCCGCTGCTGATCATCGGGGTCAATTCGTTCGCGCAGCGCGGCCCGGACAACGCGATCATTTACAACTTCAGCCTGAACAACTATCTGCGGCTGTTGGGCATCGCCGAGCCCGGGACGTGGGATACGCTGTACATCGAGATCCTGATCCGCTCGCTCTGGCTGGCGCTGCAATCCACGATCCTCGTAATTCTTGTCGGGTACCCGCTGGCGTACTTCATCGCGCGCGCGCCGCGCCGCCAGCGCAACTTCTGGCTCTTCCTCGTGCTCGTGCCGCTGTGGACCAACTTCGTCATCCGCGTCTATGCCTGGATCATGATCCTGCGCAATCAGGGTGTGCTCAACAGCCTGCTTGGCTGGTTCGCCGGGTTGTTCGGGTTGCCGTTCACGCCGCTCGATCTGTATCCATCTGACCTCGCTGTGCTGATCTGCATGGTGTACGAGTTCCTGCCGTTCATGATCTTGCCGATGTTCACGTCGCTCGAGAAGATCGACGACTCGCTGTATGAGGCGGCGGCCGACCTGGGCGCGAACGCCTGGCATACGTTCTGGCGCGTGACCTTCCCGCTCTCGCTGCCCGGCATCGTGGCCGGCACGATCCTGGTCTTCATCCCGGTCATGGGCACCTTCATCGTCTCCGACATCCTCGGCGGGCGGCAGGTGATCCTGGTCGGCAACCTGATCCAGCGCCAGTTCCTTGACGCACGCGACCCGGTCTTTGGCTCGGCCGCGACGATCGTGTTGATGGTGCTGACGCTTGCCGTGACCCTGTACTACACGCGCAAGTTCGGATTCGCGGAGGAGGCCTTTGGCCGATGACAAGGCGTCGCTCCCCCTGGCTGCTGATCGTCACCGCGCTGGTGTACGTCTTCTTGTATGCGCCGATCATCGTCCTGATCGTCTTCTCCTTCAACTCCTCGCGCACCAACGTGGTGTTCGAGGGCGTGGTCAATCAGGGCGATTGTGGGGCCTTCTACTGGTTCTGTCAGCTCGGCCGCAATCGCGAGCTTGTCGCGGCTGCGCGCAACACGTTTTCGGTGGCCGCCGCCTCGACTGTGGCTTCGACCGCCATCGGCACGATGGCGGCGCTGGCGCTGCAGCGCTACAAGTTCCCGGGCAAGGCGTACTCCGAGGTCTCGCTGTACATCCCGATCGTCATCCCCGAGATCGTCATGGGCGTCGGTTTGCTTGTGCTGTATTCGGCGCTGTTCGGCTTCATCAACAACACCTTTGGGCTGACCGGCGACAACCGGCTCTCGCTCGGCCTGGGCACCGTGATCCTCTCGCACGTCGCCTTCAGCGTGCCCTTTGTGGCGCTCGTGGTGCGGGCCCGGCTGCAGGGCTTCGATAAAGCCGTCGAAGAGGCGGCGATGGACCTGTACGCCAACGAGTGGACGACCTTCTGGCGCGTCACTCTGCCGATCATCTTCCCGGGCGTGATGTCGGGCGCGCTGCTGGCCTTCACGCTGTCGCTCGACGATTTCATCATCACGTTTTTCACAACGGGCCCGGGGGGCACGACGCTGCCGATCTACGTCTACGGATTGTTGCGTCGGGTGACCACCCCCGAGCTCAACGCGCTGGCGACCGTCTGGATCGTGATCGTGTTCGTGGTCTTGATGCTGTCGCAACTTGCCGGCCGTCGCAGCGAGGCGCATTGAGCCGCCCGCTGAGTGAGTGAACGCCGTTTGTCCGCACACAGGAGGAGGAGAACCATGAAGAACCGATTCAAGCCGCTGGCCACAGGCCTGCTGGCGGCGGCCGTCGCCGTGGCAGCCTGCGCGCCGGCGGGCGCGCCGGCGCCCAACGCCGATGATGCCGGCGAGGCCCAGATCGTCGCCTCATCGGGCTTTGTCTGCCCGGCCGCCGACCCGAAGGTCGAGGTGACCTCGACCGAGCTCAACCTGTTCGTCTGGACCGAGTACATCCCGCAAGACATGCTCGAGTGTTTCGAGAAGGTCTATGGCGTGACGGTCAACCGCGAGGAGTTCTCGTCGAACGAGGAACTTGGCGCCAAGCTCGATGCCGGCGGCGCCGTGTACGACCTCGTCCAGCCGACCGATTACTACGTGCCTGTGTTGATCCGCAAAGGCCAGCTCCAGAAGCTCGACAAGAGCCGGCTGTCCATCCTCGAGGGCCTCGACCCGAACTACATGGATCTGTCGTTTGACCCGGGCAACGAGTACACGCTGCCGTATCAGGCCGGCACCGACGCGATCATCGTTAACACGGCGGCCGTCGCCAACGTGCCAACGTCGTGGGCGGATCTATGGAAGCCCGAATACGTCGACGCGGGCCGCATGGTCTTCCTCGACGACTCGCGTGTGACGATCGGCCTGACCCTGCTCACGCTTGGCTACGACGTCAACACCACCGACGAGGCGCAGCTCGAGGAAGCCAAGAACAGACTGCTCGAGCTCGTCCCGGGCATCAAGCTCTGGGACAGCGACAGCCCGAAGTCGGCGTTGATCGCCGGCGACGTCGATCTGGGCATGACCTGGACGGGCGAGGCCTTCCTGGCCCAGCGTGAGGTCCCCGAGATCGAGTACGTCTATCCGAGCGAGGGCGCGCTCTTCTGGCAGGATAACTACGCGATCCCGGTCGACGCGCCGCACGTCGACGCCGCGTACGCCTGGCTCAACTACACGTATCAGGGCGACGTGTTCTGGCTGATGCTGCGCGACTTCCCGTACACAAACCCAAACAAGGCCGCGCTCGACTACGCCGCGACTGCCGAGTTCGAGGTGCTGGATATCGACGGCAACCCGAGCACGCCCAAGGCGATCTACGAGGCCTACATGGGCTCGCCGATCACGAACGTGCCGCAAGACGCCTTCGCCAATGCCGTGCGGATCGAAGATGTCGGCGACGCCACGGCGCTCTACGATCGAATCTGGACCGAGATCAAGGGCGGGGAGTGACGGCAGGCCGCGGACGACGGACCGCGGCGAGATAACTGATCGTCGCACAAGACCGGGTCGCGCCGTTGCGCGGCCCGGTTTCGATTCTGGCGCGCCACTTCCACTCATGACGAAACCGGCTATCATTCAGGCCGCATGTCGTTCAACATGCCCATGTTGCAAGGAGAGAAAGAAATGAACGCTTCCGGGTTTCGTCGTGGACGCCGGGCGATCGCCGGCGTGCTGCTGCTGAGCCTGGCCTTCGCCGCCTGCGCCCCGGTCTCAACCCCCGCCCAACCGACGGACGCGCCCGCCGAACCCTCGGCCCTCGTCACGTCGAACGGCTTCGTCTGCCCCGAGCCCTCGCCCAGGGCCGAGGTGACCTCCAAACAAATCAACCTGTTCCTGTGGACCGAATACGTCCCGGCCGACATCATCGAGTGCTTCAGCCTGGTCTACGACATCCAGGTCAACCAGGAGTATTTCTCGTCGAACGAGGAGCTCGACGCCAAGCTGCGCGCCGGCGCCGCCGGCTACGACATCGTCCACCCGAGCGATTACATCATCAACGTGATGATCCGCGGCGGGCTGCTTCAGGAGCTCGACAAGTCGCGGCTCTCGAACCTCGCCAACCTCAACCCCGGTTATCTCGAGTTGTATGGCGATCAGGCCGATTACGTCTCGCCGTATCAACTCGGCACCCAGGCCATCGTTTACAACAGCGCCGTGGTCGAGAACCCGCCGACGAGTTGGGCCGACCTGTGGAGCCCCGAGTACGAAAACCGGCTTGTGATGATCGATGACACCCGCGTGATCATCGGCATGGCGCTGCTCACGCTCGGCTACGACATCAACACGAGCGACGCCGCCCAACTCGCCGAAGCCGAGGAGCGGCTCAAGGAACTTGCCAGCACCAACGTCAAGATGTGGGATAGCGACAGTCCGAAGACCGCGCTGATCGCCGGCGACGCCGACCTGGGCGTCGTCTGGAATGGTGAGGCCTTCCTGGCCCTGCAGGAGCTCGACACGATCGAATACGTGTTGCCCAGCGAGGGCGCGATCCTGTTTCAGGATGGCTTTGCGATCCCAACCGACGCCCCGCACATCGACGCCGCCTATGCGTGGATGAACTATCTGCTCCAGGGCGATGTCGCCTGGCTGCTCCTGCAGGACTACCCCTACACCGTGCCCAACCAGGCCGCGCTCGATTTCGCCCAGGCCAATCACCCGGATGTTTACGGCGCCTACGCGGAATCGAACATCACGAACGCCTCGCCCGAGGATCTGCAGAACACCCACCGCGTCGAAGACGTCGGCGACGCGCTGCAGCTCTACGATCGCGTGTGGACCGAGATCAAGGGCGGCAGCTGATTTTTGAGCGACGGCGGGCCGCAGACCTTAGTCTGC
>DKKP01000350.1 GCA_002455335.1 Anaerolineales bacterium UBA6663 | reverse complement strand
GGTCTCGCCCCTCCCATCCGCCCCATCGGCTCCATCCGTTTCATCCGTTGATCCGTTAACCATCCGCTGAAAGCATCCGTTCATCCGTTTCATCCATCCAAACTCACAAGCGCCGATCCCCCAGGGTACAATCGCGCCAACCCTTGGAGGACCCATGACCTTCGACATCGACGCCGTGCGCGCCCAGTTCCCGGCGCTGCAGACTGGCACTATCTATCTCGACAACCCGGGCGGCACTCAGGTGCCACAGCGCGTGCTCGACCGGATGACCGACTATCTCGTGCGCTGCAACGCCAATAAGGGCGGCGGCTTCCGCACATCGAGCGAGAGCGACGCGATCATCGCCGCCACGCACGCCGCGCTGGCCGACTTCCTGAACTGCGACCCGCGCGAGGTCGTGTTTGGCGCCAACATGACCACGCTCACCCTGCACATCTCGCGTTCGCTGGCCAAATGGCTAAAGCCCGGCGACGAAATCGTGGTCACGCGGCTCGATCATGACGCCAACGTCGCACCCTGGCTGCTCGCCGCGCAGGACTCCGGCGCCATCGTGCGCTGGGTCGACGTCAACCTGACGGACGCCACGCTCAAGTTCGACGATGTGGCGCAGGCAATCACGCCCCGCACGCGCATCGTCGCAGTCGGCTACGCCTCGAACGCGGTCGGCACGATCAACCCCGTACGGCGCGTGATCGAACTGGCACATGCCGTCGGCGCGCTGGTCTACGTCGACGCCGTGCAGTACGCGCCGCACGGCCTGATCGACGTGCGCGCGCTCGATTGCGACTTTCTCGTCTGCTCGGCTTACAAGTTCTTCGGCCCGCACGTCGGCGTGCTCTACGGCAAGCACGACCTGCTCGATCGCCTACCCGCCTACAAGGTGCGCCCGGCTCACGACGAACCGCCGGACAAGTTCGAGACCGGCACGCTCAACCACGAAGGCATCGCCGGCACCTTGGGCGCGATCGAGTATTTTGAATCGGTCGGCGACCCGGCATGCGGCTACCTGCCACTGGCCCAGATGTCGCCGGAACGCGACCCGACACGACGTGCGCGGCTGGCGAAGGCCATGGCGGAACTCGAGGCCTACGAACACGGCCTGGCGCGCGCCTTGATCGCCGGGCTGCAGACGATCCCGGGGGTGCGGATCTACGGCATCACCGATCCCGAGCGGGTGGCCGAGCGCGTCGCCACTGTGTCATTCACGCTCGCCGGCCAGCACCCGCGCCGGGTGGCCGAGCAACTCGGCGAGCATGACATCAACGTGTGGGACGGCAACTACTACGCCTATGAGATCGTCCGGCGTCTGGGGCTCGAAGAGGGCGGTGGCATGGTGCGGGTCGGGCCCGTGCACTACAACACGGAGGGGGAAATCGAGGCCCTGGTCGCCGCCGTCCGCGCGCTGGCCGGCTGAGCTCAACGCGCTTTGAGGCTTAGGGATACAGGCCAGGTGGAGACCTCGTTGTCGAGGTCTCCACCTGGCCTGCGCATTTGATTCACAATCAGGGCTCATCCTGAGGCTGTGGCGCTCAGGCGGCCCTAAGACTGCAGACGCCCTCGCCGACTACAATCGGCCCTATTCACCGCATTCAGCATAGCTTTTGGGAGGATTCTGACGTATGTCCAAACGCAGTTCTTTGTTGGGGCGAGCCGCAGGGATCGGCCTCGGCGCCGTCGCCGCGATCGGGCTGGGGATCCAGCTGGTGCCGTACGGGCGCGATCACAGCAACCCGCCCGTGATCACCGAGACCCAGTGGGACAGCCCGCAGACCCGCGAGCTCTTTTATCGCGCGTGCGCCGATTGCCACAGCAACGAGACGACCTGGCCGTGGTACAGCAACATTGCGCCTGTGTCGTGGTTGGTACAGCGCGACGTCGAAGAGGGCCGCGAGCACTTCAACATCTCGGACGCCGAAGGCGGCGACCACAGCCACAGCGGCCACGACGAGTCGCCTTCGGAGCCCGTGCGCGAAGGCGAGATGCCGATGCCGGTTTATCTCATCACGCACCCCGAGGCGCGCCTCACTGAAGAGGAGAAACAACAACTGATCGCCGGGCTCGACACCACGTTTGGCGGCGAGGGCGGCGTCGGGTCGCAGCACATGGCAAGCCTGCCCTGACCTGAGTTGAGTTGACTTGTCTTAACGACGCAGCGGAAGCCNNGGCTTCCGCTGCGTCGTTAAGACGGTGCCCCGAGCTATTTCGTCAGCACGTTGTCATTGGCACGGCCGGCTGCGAAGTCGTCGAGGTTCTGCAGCGTGGTTTCGGCGATGGTGGTCACCGCCTCCTGGGTGAAGAAGGCCTGATGGCCCGTCACCAGCACATTGGGGAACATCATCAGCCGGGCAAGCACGTCGTCGCCGACCATGCGGTCCGACAAATCCTGGAAGAAGAGCCCATCTTCCTCCTCATACACGTCCAGGCCGACGCCCCCGAGCCGCTCCTGGCGCAGGGCCTCGATCACGGCCTCGGTATCGACAAGGCCGCCGCGGCTTGTGTTGATCAGGAAAGCACCCGGCTTCATGAGATCAAGGGTCTTGCGGTTGATCAGATGGCGGGTCGCCGGCAACAACGGCACATGCAAACTGACGATGTCGGCCGCGGGCAACAGATCTTCGAGCGGCTTGTAGATCATGCCAAGCGCAAGACAGGCCGGGTTCTCGGCGGCATCGTAACCGAGCAGCGTACAGCCAAAGCCCTTCATGATCGACGCGAACGCGACGCCGATCTTGCCTGTGCCGACGACGCCGACCGTCGAGCCATGGATGTCGCGGCCCAGCAGCCCGCCGAGCCGAAAGTTGAACTCCCGCGTCCGGTTGTAGGCTCGATGCGTGCGCCGGTTGAGGGTCTGGAGCAACGCCACCGCGTGCTCGGCGACCGCGTACGGCGAGTAGTGCGCCACCCGCATCACCACGATCCCTAGCCGCTTCGCGGCCTCGAGGTCGACGTTATTGAAACCCGTGCAGCGCAGGACGAGGCAACGGACGCCCAGCCCGGCCAGGCGTTCGAGCACCGGTGCCGAGGCGTCATCGTTGACAAAACAACACACGGCCTCATGCCCCTGGGCCAATGCCGCGGTCTGCAGGTCGAGCTGCGAGGTCGTGTATTCGAGTTGATGTCGGCCGCGGTTCGCGGCATCCAGGAATTGACGGTCGTACGAATGGGCGTCATAGACAAGGACGTTCATGTGGGTACCTCGCGGGTCTGCCTGAGCAGACCCTGTCGTCAAGACATAATCAGCGCAAGCCCTGACGCCGGCCCGTTAAGTGACGAACCCCCAGGTGAGGGGGGCACCCGGGAGCTCGTCGACTCATCTTATACCGTTTTTGACTGGTTTGGTCAATCTGGCCCAAAGCAGGCCTAATTCAGGTTATGGAGAGTGCCCCAGGCAGGAATTGAACCCACATCAGAGCCTTAGGAGTGCCCTGTTCTATCCGTTGAACTACTGGGGCGAGCGGCATGGGGTCGTGGGCGCGGCGCCAAGAGCATCGCGCCCACG
>DKKP01000419.1 GCA_002455335.1 Anaerolineales bacterium UBA6663 | reverse complement strand
CCGTCCGGCTCTGGCGCAAAGCGCCAGAGCCGGACGGCACCCTCGTTTCATACAGGGAGCTACGATGCCCAGCCTGCCCGACTTCCGACTTGAAGCGCACTTCTCGAAGTGGGAGTTCAAGGCCCGCCACCACCTGACCGCCTCCGATATGGAGAGCGTCGACGTGGCCGAGTTGCTGAGTTGGGCGGACGTTGACGACCGAGAGGCCTGGCGTACGCTGCGCCTGGGCTATACCGAGACGTATGGCGCGCCGGCGCTGCGCCGCGCGATCGCGGCGACGTACGAGACCCTGACCGCCGAGGATGTGCTGTGCTTCGCCGGCGCCGGAGAGGCGATCTACGTCGCGATGCAGGTGTTGCTTGGCCACGACGATCATGCCGTCGTGCTTGTGCCGAATTATCAGTCGTTCGAGGAGCTGCCACTGCAGCTGTGCGCCGTGACCGGGGTCGCGCTGCATCCCGAAGCCGATTGGGAGCTTGACCTTGACGAGGTCCGCGCCGCGCTGCGCCCGAATACGCGTTTGATCGCCGTCAACTTCCCGAACAACCCGACGGGCAAGGTCATCGCGCCCGAGACCTGGCGCGGCCTTGTCGCGCTGGCTGAGGCGCGCGGGATCTATCTGCTCTCCGACGAGGTCTACCGTGGCCTCGAGCGCGACAGGGATCGCGCCTTGCCCCAGGCCGCCGACCTCTACGAGCGCGGCCTGTCGATCAACGTGCTGTCGAAGGCGTATGGCCTGCCCGGCCTGCGCATCGGCTGGCTCGCGACTCGCGATCGTGCGTTGCTCGGCCGGCTCGAGCGCTTCAAGCACTACACCACGATCTGCAACAGCGGCCCGAGCGAGGTGCTGGCCACGATCGCGCTCAAGACGCGCGACCGGTTGCTGGCGCGCAACCGCGCGCTAGTGGCCGAGAACCTGGCGCTGCTCGACGGCTTCTTCGCTACGCGCCACGACCTGTTCGAGTGGCGGGCGCCGGAGGGCGGGTGCGTGGCCTATCCGCGTTACCTCGGCGCCGACGGGGTCGAGGCTTTCTGTCGGGCCGCGCTCGAGCAAGCCGGTGTGCTCCTGCTGCCGGCGAGCATCTATACCTCGCGCCTGCTCGCCACGCCTCCCGATCGCTTCCGGATCGGCTACGGCCGGCTGGCGGTGCCCGAGGGTCTGGCGGCGCTGGCCGCGTTCGTCGACGAGCGCCCGACCGCCTGATCTTCAAGCGAGAGATGGGCTGCCGGTCCCTGCCGATTGAATGGGCAACTGGATGCCCCAACATTCGGCGTGGTCAGTGGCGGATTCTGGCCGCGGCTGAAAATCCCACACGGGTTCTGGCTTCCGGTTTTCGCGGGGCGGCGAACTCAGCCAGTTCGCCAGCAGGATCAACCCACGCTCGCGCACCGCTGCTCCGCGCATCATCGCGCACCTTGTACGCGCGGGCCGCGTGTGCCTTACGGCGTAGCCCGCGTCGCAAGCAACTCGATCACGCTATCGAACAGGAAGGTCTTGGCGGCCTGGCCGGCGCCCGAGCCCGTCGGCGTGCCGAGCGCCTCGGCCGCTGTGCGCGTGGCGGCCTTGTCTTCGGGAGAGACACCGCTGCCCGAGCCCGGCACCTTTGTGACACCGGGGACCGGGGTTGCGAGCACGATGCCATGCTCGGCGTAGAACGCGCTGAGGGTGGCGTTCGTGATCCGCTGCGCCGCGATGGCTTCAAGTTGTTCGGCCGTCATCGCCGCCGTGATTTGGTTTTGAACGGCGGTCAGTTCTTCCGGCGCCGTGGTCTCGGTGCCGCTCAGCGCGACGATCGCTTGCCACAACGGCAAGAGCGCCTGTGACTGTTCGGCGGTCACGGCCTGGGCCGTCCCCTCGAGAAGCAAGGTGCCATAGGCCAGTTGATTGCGCAGGCTGGCTGCATCGGCGAACTCGGTGTTCAAAGGGCCGACAGGTGTGGCCTCTGCCGCGACCCGGGGCGTTGCGGTGGCCACCGTGTCGGCGGACGGTTGGGTGGGGGTTCCGCAGGCGGCCAGGATCAGGGCGCCGGCCACTGCCAGAAGGGACGAGATGAGTTGCTTCGACATGGATTGAACTCCAGGGATGTGGGAAAGGTCGGCCGTCAGCCGTCGATGAGTGTGGTGAGATAGGCCGTGACCGCATCAATCAGGGCGGTCGAGGCGCCGCCTGCGTTGCCGGCCGTACGACCCTGTTCGGCCTGACGCGTGGCCCGGGCCTCGGGCGAGAGGCCCTGACCTGAGCCGGGCTCGCCGTTGCCGGCTGTGCCGGCGCCCAGCGCAACGCCGTTGGCCTGGGCCCAGGTCTGAAGATCGGCCTGGGTGAGCGTCTGAGCCTCGATCGCCGCGATCTGATCGGCCGTCAGCGTCGATTCGATCTGCGCCAGGAGCGCGGCCACCTCGGTCTGCGAGCCGCCGCCGCTTTGGCTTGTGGCGCGCAGCGCCTGCCAGAGAGGCAGCAGCGCCGTCGCCTGATCCGGTGTGACTACTTCAGATGTGTCGGCCAGGTTGAGCGTGCCCAGCGCCAGCTGGTTGCGCGCCGAGAGCGCGTCGGCGTAGCTTGTGTCGAGCTGAGTCTCAGGCGCGCTGACCTGTACCGCAGCCGGTGTCGGGGCCGCCGGGGCGCCGCAGGCTGTCAGAAGTGAGCCCGTGAGCACGATCGCGGCAAGCCAGGTTTGAGTAGGCATTGGGTTCTCCGAATTCTTTCAATCGCGGCGCAGCGCGTCGATCGGGTCGAGCGCCGCGGCGCGGGTCGCGGGGTAATAGCCGAAGAAGATTCCGACCGCGGCGGCCGCGCCGAAGGCCAGCGGGATCGAGGCCGGCACGATCTCGGTCTGCATCGCGCCGAACTGACCGAGCAGCAAGGCGCCGCCCACGCCAAGCGCGACACCGGCCAGCCCGCCGGCCAGGCTGAGGATCACGGCCTCGATCAGGAACTGGAGCAGCACGTCCGCCGGTCGGGCGCCGAGCGCCTGTCGCAGACCGATCTCGCGGGTCCGCTCGGTGACCGAGACCAGCATGATGTTCATGATCCCGATCCCACCGACGATGAGCGAGACGCCGGCGACCCAGGCCAGCAGGTCGCGAAACGCCGCGGTCGTGGCCTCCTGGGTGGCGATGATGTCTTGTTGGGTCTGCACCGTGAAGTCGGGCTTGGCCGGGTCGACGTCGTGGCGCTCGGCGAGCACGGCCGTGATCTGGGCGATCACGCTCTCGATCCGATCCTGGCTCTCGGCCTTGACGTAGATGGTGCGCACCCGGTCGCCGCCGAGCGCCGAGCCGGTCGGCATGAATTTCTCGAGCACGATGCTGATCGGCAGATAGATCCGGCCATCGTAGTCGACGTCGGCGACCATGCCTTTCGAGGACATGACGCCGACCACCGTGGTCTTGACGCTACCGATGGTCACGGTCTGGCCGATCGGGCTTTCCGACCCGAACAGATCCTGCGCGATCCCGGCGCCGAGCACGGCGACCCTGGTTTCGCGGTCGTTCTCGTCAACCGTGAAATACCGGCCCTCGGCGACTGTGTAGTCGCGCACGTCGGGGAAGTCGGCTGTCGTGCCGATCACGTCGATCGTGTCGAGCGTGATCCCGCCGCCCTTGACGGTCTGCGCGGCAGGCGCTTGCTCGGCCGAGATGCCGTCGATCCCGACCACGGCTTCGGCGATCGCAAACGCGTCCTCGAGCAGCAGTGTGCGCGAGGCTCCGGGGACGCCGCGGGCGGGCGAGACGATGATCAGGTTTGCGCCAAGCGAGTTGATCTGCGCCGCGATCGCGGCCTCGGTGCCGGCGCTGATCGCGAGCATGATGATCACAGAGGCCACGCCGATGATCACGCCAAGCGTGGTCAGAAACGAGCGGACCTTGTTGAGCACAAGGCCTTCCCAGGCCGTGGCGAGGATGCGTTGAAGCTTCATGCCGGGCCTCCAGACGCGACGAAGGCCGGGAGATCGATGTGGGCCGCACGGTCGAGACACGGGCTGCCTGAGGCCGGCCCGCTGGCGAGCACCCGACCGTCCTTGACGCAGATCACGCGCCCGGCGTGGGCGGCGATATCGGGCTCGTGGGTCACCATGACGATCGTGACCCCCTCGCCGTGGAGGCGGTGCAACAGATCCATGATCTCGACGCTGGCGCGCGAGTCGAGGTTGCCGGTTGGCTCGTCGGCCAGGAGCAGAGGCGGACGGTTGACAAGCGCCCGGGCGATCGCCACACGCTGTTGTTGCCCACCCGAGAGTTGGTTGGGGCGGTGGTGCAGCCGTTGCCCGAGACCGACCGACTCGAGCGCGGCGCCGGCTCGCCGTGTCGCTTCGACGTCATCGATCTCCTCGACGCTGTTGTAGAGCATCGGCAGCGCGACGTTGCGCAGCGCGCTCAGCCGGGGCAGGAGGTTGAACGACTGGAAGACAAAGCCGATCTTCTGGTTGCGGACCGCGGCCAGTTCGTTCTTGTTCAGCCCGCTGACGTCACGGCCATCGAGTACGTAAGCGCCGCTGGTGGGGCGGTCGAGACAGCCGAGGATGTTCATCAGCGTCGACTTGCCCGAGCCCGACGGGCCCATGATCGCCACGAACTCGCCCCGCGCAACGCCGGCGTTCAGGCCGTCGAGCGCACGCACTTCGGTTTCGTCGACGCCATAGACCTTGGTCAGGTCGCGGACGTCGATCAACAGGGATAGCTCCATGACGGCCTCGCTCACTTCGTCTCGATCGTGCCGGTGCTGACCACGTCGCCGGCCTGCAGACCCGTGAGGATCTGGGCGTTGGCGAAGTCCTTTAGCCCGACAGTGACCGGTGTGAGTTTGAGTTGGCCGTCGGCCTCGACCACGAAGACGGCGTAGCTGCCCGGGGCGAGCTCACGCAAGGCCTGGACCGGGACAAGCAGTGCGTCCCTGGCCTCGCCCGCGACGATCTCGATCTCGGCGCTCAGCCCGGAGACCAGCGAGAGCACGCCCTCGGGGGCGTCGAGCCGCGCCCAGGCCTGCACGGCTGGCGAGCCGTCGATGCTGACCAGCGCGGGGTCGACCCGCATGACCTCACCGGCCACGGGCACATCCGGCGCGGCGTCGAAGATCACGCTCACCGGGTAGCCGGCCGCGACCTTGCCGAGGTCGTTCTCCTCCACGTAGAAACGCACCAGCAGTTCATCAAGCGCCGCGAGAGTCACGATCGGCGTCGTGCCGACGGCCTCACCGGCGCTGGCGTTGACGGCCGTTATCGTGCCCGAGATCGGGGCGACGAGGACCGTGTTGTTCAGGGTCAGTCGGGCGGCTTCGACAGCCAGAGCCGCCTGGGCCACCTGCGCCCGCGCGGCCGCAAGCGTCGTCGGCTCCGCCGCATCAGGGGTCGGCTCACCCTGTAGCGCAGCGACGAGCGTCTGGCTCTCGGCCAGGGCCGACTCTGCGGCGGCGACCTGAGCCTCGGCGAGCGCCACATCGGCCGATGGCGGTCTGTAGTTCGTGACGTACGCGTAACTGGCCTGCGCATCGGCCAGGGCGGCGCCTGCATCGGCCACCGCGTTCTCCTGATTGGCGACCGCCACCTGGAGCGCGATCTGGGCCGCGGCGAGGTCCGATTGCGCCAGCGCGAGCGTCGCCTGTGCGGCGGCGGCCTTGTCGGAGTCGGCGCCATACCAGCGGATCGCGTCGTTGAGCTTGCCCTGCGCCAACTCGACCGCATAGGCCGCGTTGGCTACAGCCTGCTCTTGCGACTTCGAACCTATCGTCACGAGCTCGGCGTTGGCTACCGCGGTGTCATAGGCGCGTTGCGCATCAGCCACCGTGTCTGCGTAGTAGGCGACATCGGGCGCGAGCAGCCCATTGAGCGCCGCGCGGGCATCGGCGAGCGCGGCCTGATCGGCGACCAGCGCCAGCCGCGCTTCGGCCAGCGCGCCGGTCGAGGTCAACCGGGCCAGGTTCGCTTCGGCTGTACTCAGATCGAGCTCAGCCTGCTGGACCTGAAGCCGGGCGGCGCTGTCGTCGAGACGCGCTAATACCTGGCCGGCCTCGACCCCATCGCCGACGGTCACTTGAAGCTCAGCGACGGTGCCCGATAAACGGAATCCCAGGTCGAGCTCGGTGGCCGGCACCAGGTTCCCGGCGCCTGAGGCCGTGATGATGATCTCGCCCGTGCGCGCGCGGGCGGTCTGCAGCTCGGGCTCGGCCTGGACCTGAGTGGCAGGCAAGATTTGGGTGACGTAATACGCCAGTCCGCCGCCACCGGCGACGGCGACGGAGAGAAAGGCGACCAGCCAGTTTCGTGAACGACGCGATTTTGACATCCGTGAAAGACCTCCCGGTAACGTCTTTCACTATGTCAGCGGCCTGTGGAGGACCCGTGGAGGCTTCGTGTGGGAGCTGTCGATGGCCAAGGTGCCGCGTTGCGCGACTACTGAGAACACGTCTTTCGCGAACCTGGTGAGCAACCCACGGCGCGGCGGCGCGTAGAGTGACTATGGAGGTCACTATGATGACACAGACACGACTGCACACGTCAACGACTAATCGTTGGATCCTGGGCGTCTGCGGTGGGCTGGCTGAATGGACCGGGGTCGATGCGATCTGGTTCCGGCTGTTCTTCTTCCTCACCGCCGCGCCGGGCGGCATCCCGGGGATCACGCTGTACCTGCTGGCGTGGTTGATGATGCCGAAAGGGCGGTGATCGATAACGCGGAGTCGTACAAACGAGGAC
>DKKP01000154.1 GCA_002455335.1 Anaerolineales bacterium UBA6663 | reverse complement strand
CCGGCCGAAGCCCCTGTCGGAGCCCCGCCCGCCGAGCCCTGGCTGGCCGACGACGTCGCCACATTGCTGGCCTATGCCCAGATCCTGCCGCTGAAGCTGGTCGCTGGGACGTTCACGACCCAACTCCCCGGCACGTTGCGACGCTTCCTGCGTGAGCCGCGCGCGATCGATCTGGCTTTTCAACTCGCTTTGGATCTCAAGTTGTTTTCGGGCACGCCGCTCAAGCCTGATGCCGCGACGGCGCGACCCTTTCTCGAGCGCTCGCGCTGGAGCCAGGCGCTGGCGCTCGCCGATGCCTGGCGGAACTCGACTACCTGGAACGACCTGCTGCGACTGCCCGGCCTGACCTTTGAGGGTCAGACCTGGTCGAACGACCCAATCGCCACGCGCGGTGCGTTGATCGAGTGGCTGCGCCAGGTTCCTGTCGGGCGGTGGTGGTCAGTTGAGTCGTTCATCGCGGCGGTGCGCGATCGGCAGCCCGATTTTCAACGCCCGGCCGGTGACTTCGAGTCCTGGTACATCCGCGACGGCGCCACGGGCGAGTACCTTCGCGGTCTCGCGCATTGGGGGCGCATCGACGGCGCGCTGGTGCGCGCGATCCTCCTTGGACCTCTACGCTGGCTGGGTCTGCTCGCTGGCGATGAACTGGCGTTTCGCGTGACAGAGCTTGGCGCCGATTGGCTGCGCGGTGTGACGCTCAGCCCGCCACCCGATGGTCCGGCGCCGGTGCTCGTCACGCCGACCGGCGAAGTGCGTGTCGCCGGCGCTGCACCGGCTTATCTGCGCTTTCGAGTCGCGCGGGTGGGCAAGTGGGTCGGGCTCGAGCGCGGGATCTACATCTATCGACTGACGCCGATCTCGCTGAAACGCGCGGCGAAGCAGGGTGTCGAGCTCGAGCGCATCCTCGACTTCCTGCGCCAGTCGGCTGCACCGCATGAACTGCCGCCCAGGCTGCTGACCGCGTTGCGTCGTTATGGTCGGCACGGCACCGAAGCCACCCTGAAGGACGTGACTGTGTTTCGGACCGCCAGCGCCGAGCTCATGGAGACGCTGCGCCGCACCCCGGCGCTGCACGAGATGCTTGGCACGGCGCTCGGGCCGGCCGCCAGCCTGGTGCGGGCCGAAGACGTCGATCGGCTCCGCGCGGCGATTTTCGAATTGGGCATCCTGCTCGATTAGCCCCGGTAGTGCTAGACTCGGGAGCGCCTGATCGTGGGCGTGACCATCGACACAAGGGGGGTGAGGTGTTATGACCGATCTTGGATCCATCGCGACAGCTGCCTTTCAGCGCGCCTTTGAGCGCGATCCTGAGTTCGTCGTTCGCGCGCCCGGCCGCGTCAATCTGCTCGGCGAGCATGTCGACTACAACGAGGGGTTTGTGCTGCCGATCGCGATCGACCGTGCCGCCTATCTGGCGGTCGGGGCAGCCGATACGGGTGAGGCGCATATTCATGCGCATGACATCCAGGAGGATGTCGTCTTTCGAACATCGGCGCTCGATATCAAGGCCGATGTCCAGGGCCGGTCGTTGAAATCCTGGGCGCGATATGCCGCCGGCGTGGCGTGGTCGCTGAGCGACTCCGGGCTGCCCGTGCACGGGATGCGCGCCGTGCTGACGTCGGATGTGCCGCGCGGCGCCGGCTTGAGCTCGTCGGCCGCAGTCGAGGTCGCCTACGCCACGGCCTGGCGCCAGTTGGGTGGGTGGTCGTTGCCGGCGATGGAGATCGCGCGCGTCTGTCAGCGCGCCGAAAACCAGTACGTGGGCGTGAACTCAGGGATCATGGATCAGTTCGCTTCGGCCTGTGGCCGGGCCGGACACGCATTGTTGCTGGACTGTCGATCGTTGACGTGGGAAGAGCTGCCGCTGCCGGCTGGGCTGGCGGTGGTCGTCGCCGATACCATGGTGCGCCGCGAGCTTGGCGGTAGCGAGTACAACGTGCGGCGCGCTCAATGCGAAGAGGCCGTCTTCTCGCTGCGGACTACGCTGCCCGCGATCCAGTCCTTGCGGGATGTGTCGGTTGCTGAGTTCAACGCGCATGCAGGGCGGCTGAGCGACGTGGTCCACAAGCGAGCCAGGCACGTGGTCGAGGAGATCGATCGCACCCAACGGGCTGTCGGCCTGTTGCGCGGCGGCGACGCGATCGGCTTTGGGCAGTTAATGAACGATTGTCATACCAGCCTGCGTGACCTGTACGAGGTCTCGTGCCCCGAGCTAGACGTGATGGTGGCTGAGGCCCAGACTTTGCCGGGCTGTTACGGCGCGCGGCTAACCGGCGCGGGCTTTGGCGGCTGCACAGTCAACCTTGTGGCGGGCAGTCAGGCCGAGGATTTTACGCGCGAACTGGCGGCGCGCTACGCAAAGGCTACCGGCAAAACCCCTGACATCTACGTCTGCCAGGCTTCTGCGGGCGCCGCGGTTATTGCGTAGAGCGTGGAGCGTCGTGCGCACGACGCTCCACGCATCACGCCCTACGCTATCACGGCCGAGTCAGCACCGGCTCCAGCGACCGGGCCTTCTGTTCCCTCAAGCGCCGATTGGCCTTGACCACGCGAAGCACGATGCGGGGCGCCATCAGGCTCGCCGGCGGTTCGATCAAGTTCATCACCTTCAGGAAGGCCCGGCACACCTCCGGATCAATCAGGGTCGCGCGATGGACGGCGGCCACATAGCGGTTGAGCAGGTCGATGCCGGCCGGCTTTGGGCCGGAGGTCGTCGGATAGCGGAAGTCCTCGCCGACCGCAAGCTGCCAGGGGATGTCGACGATCGACGCGGCGCGCTTGAAGAAGCTTTGCGCAAGACGCGGCCCGGCGACGCCTTCGGCCAGCGTGGCATCCAACGCCGCGGCCTGTTTGGCGGCCGAGGTCATCCCCTGACCGTAGGTGGGGTTGAAACTGCAGATAGCATCCCCGAGCACCAGCAAGCCAAGTGGGAAGCGCCTCAACCGCTCGTAGTGCCGACGAAGGCTGGAGGGGTATTTGAAGGGCATGATCTCGGAGATCGGCTCGGCCTGGGTCACGATGCGGTGGATATCGGGTGAAGCCAGCTGACGCACATACTCGCTGAACGCCTTCTCGTCGGTCGGGGCGTGGTCGCCCTGCCAGCCGCCGACGCTCACGATCCAGCGGTCTCCCTCGATCGGGAAGAGGCCGCCGAAACGTGTCTCGCGGGGCGCCTCAGGCGTCACAAGCGTCCACGACGTCCCAAGTGGGTCGCCCGGCGCGCGCCGGTAGAGGCGAGTGGCGTAACCGACGTCGACCCGCACGATGCTCTCGGGCGGCGCGTCTTAGCCCAGGGCCTCCAGCCACTGCGGGGCGCGCGAGCCGCGCCCGGTGCAGTCGACGACCAGATCGGCCCTCAACGTGGTTGGCCCTTCATGCTCGGAGCGACGGTCGATGCGCACGCCGGTGACGCGCGTCTGATCGGTGTTGGAGACAAGACCGTTCACCGAGCAGGAGTCAATAAGCTCGATATTGGCGCGCGCCAGGGTCCGTTCGCGCACCAGCGACTCGAGCAGCGGGCGGCTCATCACGGCCGATGTCATCCCCAGCGTCAGGCGCTGGCGTTTGCCGCCATGGGTGTACCAGTTCATGCTGGCTGCCAGGTCGGCGACGATGGCGCCGGCCGTCTTGAGCGCCTCGGGCAGGTCTGGGAAGTAGGCCGTCATCTGCTCGAGCCCAGAGGCGAGCAGGCCGTGCAGGTGGCGGGCCTGAGGCTGGCCCTTGCGGGCCACCGGAGCCGGATCGACGGCGTCGCGCTCGATCAAGGTGACGCGCTCGAAATATGGGCTGAGGACCCGGGCTGTCAGCAGGCCACCTAGGCTGGCGCCGAGGACGATGGCATGTTGGCGAGGGGCGTGGACGAAGCTCATCGGGCAACTCCTTGGTCGGGTGTCTGGGTCGAGATACCCTCACCCTACGGCCGACCGGTGCTCGGTCGACAGCCCAGGAGATGCTCATTTGAGGATCAATTGCTGGCCGGCGTTCTAACCTTGGACCTGACTGGTCCGTCCTGAAATCCCTTATTTTCCAGCACTTCCAAAAACGCCTTTTCAAAACCGGGGCAAAATCCTAACCAACGGCCCTAAAGCACACAGCAGGCCGCGACGGCTACATCGAAGACCAGACGCCGCGTGCCAGTCTGGCCCTGCCACTCGCGGTGATCCCACTCGAGGCCGCTCAGATCGTCGCCGCCGTAGAGCAGCTGACCGAGTGCCACGCCGCGGAACGCCGCCACCGCGAAGAGCGCCGCCGCCTCCATCTCGACCGTCAGACAGCCCTCGGCCTTGCGGGCCGCAATACGTCTGGGCGTCTCGCGATAGAACGCGTCGGTCGTCCAGGTCTTGCCACGCACGAACGGCAGCCGGCGGGCGACGAGCGCCTGTTCGACGGCGGATACGCCCCGAGGGTCGGCCACCACCTCGCGGCTCGGCGGCAGATAGTGATACGACGTCCCCTCGTCGCGAACGGCGGCGTCAGGCACGATCAGGTGGCCGACCGTCAGCGCCGCATCGAGGCTGCCAGCGCCTCCGCACACGATGAACTTGCGACACCCCAGGGCGATCAGCTCCTCAAGGAAACCAGCCGCCAGAGGCGCCCCGACGCCCGGGTGCGTCACAGCCACACGCCGACCCTCGACGATCAGTTCGTACACGGGGTTGGCGCCCATCTCACTGCCCAGCGTGTACACGGGGCTGAGCGCCTCGTCTTCCCGCAGGCCCTCCAGCACATCCTGAAAGAAGCACAATACGCAGCGCTCGGCGATGTCAATGGGCTGCACCACGCGCGATGGCTCGATAAAGGCCTCGCGTGCGTCGTCATGTTCGAGGATGGGGTAGGGATGCGGGCGCATCGGGGGATTATACGGCGAGGGGCGATGGCGTGGAGCGCACGATGCGCTACGCTCTACGCTTCCTGCTTCGCCAGGAACCCGAGGAGGATGGTGTTGAACGCCTCGGCTCGCTCCCAGCAGGTGACATGCCCGGCGCCGGGGATCAGGTGCAGTTCGCTGTGCGGGATCGCCCGGTGCAGGATATCGGCATAGGCCCGCCCTTTGAGCCGATCCAACTCGCCTACGATGATGCAGGTCGGAACCGTGATCGCTCCCAGAAGCCCTGTGAAATCGACAGCCAGAAAAGCATCGCAGAGCCTGGCCACCGCCGCGAGATCGAGCAGGCGATAGCGCTCACGCGAGTCGGCGATTAACTTCGGATGAGCGCCGATGAACTCGGGCGCGAAATTCCAGGGGACGCTGGCCTGATGCAGCCCGACCGCATCGCCGGCGAGCGCAAGATCGCGCCAGCCTGTGGCGGTGATACGTAGCTCAGGGCCGACCTCACTGACGGTGTCGGCCAGGATCAGGCTGAACACCCTCTCGGGGTACGAGAGCGCAAACGACTGCGCCACCTCGCCCCCATACGAGATCCCGGCGATGTGCGCGCGCTCGACGCCCAGGTGTGTCAGCAGCCCCGCAAGGTCATGCGCATGCTGCGCCATCGAGTACGGTGCGGCGGGGTGGTCGGATTGGCCCTGGCCGCGACAGTCGTACTGGATCACGTGATAGTGCGCGGCGAGGGCCCGGGTCTGGAAAACCCAGCTCGTGGCCGCATTCATCAAGATGCCGTTGTTTAGCACCAGCGCCGGCGCCTGTTCCGGCCCATGGCACTCGTAATACAGTTGGACGTCGTTGAGGATTGCAGTCGCCATCGTCGCTCGCTCCCCGCACTATGCTCCCCGCCCCCGCCTCCGACGCCACGTGCCAACGATGCCGTAGGGCACGAAGAGCACGAGCGCGATGTAGACCACGCCGAGCAAGACGTCGGCGATCTGGCCAAACCAGCGATCGAGGAAGAACGCCAGCAGCCGATAGGCCAGCGCGCCAAAGAGCGCGCCGGTGAGCGTGCCGACACCGCCCATGAGGATCATGAGCAGCGCGGCCACCGTGAAGCTCAGGCTGGCGACGTTTGGGCTGACGATTGGTTGATAGAGCGCGTGCAGGCTCCCGGCAAGCGCCGCCGTGACGCTCGCGATCGTCAGCGCGATCAGCTTGAAGACGAAGGTGTTGTAGCCGAGCATCAAGGCGCGGCCCTCGTTCTCGCGGATCGCGTTGCACACGCGGCCCGTCGGCGAGTCGACGAAGCGCTTGTAGGCCAGCCACGCCAACACCATCACCGCCAGACTGACGAGGTAAAAGCGCAGCCGATCGGCGTTGGGGTTGAGGATCGCAGGCGGGACCAGGCCCTGCAGACCGACGTCACCGCCTGTCCATGGGCTGAGTTCGTGGGTCTGGACGACGATGTGAAAGACCGAGGCCATGCCGAGCGTGACCAGCGCGAAGGTCACGCCCTTGACTCGTGGCAACACCACCCCGACCGCCAGGGCCTGCGTTACGCCGATGCCGATCACGGCCACGATCGTCGGGCCGAGCTCCCAGCCAAAACTTTTGATCAGGATTCCGGTCGCGTAGGCGCCCATGCCAAAGAAGAGCGCATGACCGAACGAGAGCAGGCCAGTGACGCCGAGCACCAGATCGTAGCTCAAGGCGTAGATCGCCAGGATGAAGACCTCAATGAACAGGCCCTGGTAGAACTTGGCGTTGCCCGACTCGTTGGTCAGCACAGCAACCGGCGAGTCGCCGCTTTGCGCAGCGACGACGAACGGAAAGGCGATCAGGGCGAGCAGCCCGCCAAGCGGGCCGAGGTTGCGGCTCAGCCAGCCCGGCAGGGCGGGGCGGGTGGAGGGTGTTGCGGGCGTCATCGCCTACTCCTTGCGTCCGAACAGGCCCTGCGGCAGCACCAGCAGGATCACGACCATCAGCAGCACGGTCGAGGCCGGCACAAGCGGCGGCGTAGGCTTGAATGGCTCCTCGAGGAAGGGCAACGGGATGCCGATCTGACCATACTTGACCATGAACTGCTGCAACAGCCCGACCAGTACCGCGCCGGCGGCCGCGCCCGGGAAGCTGGTCAACCCGCCGATCGCGAGCGCGATCAGAGCGAGCAACAACAGGCTTTCGCCCATGCCCTCGGTCAGGCCTGTCGAAGGCCCCGAGAGCACGCCACCCAGCGCAGCCAGCCCGGTGCCGACCGCGAAGACCAGTGTGAACACGCGCTGGACGTTGATGCCGAGCGCCTCGACCATCGCCCGATCTTGCACCCCGGCGCGGATGATCATTCCGAGCCGTGACCGACCGAGCACGAGCGAGATCGCGACCAGCACGAGCAGGCCGATGGCGATGATGAAGAGTTCGTTGTACACGCGTACGCGCGCATCGAAAAGGATGATCGTCGCGCATTGATTGGTCAGCCAATCGCCAAGGCTTCGCGCCGGGCAACCGTCGCCTGTGCCGTTGAACAGCGTCGGCTTGACCATGCTGATCTGCGGCCGGCCCCAGATCGCGATCACGGCCTGCATGCCGATCACGCCCAGACCGAGCGTGAGCATCAGCTGATAGATCGGGCGCGAATACGTGCTGCGGATCAGGGTCGACTCCATCAAACCGCCGAGCGCCATGCCGACAACGACGGCCACCACGATGGCGAAGCCGAAACGCCAGGTGGTGTCGAGGCTGAATAGCCAGGCGGTCAATGCATCGTTGACGACGAGAAGGCCGATCCCGGCCAGCGCAACGGACCCGGCCAGGGCCCAGGCGCTCAGCGGCACGCGCGCCTCAGAGGGCTGTGTGCGCCAGCCCGCGATGGCCAGCGCGCCCAGCCCGCCCACGGCCAATAGCGCTGTTACAGCCGCGATTGGATGGAGCCCGCCGAATGCCGCTGGCTCCGGCGGCACGAGCGTCCCCTGTTCGAGTGCCAGGCCCCAGACCACCGGGCTTTGCTCATAAACGCCGGCGTCCCACATACTGATCGGGTACTGCGGAAGCACGCCGGCGGCCAACGCCAGCGCCGCGACGGCCGCCAACCAGGGCCAAACCCGCGCCACGGTCGGCGGCAAGGTCCAATGATCGATGAGCGCCTGCAGCCCCGGCAGGGCCAGGAAGCCGGCCGTCAGCAGCAAGATCGGCGTCGTCAGGTCGACGATCGTGTCCGGCCGCACATAGGCCGACCAACCGACGTAGGCGCCGATCATGAAAAGCGTTCCATGCGCGAGGTTGAGCACATCCATCAGGCCGAAGATCAGCGACAGCCCGGCCGCCGCGAGGAAGATCACGGCGCCCATCGCCACGCCGCGGAGCACGGTCAACAGCCAGTCGTCGAGCTGCATGCTCTGTGTCGCCAGCAACAGCAGGGCGCTGAGGATGCCGAGCGTGATCCACAGGACCCGGTTCTTGGAGAAGTCGTCAAGGAGGGTGCGCATCGCGTGTCCTGAAGGGCGGCGCTCACGCGGCGCCGAGATAGCGTTGAACCGCGTCGCGGTCGTTGGCGAGATCGGCCATGGCGCCGGTCTGAACCGAACGGCCCGACTCGATGATCACGTAGCGCTCGGCCAGTTGCCGGGCGACGATGAAGTTCTGCTCGACAAGCACCACGGTGGTCTCGCGCGCCAGCGCGCGGATGGCAACGATCAGGTGCTCGATGATCACCGGCGCGAGCCCCTCGCTCGGCTCGTCGATCAGCAACAGCTTGTTCTCGGGCACGAGCGCCCGCGCGATCGCCAGCATCTGCTGTTGCCCGCCCGAGAGCTGCTGCCCGCGCAGCCCGATCAGACGCCGCAGATCAGGGAAGAGGTCGAAGATCAGTTCGGATTTGCGCTTGAAGTCGCCCTGGCGGCGCTCCGCAATCTGCAGGTTCTCGGCCACGGTCAGATCGCGAAAGATGCCGCGGTAATCGGGGACAAAGCCGATGCCGAGCGCCGCGATCTCGTAGCTACGGCGGCCGTTCAACTCCTGGCCATCGAGGCGTACGTTGCCGCGCCGCGGAGGCGTCAGGCCCATGATGGTCTTGAGCGTCGTGGTCTTGCCCGCGCCGTTGCGGCCGAGCAGGGCCGTGATCGAGCAGCGCGGCGCGCTCACGCTCACGCCCGACAGGATCTGGTATTGACCGATGAAGGTCTGGACGTCCTCGAGCGCGAGGTGGATGTCGGGGGCGCTCATGCATCCTCCTGCGTGGCGCCGAGATCGCCGTAGAGTTCGCCCAGATAAGCGCTTTGCACGGCCGGGTTCGCCGTGATCTCGGTCGGCGTGCCCTCGGCCAACCGGGCGCCCTGGTGCATCACGGTGATCACGTCTGAGGCGCGCATGACGACGTTCATGTTGTGCTCGACAAGCACGACGGTCTTGCCGCCGCGTTTCTGCACCGCGCCGATCAACTCCATCAACTCGGGCACCTGTTCGCCGGCCATGCCCGCGGTCGGCTCGTCGAGCAGCAACAGGCTTGGGTCGGGCGCCAGGATCATGCCGAGCTCGAGTTTGCGCTGATCGCCCTGGGGCAGGGCGCGGGCCGGAAGCGCAGCGCGCGCCGCCAACCCGACCTGCTCGAGCACGGCATGCGCGCGCTCGAGCACGGCCTTGAGCCGACGATGATCCTCCCAGAATCGGAAGCTCCCGGGTTGCACGGCCTGACAGGCCAGCCGCACGTTCTCGAGCACGCTCAGATTGGGAAAGACATTTGTGATTTGAAACGAACGTCCGATGCCCAGATGCGCTGTCTGATGCAGCGGCAGCCGCGTGATGTCGCGGCCTTTGAAGTAGATCTGGCCGCTGGTCGGGTCGAGTGTGCGGCTGAGCAGGTTGAACAGCGTGGTCTTGCCAGCGCCGTTCGGGCCGATGATGGCGTGAAACGACCCGGCCTGCACGCGCAGGTCGACGTCGTCGACGGCCACCAGACCGCCGAACTGCTTGCGCAGTCTCCGGGTCTCGAGCGCGATCGTTTCGGGCATGGGGTGTTCCGTTTCTCCAGCGGACCGACGCATGCTGGCCGACGGACGACGAAGGACGAATGACGACTGCCGCGCTCAAACAGCGGCGTCTATCGTCATTCGTCTTTCGTCATCCGTCAGCGTCCAAGACTCAACGTTTCGATTGTCGCGTTACGGCGTCCCGCTCATCGCGTTACGGCGTCCCGCTCAGGCTACCATAGGGCAGGTCGCCGCAGCGATCCTTCAACCCCTCGGGCAGCAGACATGGCGGCTCGGGCCGCGTGGTCTCGACAAGCTCGAAGAACTTGAAGTCCTTGTCATCGACGTTCAGGATCTTGACGATGTACATGTCCTGGATGGCGACGTGATCTTCGGGCCGGATCGTGACCGTGCCCTTGGGCCCTTCGAACGACAGCCCCTCGAGCGCCGGGATCAAGACGTCGGCCGTGGCGACGCCGCCTGTCTTCTTCAGGCCTTCGTAGACCATGATCGCGGCGTTCATGCCGTCGGCGTCGAACAGATCCGGTGGCGTGCCGTAGCGAGCGATATCCTGCTCGACCAGCCAATCGTTGATCTCATTATCCGGCAGCGTGTAGTGGTACAGGATGCCGCTGCTCTGGCCGATCGCCGCGCCGTAGACCGGGATCGCGGCGTTGTTGGCCAACGAGGCCGCCAGCGCGATCTCGTCGAAGACGCCCTGCTCGCGAGCCGCCTGGAACATCGGCACGAAACCGCCGCCGGCCCAGGTGACGATCCAGGCCTCGGCGCCCGAGTCGAGGATCTGGTCCATGTAGGGCGTGAAGTCGGTTGTCTCGATCGGGGCGAAGACGTCGTCGATCACGAACTCGCCGCCGAAGGTGGTGCAGGCGTCGCGGCCCGATGAGGCGCCGCCCTGGCCGAAGCTGTTGTCGGGCGCGATCTGAACGAACTTCGTGTATTTGGTCGTCAGATAGCTGCACAGGTTGATGAAGTCTTGATAGTTGTTGCGGCTCGTCCGGAACGTGTACTCGTTGAAGTTCACGCCCGTGATGTCGTTGGCGGCCGCCGGGTTGACGATCAGGACCTTCTGGTTCTCCTGCGCCAGGCCCTGAAGCGTGGCCGTGGTCGGCGAGCTGACCGAGCCGACCAGCATGTCGACGCCCTGCGACTCGATGAGCTCGCGGGCGACCGTGGCCGTGGTCTCAGGGTTGCCCTGGTCGTCGGCGACCAGCACCGTGATCTCGCAACCGTCGATCGTGAAGGTGTTCTCCTTCATGTCGACAGTGAACACCTCGCCGGCGCTCCCCGGCGCCCCGGCCAGGTACTCCATGCCCAGCATGAACGAGCGCACCTGCATCGCGCCATACACGGCCAGTGGGCCGGTGAAGTCGCCGATCAGGCCGATCTTGATCGGCGCCGCGCAGGTCAGCCCGGCTGCAGGCTCAACCGCGGCTTCGGTCGGCGCCTCGGCCGCCTCGGTGGGCGCGGCGGCTTCGGTCGGGGGCACGGTCGTCGGTG
>DKKP01000395.1 GCA_002455335.1 Anaerolineales bacterium UBA6663 | reverse complement strand
GGGCATGCCCCGTCTCTACCCGCGGGTGAAGGGGGTGAACGCGGTAGATGGGGCGTTGGCCATGTGCGCGTTGGGCCGATGGGGTGAACGCGTCGGGTGTGGCGACGGGCATGCGTGCGCCGGGCCGATTCACAACCGGATGATCTGGCTGCGCTCCGGGCCGACCGAGACCAACGAAACGGGAATGCCGGTGAGGGCGCTGATGCGATCGATGTACGCCCGGGCCGCGGCCGGCAGATCACCCGGTTTGCGCACGCCGCTGACGTCGTCGGTCCAGCCGGGCAGATCTTCGTAGACGGCCGTGAACGGCGCAAGGTCCGCCGGGCCATACGGCAACTCTTCGTGCAGACGCCCGGCCGCGTCGCGGTAGCCGATGCACAGGCGCACACGGTCGAGGCCGCTGAGCACGTCGAGTTTGGTCAGCACAAGCTCGGTCAGGCCGTTGATGCGGATGGTGTAGCGCAAGAGCACGAGATCGAGCCAACCGCAGCGGCGCGGGCGGCCCGTGGTCGTGCCGTACTCGTCCCAGGGGTTGGCGCCCGTGCCTCGCAGGCGCTCGGCCTCGGCGCCAAAGGCCTCTGTGGGGAACGGACCCTCGCCGACCCGGGTCTGGAAGACCTTTGTCACGCCGAGGATGCGGTCGATGTAGCCCGGCCCGACGCCAAGCCCGGTCAACACACCGCCGGTCGTGGGCGATGAACTCGTGACGAACGGGTACGTGCCGTGGTCGATGTCAAGCAGCGAGCCCTGAGCGCCCTCGGCGATCACGTGCGCGCCGGCGCGCAGACGGCGATCGAGGAAGAGTGAGGTCTCGGTGATATAGGGCGCCAGCGCCTGAGCATGATCGGCGTACTCGGCCGCGATGGTTGCGGCGTCGAGTTCGGCCGCGCCGTACAGGCCGGTGAGTGTTCGGTTGACCCGCGCGACGTGCGTCTCGATCCGATCGGCCAGGGCTTCGGGATCCTTGAACAACTCGGCGCGCAGGCCGCCACGCCCGATCTTGGCTGTGTAGGCTGGGCCAATGCCGCGCCCTGTCGTGCCGATCTTGTCGGCGCCGCGCGCGTCCTCCTCGGCCTTGTCGAGCGCGACGTGCGCGGGCGTGATCAGATGCGCGGCGTGCGAAATCTTCAGCCGCTCGGGCGAGAGCGTGATGCCGGCCTGCGCCAGTGTCGCGAGTTCGCCACGCAAGCGCGCCGGGTTGATCACCATGCCGTTGCCCAGCACGTTGACTGTGCGCGGCTGGATCACGCCCGAAGGCAACAGGTGCAGCTTGAAAGTCTGCGCCTCGGCGCCCTGGCCAACGGTCACCGTGTGCCCGGCGTTGTCGCCGCCCGAGAAACGCGCCGTGACGTCGGCGCCCTCCGACAGCAAGTCGGTGACCCGACCTTTGCCCTCATCGCCCCATTGCGCGCCCAGGAGTATGGTGAGACCCATGGCCAATTCCTATTGCTGATTGATGACTTCTGATTGCTGAGTGGCGCCTTTCCAAATCAGCAATCAGAAATCATCAATCAGCAATGCTAATACGCTCCACTCCCGAACAAGACGCGTGGGATGGTGCGGAGCATGATTTGGATGTCGAGCGCCAGCGACCAGTTCTCGATGTAGTAGATGTCGAGCAGGCACATCTCGTCGAAGGTCAGATCGCTGCGACCCGAGATCTGCCACAGCCCGCTGATGCCGGGTTTGACCTCGAGCCGTTGCCGATGCCAGGGCTGATATTGCGCGACCTCGCTCGGCAACCCCGGGCGCGGCCCGACCACGCTCATCTCGCCCTTGAGCACATTCAGAAACTGCGGCAGTTCGTCGATGCTGGTTCTGCGGAGTAGACGGCCAAAACGCGTCTGGCGCGGGTCGTTGCGGATTTTGAAGAGCGGGCCTGTGGCTTCGTTGCGCGCCCGCAGCTGCTCCTGCTCGGCCTCGGCGCCGACTCGCATCGAGCGAAATTTGTAGACGGTAAAGGTCTTGCCGCGTTCGCCGACCCGCGTTTGCGAGAACAGGATCGGGCCGGGCGAGTCGAATCGGATCAGCAGGATCGCCAGCAGGGTGACAGGCGCCGAGACCAGCAGAATGATCACGGCCGCGATGATGTCGAGCGCGCGTTTGGCGATGCGACCGGGCCGCGACAGGCTCGGTTCTTTGATTCCGATCAGCGGGAGCCCGCCGACTTCTTCGACATCGAGGCGGTTGAGCGAAAGCTGGAAGAGATCGGGCACCACCCGCGCCCGCACGCCGCGCGCCTCGCAGGCCCGCACGACCGCCAGGATCTTGCGCTGATACATCCACGGCAGGGTGATGATCACCTCGTCGATGTGCTCTGAGCCAAGCACACGCTCGGCCTGTTCGAGCCCTCCGAGCGATTTGAACCGTCCGATCTCGGCCTTGGCTGGATCGTCGTCGAGGAAGCCGACGATCTGGTAACCCAGGCCCGGCTCGGCCACGACCGTGCGCATCACTGTGCGGCCGATATCGCCCGCACCGACCACAAGCACTTGCGAGACCCCCACGCCGCTCCGCCTGAGCTGAGAGCGCACGACGCGCTGGCCGATCCGCGCGAGCCAGAGCACGACGACGGTGAGCACGATCGCCCAGACGATCAGGCCGCGCGAATACACGGTCGGGAGCAGCAGGAAGACAGCGGCGAACATGATCACGCCAACTGTCGAGACGGCGTTGATCACGCGGTAGAGATCGTTGAAGACGCTGACGCCGCGCCGCTCGGCGTAGGCGCCGTCGGCCCACAGAAAGAACAGCGTGAGCAGCGTGTAAGCGGCCTGCATCGTCAGATAGGCGTTGTAGGGCGCCGAGAATTGCTCGTCGACCGGCACCAATAGCTCAAGCTCATAGCGCACGTAGTAGCTGAGCGCGAAGGCCACGTTGATCAGAACGATGTCGATCAGGGCGGATAGGAATTGGGCGCGGGTCATGGGCGATGTGGCTGCCTGGGCTGCGCCTCAGGCGGCCTGCTCCGAGACGAGCGCTGCGCGGTAACTGGCGCGGAACGCGGCAGCCGTCGCGTTCCAGGTGAACCTCGCGGCGTGCGCGGGCCCGGCGGTGCGTGTGCGCTCGGCCTCGTCCGGTGATAGGGCCGCAAGCAGGGCACGCGTCAACGCATCCACATCCTCGACCGGGATACGCGCGGCGACGGCGCCGCCGGATTCGGGCAGCGATGAACTGTCGCTTGTCACAGTCGGCGTGCCGCAGGCGAGCGCCTCGGCCACGGGCAGCCCAAAGCCCTCGAACGTTGAGGGATAGGCGAAGGCCGCGGCGGCGTTGTACCAGAGGGGCAGATCATCGGCCGGCACAAACCCCGGCAGATGGATCCTATCGCCCAGATTGAGATCGCTGATCATGCGCAACAAGGAATGGTACCACCAGCCCCGCGCCCCGGCCAAAACCAGATGCAGATCCGGCTGGATTCGTCGGGCCTGCGCGAAGGCCTGCACCAGCGTCGGCAGGTTCTTGCGCGGCTCGAGCGTGCCAAGATACAACACGAAGCGCGCCGGCAATCCCTGGCGCGCGCGAAACGACTCGACCTCGGCCGTCGGCAGCCGTTTGAACCGGGCATCTACGCCAGGGTAGGCCAGGTCGATCCGTGCGGCCGGCACGCCCAATCGCTCAGCTACATCGCGCCGGGTCGCCTCGGAGATCGCGATTACCCGCCGTGCATGCCGACAACTCAGGCGAGTGATTGCGCTCAGGTATAGACGCTGTGTCGTCGGAAATCGATCCGGCAGCCTGAGAAATGACAAATCGTAGACCGTGACGACAGCCGGCAGTCGGCTCAAAAGCGGCAGGCTGAAGGCGAGGCCGTGAACCAGATCAACCTTCGGTTGAAGCCGCGCGATGGCCCCCGGCTGGCTCAGTTGCTCCCACGCGATCCGCCTGAGCCTGCCGCCGACGGGTGCTGCCACGTTGCGCAACCCCGCGATCCTGGCCGCCCCAGGCCGGGTGAATGCCGTGTACGTGAAGTCCTCGGGCTCGGCCGCGAGGGTGGTTAGGGCGTTATAGATGTACTGATGGATGCCCGCGCTGCGATACGAGGCGCGGCCATCCATCAGCAACGCGCTGAGCGCAATATGCGGCATGGCGCGATTATAGTCAGGTGGTCGGGTAGTCGGGTAGTCGGGTGGTCGAGTAGTCGGGTAGTCGAGTAGTCGGGTAGTCGGGTAGTCGAGTAGTCGGGTAGTCAGGTGGTCGGGTAGTCGGGTAGTCGGGCAGTCGGGTAGTCTGATTGTCGAAACGTCGAGGACTACACGACTACCCTGACTACGAGACTACAAGACTACAAGACTATGAGACTAAAAGTCTGTAGAACCGTGCAGTGGCCTCGGCAATGCCGCGCATGCTGTAGACGGATCGGGCCCGGAGGCGGGCGGCTGCCGAAAGCCGGGCGAGAAGGACAGGGTCGTCGCGTAACCGGACCAGTGCGGCGGTCAAGGCCTCGACGTCGTCTTCGGGGAAGCGTAGACCTGTCGGCTCCGGCGAGTCAGCTGCAATAAGGTGTTGGGGCTCTCCGGAGTCGCTGACGACGGCCGGGACGCCGCAACTCATAGCCTCGATCACCACGCGCCCGAACTGCTCTTTCCAGTTGGGCCGTGTGCGCGACGGGAGCACCAACACATCCAGCGTGTTGTAGAACTCGGGCATGGCCATCGACGAGCGGGGCGGCTCGATCTGCACACGATCGGCCAGGCCCTCGGTCGCGATCAAGTGCTCGTACAAACGCCGCTCCGGACCATTGCCGATCAAACGCAGCCGGACACCGGGCGTCCGCGCCACGGCCAACAGCAGTGTGTCGACGCCCTTCTCGGGCACGAAACGTCCGGCGTAGCCAACGATCAGTCCGGCATGATCGGCGCGCGTGGCCTCGCCGCCTGGCGCATACAGGTCGGGATCGACCCCAAATTGCGGCACCTGGGCGATCGGGCCCGAGAAGCCCTTGGCGCGCCAGACCGCCTCGGCCTCGGCGTTGCCGACCAGCGCGCCGTCGACGCCGGCGAGCACGGCGCGTTCGAACCAGGCAAAGGGCGGCGGATAGCGCCGCTTGAGATTCTGCCACGAGAAGAACAGGCTCCGCGCACCGACGGCCCGCGCCGCGCGCCAGGCCAGCCAGGTGGCGAGGTTGTAAGGCTCCTCATCGACGTGCACCAGATCGGGTTTGAGCGATCGGGCGAGCGCCTCGAAGCGTGGATAGAAGTGCAGATGAAAGTTGCCGTCGAGCGCGATCGGTGTGACATGCAGGGCGTAGCTTGTGGTGTGGGCGCGTTCGAGTTGTTGACCCGCCCAGGCCGGCGGGACGGCCACGTGCAGGTCAAGGCCCTGTTCCGCCAGCAACTCAAGCTTGCGTTGATAGGCGCCGACCACAAGCGCTTTCGAGACCATGAGCACACGCATGGCAAAAGTATAATGGCTCCAGTGACGCGATGAGCAAGCTCGGACCGCATCTGCACCGAATGACGCCCGACGCGCTGGCCTGGATCGCCTCCGGCCCGNNTCCGGCCCGCCGTTAGCCCGCCTCAGCGGCGATTTCGCCGCGGCGCGGGCCCTGGCGGAGGCACATCCCACAGCGCTTCTGATCGGCGCGCCGCCTGTGACGCTCGACCTCTCCGATGAAGCGCGCTCAGGCGCGGGGCCGGAGGGGAGCGCACGCTTGTTTGTCGCCGGCCAGCGCGAGTTGCTGCTCAGGCATCCGCAAATCACGGCCTGGGAGGGGCCGCTGGCGCCTGTCCTTGGCGCCGCGACATCGCCCGAGGCGCTCCGCCTGATGGCCTGGTACGCCGCGTTCGAGGCCGAGCGCGTTCGCGCTCTGGCGGACCTCGGGCTGCGAGCCGTGATCGGGAACTTCGCCAGCGGTGGGCCCGACCTTAAATTGTGGGCTGCCTTCGTGCCGGCGCTCGATGCGGCCGAAGACCATGCCGGCCTGTTGGGGCTGCAGGAACACGGCGCGCCCTGGCTGTGGTGGCTGACCGGCGCGTTCCAACCCTCTGATGGCCCTCGCCCAGATCTCGCCACGCCGGCCGAAGGACCTGCCGGCTGGACAACGCTGCGATATCGGCTGGTGCGCGAGCGCGTCCTCCGACCCAACGGACTCGAGCGGCTCTCGATCGTGATCACGTCGGTGCGACTCGATCGGAGCACGCTGAACGACCCGCGTTACCCGACCGGCCCCTGGCGCGCCCTGCTTGACTTCTGGCGCTTGCATGACGGCGCCGATGATCCTATAGAGGCCTGGCGCGAAAGCACCGATCCCGAGGCGCGCGACCCTGAACGCTATCTGGCTGAGCAGCTTCTGTGGTACGACGCCGAACTGCAACGCGATCCCGAAGTGCTCGGGGCCGCAGTCGGGATCGTTGGCGCCGATCCCGAACGGGCCGATTACGATCTGGCAGGCACGTCGGTGTGTGAGCGGCTCTACGCCAACCCGGGCATTGCGGGTTCGGCAGCATCTTTTGCACCGCGTGTTGTGCCGCGCGGCCCCGAGCCGATCCGTCTGACGCGCGAAAACCTGCTCGACAGACGCGGCTTCGACGAAGGATGGATCGTCGATCAAGGCCCCACTCAAGAGCTCGCCGCCCCTTTGGGCTGGCGCCTGCGTCATGTGTCGGGGATCGCGGATCGACTGGCTGAGGATGGCTTCCCGGCGTGCGGTCGGCCGTTTGCGACTCTGCTGGGGAGTCCGGATCTGCGTCCGTTGGATCGTGAGCGTCTGCTTGGCGGCACGCCGTTCGTGTGGCGCGTCGCCGCGCGCACACCCTTCCACCTCGCGCTCGAGCAGACGCTGACGGGCCTTGTGCCCGGGTTGAGCCATGGCTTCTCGGTGCGGGTGCTGGCTGAGCCGATCGTGCGCGAGCAGCCACGGGCCGTGTATGCTCCGGATCTCGCGGCCAGCGAGGTGAGGGTCAGCGTGTGGGTCGGCGATGCTCCGTCGTTCCCGAACGCGGTAGAGCCGGCGCTGGCGACGACCGGTTGGTTGGGCGGCGCTGAGCGGCCGTTTGGGCGTTATGGCGAATGGCGTGTGACGTTCGACTCTCCGGCCGATCCGGTCACGGTCCGGCTCGAGATCCGCTCTCGGTTTGCTTTGCCGCTGGCGGTCTGGCACATTCTCGCGCCGCAACTCGTCCCGCTCGACGTCGCCGCGGCTGAACCCACGACACAGGCCGCTCTTTGATGGCTTCCGTTGCGGCGCGGCCCGCTTCTTCGACAAGGCCCTGGCTTCACTGGGCCACCCTGGCGCTTGTGTTGATGTTCGGGATCGGCGCGCGCTTCTACGCCCTCGACACATCGCCGCCGGGCCTGTATTACGATGAAGCCTTCTACGCCCTTGATGCCGTCGAGGTGAGGGCCGGGGCGCGGCCGGTCTATTTCGAGGCCAATAACGGCCGAGAACCTCTTTTCATTTACAGTGTCGCGCTGAGCCAGGTTCTTCTCGGCGAGACGGTCTACGCCGTGCGCGTGGTCGCTGCGCTCTATGGCGCACTGGCGCTCGTGGCCGGGTACGGCGCGGCGCGTGGGCTGTTCGGGCCCCGAGTTGCGGTATTGGCGACTGCGCTTCATGCAGGCAGCCTGTGGGCGATCCTGTTCAGCCGGATCGGCCTGCGCGTGACCACGTTGCCGCTTGTCGTCGGGTTGCTCGTGGTGACGCTGGTGTATGGCTGGCGCCTCCGCCACCGCGGCCTGATCGTGCTGGGTGGAGCGTTCCTCGGGTTGTGCTTTTACACCTACATCGCAGCCCGCCTGATCCCCTTGGTCTTTGTCGGGCTGGCCGTGTTCTGGTTCTTCTTCCGGCGCAACACCTTCCCGGGCCGAGAATGGCTGATCCTCTTCGGGCTATCGGCGCTCGCAGTCGCGACGCCAATGCTTGTGTATGCGACCGGGCACTGGGAGCTCTACGGCGGTCGTGCGGGGCAGGTGGCGCTCTCGGGCGGAGACCTGGTCGAGAACCTGCTCCGTGTCGCTGCGATGTTCGTCTGGCGCGGCGACGCGAACTGGCGCCATAACCTTGCCGGGCGCCCGATCTTCGACCCGCTGACGGCGGTCGCCTTCAGCGTGGGCCTGCTCTGGTTGTGCTGGCGGACCTGGCGCACGCGTCGCCTGTCGGCGGCCTTCGTCCTCCTCTGGCTTGTCGTGCTGGCGCTTCCCACGGCGTTGAGCGACCAGGCGCCGCATTACCTGCGGGCGTTGGGGCTGACCCCACTTGTGTACTGCGTGCCGGCGCTCGCGCTCGAGGCGCTCGAGATCGGCCTGTTGCGCACACGCGCTGCGCGGTTTGCATCAGGCATCGCGTTGGCCGGGGCCGGCGCCTTGAGCCTGGTTCACGGCGGATCGACGCTCCTGGCCTGGCGCGACTACACGGCCGCGACCGAGCCGCGTTATGCTTTCGAGACAGCCGCCGTCGAGTTGGCCAAGGCGGCGCAGGCCTGCGCTACAACACCGGGCGGCGCCGCATGGGTGGACGGGCGGATGTGGGAACGCTACCCTTCGATCCGGTATCTCGCGCCGAGCGCGTTGCCGGTCGAGATCGGGGCCTTACCGGGTGCGACGGCCGGGCAGACGACATGTGTCTTCACAACCGGAGGCGAAGCGGCGGCGCGTGTGGTCGCGCAATGGCCGAACGCCGTTCGTCTTTGGGCGCAGCCGGGCGGGCTCGACCAGACCGAAGGGACGACCAATCCGTATCCGCTTTACAACGCCCTCACGATTGATGAGATCGTCAGTGGGCAGGTCGTGACGGAATTCGCCGAAGGCCCGACCCTGCGGCTGGCCGAGGCGACCCGCACCGCGGCAGGCATCCGGGTCAGGTTAATCTGGGAGGCCTCGAAGACCTTGCCCGACGGGTTGCAGGGTTTCATCCACCTGCGGCTTGGGGAGCAAATGCTGGCGCAGTGGGATGGGCCGCTGGGCGGAGGGCTCTACCCGGCTGAGGCCTGGCGAGCAGGCGATCAGGTGGAGCAGGTCGTCGACCTGGTCGTCGCCGAGCCGGCGGTCGCGACGCTCACCCTGGGCGTGTATGATTTCAGGTCTGGGACCCGGCTGTTGACCGACGCCGGGCTGGATCAGGTGACGATCGCCCCTTGAGGCGGTCGAAGCCGAGGCATGAGCGCCTGGGGGCTGGTCTTGCTCATGTCTGGGCGCCACCCGCATGTTCCGAAAGCGAGGATCAAGCGCATGCAGAAACCGAATCCCTTCCTCAGGCTAGCTCTGGCCGCCAGCGTCATTGCCCTGGCCCTACCGCTCGGCCAGGCACAGGCCGCGCCATTGGCGCAGGATAACCTCCTGCCGAACCCCGGTTTCGAATCGGGCACCGGCAGCTGGCAGGCCTGGTGGGCCGAGATCGCGAAGCCGAGCATCGGCTACGACTATGCCTTCAAACCGAACTCGTTCAACACCGAGAGCATCTCAGGCGGTGCTGCTCGAGATCTCGTGATGGCGGGCGACAAGTCGTATCGGATCCTCAATAACTGGGATCCGTTCTGGGCCGGGATCAAGCAGAACGTCAATGTGCCGGCCGGAGCGCGGGTGCGCTTCAGCATGAGCGCCCGGGCCTGGGCGGCGGCCAATTTCTGGCCGGCGGCATCTGATACGAATATGCCGACCCGCATCCGGGTGGGTATCGAGCCCAACGGCAATGGCGACCCGTTCTCGGGCTCTGTGGTGTGGTCGAATGAGATCGCACCACATAACAGTTGGGGCGGCGTCGCGGTCGAGGCGACGGCCGGCGCGGGCGGGGTGGTCTCCGTCTTTGTCAGCATCGACTACCGCGGCAGCTCGCGGCAGTTCATGGGCGCATTCTTTGATGAGGGTCAGCTTGTCGTGGTCTCGCCGGCCGGCACGACGCAGCCCGGCACCACAGCGCCGGCCCCGGTGGCCGGCACCCCGGGCATCTATGTCGTCCAATCGGGCGACAGCCTCGGCAAGATCGCGCGCAAGTTCAACGTGACGGTGCAGGAGCTGCTGCAACTCAACCCGCTCAAGGACCCGAACACGCTGCAGATCGGCCAGCAGCTCAAGGTGCCGGGCGCCGTCACGGCGCCGACGCCTTCCGCCGGCATCACCTCGTATGTGGTTGTGGCCGGCGACAACCTCTCTCGGTTGGCGCGGCGCTTCAACACCACGGTGGCGCGGATTCAGCAGCTCAACAACCTCAAAACCGATGTGATCTACATCGGTCAGACGCTCTTGATCGGGCCCTAGCTCAAGTTTGGGAGTTGCCGGCCCGACACGAAGAGTCGGTGAACAACGGGGTGTTCCGTGGGTTGGGGCGAAGCCACCAATCTCCGGAGCACCCCGTTGTTCGCCGATGCCCCTGACGGCTTGGCCGTTTCCAAACCTGGTGTTTACCTCAGAACGATCGCGTACTGTAGAATGGGCATCTTGGGGGCGGAGATGAGACAAACGCTCCGGCGACAGGAGAATCGATGATGACGCGTGTGTTACGTATGGCGGTGGTCGGCCTGTTGGCCGTGAGTTTCTTGCCGGTTGGGCCCCAGGCCCTGGCGGCCCCTGTGGGTCAGGGAACCAATCTGGTCAGCAACCCGGGCTTTGAGAGTGGCCAGGGTGGCTGGGCGCCGTGGTGGGCCGAGATCGCCAAACCGGCGGACGGCTCGCTCAATTACGCCGCCAGGCCGAATTCGCTCAACGTCGAGAGCATCTCGAGCGGCGCTGCAGCGGGTGTGGTCCTCGCCGGAAACAGCTCCTTTCGCGTCTACAACAATTGGGATCCGTTCTGGGGCGGCGTAAAGCAGACGCTGAATGTGCCGGCAGGCTCGCGGGTCCGATTGACGGCCAGCGCCAAGGCCTGGGCCTCGCAAGATTTCTGGCCTGCGCCCTCGGACACCAATATGCCTGTGCGCACGCAAGTCGGGATCGACACTGAAGGCAGTGACAATCCCTTTGCTGGCACGATGGTCTGGTCGGGCGCTGCGGCGCCGCACAACGCCTGGGCCCAAATGACTGTCGAGGCGACGGTCGGCGCGGCGGGCAAGGTAACCGTGGTGGTCAGCGGTGACTTCCGCGGCGCATCGCGCCAGTTCCTGGCCGTGTTCTTCGATGAAGTGTCGCTTGTCGTGCTCGATCAGGGCCCGACTCCGACCCCAGTGCCGCCGACCGCTGTGCCCGGTGTGCCGGCCCCGACATCGGCGCCGGTTGCGACCCGCCCGCCGCAGGCCTCGGCCACGCCCCGATCAGACGGGTTGATCACGTACGTCGTGCAGACGGGCGACACAGGCTGGGCGATCGCGGCGCGCGCCGGGTTGACCATCGATCAGTTGCGCGCGCTCAATCCTGGGGTCGACGTCAACCTGCTCTCGGTTGGCACCGAGTTGATCGTCGGTGGATCGCCTGCTGCGGCGACAGCTGCCCCGGGCGCAACAGCCGTAGCTACCGGAGACCCTGCAGCCGAGCCTACAGCCGAACCGACTGCCACGGTCGGTTCAGTCGAACCCACGGCGGCCGTGCCGGCGGGCGAGGCGACGGCTGTCGAGGGCGCGCAGATCTGCGTCAGCCTGTTCGATGACGCCAACGGCAACCGCCAATATGAAAGCGCGAGCGGTGAGACGCCGTTGTATGAAGGCCTGCTGACGCTGATCAACGCCGATACGGGTGAACAGTTGACCACGCATCAGATGGCTGCCGCTGAAGATGTGTATTGCTTCGCCGGGTTGACCGGCGGGAACTATCAGGTGGCCGTTGCCGGCCCGAGCGGGTACAACCCGACCGTGCAGCCCGACGTGATGGTGCCCGTGCCCGAGGGCAGCGTGGGCGAGTACAGCGTCGCCTTCGGCTTCCAGCGCAGCGGCGCCGCGCCCGAGGCCACGGCCGTCCCGGCCGAAGAGTCGGGCGATCGGGTGCGCACGGCTCTGTTTGGCGCTGTCGGCGTGATGCTGTTGCTTCTGGCCGCCGGGCTTGGCGTGACCCTTGTGATGCGCCGCCGTTAAGGCGGGTTGTTTCGATCGTAGACCCCTCCGTGGGCGTG
>DKKP01000049.1 GCA_002455335.1 Anaerolineales bacterium UBA6663 | reverse complement strand
CCGTCTCTACCCCCACGCCCAACACCCCACCCGCCGGCGCCCCATGCCCGACACCCCACCCGCGCCCACGCCGCGTCGGGGAATCTCCGGGGCGCAATCAGGCGCTCGAACGATGACTGGGTTTCGGCCCGGCGTTACTCATCTATCGCTCCACGTCTGCAATCAGTGCTAAGATTCGGCCTGGAAGCCGCCGAAGCGCTTCCATTTTCGTGTGAGCAACCGACGAACCGACCCTATTCGGACACCGACCCTGACCGCCATGCAATTCGAACGTACTGAAGACCCTGCCTGTTTCGACACGCTCACCACGGAGTGGAACGCCCTCCTGGCCGAGTCGATCGCCCGCGTCCCGTTTTTGTCAGCCGAATACCTGCGTACCTGGTGGGCGCATCGCGGAGGCGGTGAATGGCCCGAGGCGCGCCTCGCGCTCGTCACAGCCCGCGACGACACTGGCCGGCTGCTCGGCATCGCGCCACTTTTCAGCGCGGCCAACCGCGACGGTCGGCCGGCATTACTCCTGCTCGGCAGCATCGAGATCTCAGACTATCTCGACCTGATCGTCCGCCCCGCCGACGTCGACGTCTTTGTCACCGGGCTTGTGGAATACCTGTCGACCGATTCGACCTGGGAGGTGCTTGACCTGTACAACGTGCAGGCCAGTTCACCGACTCGTGCTGCGCTGGCACGGGTCGCCGAAGCGCGCGGCTTGGCGACCGCCGAACAAACGTTGGAACAGACCCCGGCGATCCCTCTGCCCGGCGATTTCGAAACGTATCTGGCACAACAGGTCGAGAAAAAGGAACGTCAGGAGATCCGCCGCAAGGTGCGGCGCGCCGAGAACGGCGAGCAGAAGGTGGCCTGGCGCCTTGTCGCGCCGAGCGATGACGTCAACTTCGAGACCGACACCTTCCTCGAATTGATGGCGCTCAATCCCGACAAGGCGCGTTTCCTGACGGCGCCCATGCGCGCCCAATTCCGCGCCACGGTTCGCGCCATGGCCGGTCGAAGCCAGTTACATCTGGCCTTCCTCGAGGTGGATGGCGCGCCAGCGGCCGGCTACCTCAGCTTTGACGACGGACGCCGCCTCTACGTGTACAACTCGGCCATCGATCCGCGTTTCAACGCGCTCTCGGCCGGCTGGGTGCTGCTGGCGTATTTGATCCAGTGGTCGATCGCCAACGGCCGACGCGTCTTCGACTTCCTGCGCGGCCATGAGGATTACAAGTTTCGTTTCGGAGGCGTGCCTGGTCGTATCCTTCGGCTACAGACCGCGCGAGCCGGCGCTTTGGCCGGCGATCCGATCGCGTCCGTCAACTCCGACGAGGCTCCGGTGTTCCCGCCAGAAGCGGCGTAGTGCGTGGCGTGTGGCGCGTAGGGCGGCTCACCCCGCTCAATCGCTTCTCGCTCACTCGCTCCTTCAGGCCCACAATCGCCGCGCCGGCTGCCCAAGCGCGGCCTGAACCTGATGGGCGAAGTCGCTGTGCGAGATCGGCTTGGCCAGGAAGCCATCGGCCGCCATCTGCTCGGCGCGACGCCGGTTCTCACTGGTGCGGAAGGCCGTGATGAAGATGATCGGCGCCCTGGTGATCGGGACAAGTTCGCGATACACGGCCCAGCCATCGGTGTCCTCGAGCATGACATCAAGCACGATCACATCCGGCGGCTCGCGATGGATCGCCTCGAACGCGCGCGCGCTGTTGGGCACATACTCGTGAGCATGGCCGAGCACGTCGGCCATGTGGCCAAGCAACTCGGCCATGTCCGGGTCGTCGTCGATGATGAGCAAACGTGGCACCTCGTTAAAATAGCACGGTTCTAACCACACGCAAACCAGCCCCGCCGGCCACAACAACGCAAACGGGCGGCCCTTTGGCCGCCCGTGGTCGTCACATAGGTCAGAACCGCTCAATCGTAGGCGAAGCGCTCTTCCTTCCACACGTCGGCCTCGTTGTGGTATCCGGCCTGCTCCCAAAAGCCGAGCCGGTCCTGCGCCATGAACTCCAGACCGCGTAGCCACTTGCCGCCCTTCCAAAGATACGGCGTCTTGTGCTCGGCCCCGAGGACGTGTCCGATCACGCCCCGCAACGGATAGCCATGGTCGGGCGTCAGAGGTTGACCGTCGTAATGAGTGGCCAGCAAGAAGTTCGGCGCCAGCGCGACCTCGAGCGGGATGTTGACCGTGAAGTCGTACTCGCAGTGTTGGAGCAGATATTTCGCCGTCGGCTTGAGCTTGATGACGCCTTGGCTTACCAGCGTCGCCAGCGAGACGCCCTCCCACACCGTGTCGAACTTGCTCCAGCGCGTCACACAATGCAGATCCATCTGCACCTGCGTCCGCGGCAGCTGCTGAAACTGCTCCCACGTCCAGGTCACCTCAGTCTCAACCTCGCCAAATACCCGCAGGCTCCAGGTCTCTGGGTTGAACGGTGGCACCGGCCCATAATGCAGCACCGGGAAGCGTTGGGTCAGGCTCTGCCCCGGGGGCAGCCGACCCGCCTTGCGCTTGGCGTCTTCATCATCGCGTCGTCCGAACAAGGCTCCTAACATCGTCGATCCCTCGTCGTCACTCGGTGAAGAGCGGGAGATGGCCGAGCGCCACGATGTTCTCCCACTGCGAGCGCTCGCCCTCGGTCAAAATCGCGGCCTCTGCCACGACGATCGCCTCGGCCTTGCTCAGCACAAGGCGCATGCCCTGCAGCGTCGATCCGGTTGAGATCACGTCATCGATCAACACCACCCGCCGGCCGCGCACCAGCGCGACATCCTTCTCGTCCAGATAAAGCGTCTGCGGCTTGCCCGTGGTGATCGACAGGGTCTCGGCTTCGATCGTCCGTCCCATATAGGGTTTGTACGACTTGCGTAGGACAATGTATCGCTTCCCGGCATGCACGGCCACAGCGTGCGCCAGCGGAATGCTTTTGGCCTCGGCCGTCACAAGCAGGTCGTACTCCAATGCGGCCAGTTTCGCGGCCAGAGCCTTGCCTGCCGCCTCAACAAGCTCGGTGTCGCCCAGGATGTTGAGGACGGCGATCCGCAGCCCAGGCTTGACCTCGAACAACGCCAGGTCGCGCTTGACGCCGGATATGTCGATCGGATACGTGTCACGTGCGGTAGACATTTTGGCTCCTTATTACGGTATCTGGAATTGTACCGGATGGGCCCTCCACGTTTTCATCCATTGACCTCAGGTTCTTGCTGCTTTACCATAAACACCCTGAGCGCGGGTGGAAAAAGACCCTTATGCCGGTCCCGACCCGCGATCGACTGCCCTTTCCCGGCAATGCTGGCCGCTTCGAAAGGGTCGATCCACGACGTTCATTCTTCAAGGCAACTGGAACGATCACGACATGATCTCCCGCGTCCTGACATTTGTGCTCCTGTTTGGCCTGGCTCTGCTGGGCGGCACCGTACGAGTGGCCGACGCACGCCAGCCCACCACGTCGACCGGGACGGCTACGGGATCCGCGACCCAAACCGCCTCCGCGTCCCCGACAGCAACGAGAACGGCGACTCTCACACCCTCGCCAACCGCCACAACAACCTTGACGCCACAGCCTGTCTCACGCCTGCGGCTGCCCGTGGTCGCTCAGTCGTACTTCCCTTTGACGCGCCAGAACAGCGGCCTGCACCTCGGCAACCGCCTCCTCGACTGGGATACGCCCATCGACTTCTTGGAGCGCGTGGATCTGGGCGATTACACCGCGACGCCGCGCGTGGTGGTCGTATTGAGCAATCAGGTCTTCGCGCTCCAACGCAGCACCACGGCGCCCTGCGCGATCACGGGCGCGGCCATCGGCAACACATATCTGTTCGACTTCCTCGATCGTGCGATTGACCGTGGCGCCTGGGTCGTGGTGCGCCTCTATCCCTCGCCCGGCAACTTCACCGACTACGCCGACCCAGGCCCCACTCACACGCTGCTCAGCGGCGCCGCCCCGGCCGGTCCGAACTACTGCGCCGGTCGCAGCCAGCAGTTCCGCTCGACAGCCGACCTCGCCGCGGAGATGGATGCGATCGCGTCCCTCGTGTTCGGGGCTCACGACTGGCCCGCCGACGCGTTGTACTTCGAGCCGGCCAATGAGCCCAACCTCGAGTGGTACGAGGCGCTGCGCCCGGCGAACCCCGATCTCTCGCCCGCCGTGGAAGACCAACGTGCCTGGCAGGCGATGGATGCTTACTTCGCCGCGGTCTACGATCGCGCGAAAGCGCTCAACCCCGCGATCCGCGTGCTCGCCCCACCGATGGCCCAGCACCTCTTCGCCGACGCCCGCGAGTTCGGCACCTGCAACCGCACGATCCTGATCGTCAACGGCGTGCCGCAGTTCTCGTCCGGCTACGACTGGATGCAGACCACGTTCCGCGCCAAAAACGACGGCTGGAGCTGGCACAACTACTGGCGCGTCGGCTATGAGGGCTGGCGCGGCGATTTCTGCCAGACGCCGGCGACGATCAGCGATCACGCGTTCCAGTACTTCCCCGACTGGCTGCAGACCGAGATTCTGTCCAGCACCAAACCGGCGCTCATCACCGAGGCCGATCTGCTCTCGCCCTGCGTCTTCCCGCTCAACCCGCTGATCGACAAGGAGGCCGCCGCCGAGACCGCGACCTCACTGACCCGATTCATGTCCGAGGAGCGCGCCGCCGACGCGATCGCGGTTTGGATCCTGACCAATCAATTCGCAGACCCCGTCGCAGGGACATTCGACTGCAACGACGTCAACGCCGAGATCGCCTGGCATGAGGCTTATCGCGATGTCGCCGTCAACGGCAGCCATGAGCGGAGCTGGTTCCCGCTCTGGTGGGAGGGAACGCCATGAGGGCCGGAAAACCGAGGACGGCGGCCTGCGGGACGCAAATCGGCAAGCACAGCCTTTCAGTGATCCGAGCCCTGGTGTTTGGCTGCCTCCTGGCGCTCACAGCCTGCGCGACACAGAATGTGCCCGCTGCGTCGCTTGCGCCCCGCCTCGTGAGCGCGACACAACGCACGCCCGAGGCGCTCGCCGCCGTCATCGACGAGGCAGGCGCCGTGGCGGTCACACGCGCCGACGGCTCGACGCGCCGGCTGAGCAAGCCAGGTGGTGTGCTGCTCGCCGTCGATGCGGAGCGTGTCGTCTGGGCCAATGCCTGCTCGGGCTGCACGGAAGCCGAGGCCGCCGACCAACGCGGCCTGTTCGTTTACACAGCAGCGACTGACCGTAGCCTGCGGCTGCTTGCGGATGCGCTGCCGCGCTTCAACGAAGTGCGGCTCGGGGCGGCGGGGCTGGCCGTCTTGCGGCCGGTCGCCGGGCAGAGCAACAGCGGGGCGTTGTGGCTCTTCGACCTCGAGACCGGAGAAAGCCGTTTACTTTCCGAGCAGGCCTTATTGGTCTCGGGCGCGATGCAGGCGCCGCTCGCCATCGACAGCGGGCGGGTGGCCTGGATCGACTCGCCCGGAACAACGCACGACCTGACACTTCGGGTGTTCGAGCTGGCCCAGGGTGATCTGCTTGAACTACCCGCGACCACGCTCCGCGACCCGCAGGATCTGCTCGTCTCCGCTGCGGCCGTGGCCTGGCGCGAGGAACTCACCTGGCGCGGCGTGTCGTTCGACGATGGCGCGCTGTGGTCAGCGCCAGCCGTGCCCTCGACGCTGTCGGCCAAGACCGTCACGGCGATCGTCGCGCCCACCTTGGAGGGTGACGCGCTCTACTGGACGCTCGACACGACGGAGGGCCCTCGGTCAGTCGTCCTGACAACGCCGTAAATTCTAACCTTGGACCTGACAGGTCCGCACAAAACTCGCTTATTTTAGGCTCACCGCGAAAACGCTGGAACAAAATCCGGGTCGTTTTCTAACCTTCTGCCTCACCGGGCATGCAGCGTCATCGGCAGATCGCCCTTCGGCCGCAACGTGCCCGCCCAGTCGAACGCGAGCTCCTGTTTGGGGTTCGCCAGCCGGATCTGGTAACGCTGGGCGATCTCGGCCAGGATCAGCACGGCTTCCATCAGCGCGAAGTGCATGCCCAGACAGGTCCGCGGCCCGGCGCCAAAGGGCACATAGGCGTAGCGCGGCCGATCCTTCACGCGCTCGGGCGCGAAGTGCTCTGGGTCGAAGGCGTCCGGGTTCTCCCAGAACTCCGGATGCCGATGGGTCATGAAGGGCAGCAGCAAGATCAGGTTGCCCGGCGCAACGGCATAGTCGCCAACCACGTCAGCGGCGACCGCGTCACGCGCCATCACAGCCACCGGCGAGTACAGCCGCAGGGTTTCGTCAATGACCTGGCGCGTGTAGGTCAGCGCGCCGATGTCGTCGAGCGCCGGCGAACGGCCCGCCAACACCCGCGCGAGCTCATCCCACAGCCGCGCTTCGACCTCGGGATGCTGCGCCAGCATCGCCCAGGTCCAGGTCAGCGTCTGCGCCGTGGTCTCGTGCCCGGCAAAAAACGTGATCAGCACCTCGTCGCGCAACTGCTTCTCGCTCATGGCTTCGCCGGTCTCCGCATCCTTGGCCGTCATCAGCAGCGAGAGCAGGTCCTCGCCCAGGCCGTGAGCCCGGCGCTCGCGGATCACGCCGTAGAGGAATTCGTCGACCACGCGCACGGCGTGCTTCAGCCGCCGGTTCGACTCGGTCGGCACCCAGGCCGGCCAGTCGATGCTGCTCAGCCCACGCTCCGAGACATGTTGCAGCAGATAGCGCAACCCGTCACCGGTCTCCTTGAAGTGCTCGCCGATGTCGAGCCCAAACATCGAGCGCGAGATCACGCTCATGGTGACGTGCATCATCTCCTGGTTGATCGCCACAGGCGCGGCGCTCGCGCGAGCATCCCACCCGGCCAGTAGCTTGCGGGTCGAATCGCCCATGATGTCGGCAAACTGAGCCACGCCCTTGGGCGTATAGGTCGGCTGCATCAGACGGCGCTGGCGCTGCCAGGCCTCGCCCTCGGCCGTTAGGATGCCGTCGCCGATCGTGCGCCGCAGGTTTTCATGGCTCAGGCCTTTGATGTAGTTCTTGGCATTCGAGACCATCACCTGCTGGAGGTGCTCAGGGCGCACGACTTGCAGCATTGTCAGTGGCCCCATTTGGAACCGGACGACGTCGCCATACGCGCGCCAGGCCTTGACATGGTAGTCGAGCAGCCCGGCTTCACGCGCATCGAATAGGTTTCCGACCAGGAACTTGCCGCGCGGGCCAGGGGCGGTGCGCGGCGTCGTGGGTGTCGTTGTGGTCATCGCTACCTTTCGCCGCCGGCCCATTCATGGCCAACGGCAGCAGACTCATCTTAGGCGGCTCGTGGCGGATCTGTCAATCGATATGAGCAAATGCTCATATTTCTGGGATCGCCTACAATGGCTGGATGCCCTCCCACAACGCGACGGCGATGCGGCGCCAGCCTCAGCACACCCGTGGCCAGCAACGAGTCGAGGCCATCCTGCGCGCGGCCACCACGGTCTTCGGCGCCCGAGGCTTCGAATCGGCGACCACCAACGCCATTGCACGGCGCGCCCGCGCCTCGATCGGCTCGCTCTATCAGTACTTCCCAAACAAAGAAGCCATCCTCCAGGCGGTGGTCACCCGGCACCGCGCCGAACTGAACACGCTCTTCGCCGGCCTGCTGACGCCGGAGCTTCTGCGCCAGCCGACGCCCATACTGGTCGACCGGGTGCTGGCCGGGGCGGCCGACTTCATCACCGGCCACGCCGGCTTCGGCCAGATCTTCTGGCACTCGCCCGCCTCGCCGCGGCTGGCCGCGATCGCGGCCCAGCTCGACGACGAGATGATCACGCGCGTCGACACCGGCTTCGCCCTCCGTTACCCACGGCTCCCACGTCAGCGCCGCCGGCTGCACGCCACGATCACCGTGACCATGCTCAAGGCGCTGCTCGCCCTCGCCGACACAGCGCCCACGGCAGAACGCAAACGCATCCTGGCCGAGACACGCAGCATCCTCACCGATTACCTCGACCAGATCGAGCACGCCCGATAACGCGCCGCAGGGACGCACGAGCAGCCGAATTGGGCCGGGCTGGCGGGTTCACCAACAGGCTCAGTTCGCGCTTACACCCCCTCAGCGGAAATATGACCCAATGGGTGACCTCTGGCACATGCGCGCCGATATAGGACGAGTAATATATAGGATGTGTCCTATAAGAAGCTCCTTCCCGCGCTCCTCCTGACGCTCTCCGCCCTGGCCCTGGGGGCAGCCCCCGCCCTCATGCCGGCGAGCTACGTCTGGCTACGCCATACCACGAGCGAATCGGCAGCCCAGGGCGTCCCGGGCGCCTGGCTGGCGCGGCTCGGCTTCCTGCTCTTCGGCCTGGCCGTGCTGTGGATCGCGTCCCGCAGCCGAAGAGTCTGGTCGATGCCGACCCGGGCCATGCACCTCGGCTTCGGCGTGCTGATGATCGCCACAGCCGCTTTTTCGACCCGCTCGTGGGAGCCCCAAACGCCGTTTGACCCGGCTGAGGACGCCCTGCACTCCTTCACGGCGACCGTCATGGGGTTTGCATTCGCGCTCGGGCTTGGTCTGCGCTTGCCGACCCGCGAACGCGACCGGCTCGGGCAGGCGTTGGACGTGCTCGGGATGCTGGCCGCCGTCACTCTCCCGCTGGCGATGGGCGCGCTGACCGACTGGACCGGCCTGCTCCAGCGCAGTATGTTCGGCATCGCGTATCTCTGGTACGGGCTCGAGAGCCTGCGCCACAACCACACAGAAGGGTCCCATGTCGCTTGAACACGCCATCCTGGGCTTCCTGAGTTCGCAGCCGCTGTCTGGCTACGACCTCAAGAAGATCTTCGACACCTCAGTCAGCCACTTCTGGCCCGCCGACCAGAGCCAGATCTACCGCACCCTCGGCCGGCTGGTCGACAACGGCTGGGCCGAGATGGAGGTAGTCAACCAGAGCGATAGGCCCGATCGCAAGGTCTATGGCCCAACGCCCGCCGGCCGCACCGAGTTGCTGCGCTGGCTCGAGGCCGAGTTGCCGCTCGCGCCGACCCGCAGCCCCGAGATGATCCAGGTCTTCTTCGCCTCGCGTCTTGCCGATGATCAGGTGCTGGCGATGTTCGAACGTGTCGCGGCTCAGATGCGCTCGGGGCTCGCCGCTTACGACGCGATCCCACAAGACATCACGGCCTACGAGAATTACACCCACTCGCCGCGCGAGTTCTACTTCTGGATGCTGACGCTCGAGATCGGCAAGATGCAGCTCCGCGCCAACCTCGATTGGATCGAGAACATGATCCAGCGCATTCGTGATGGGGAGGTCCCGCAATCATGAGCACCGCGTCTCGCCAGGCCCCGCTTCGCCAACGCATCCGCACCGCTCTGATCCTGCTGTCGTTCTTGCTCTTCCCGATCACGTTGAACTTCCTCTCGCCGTACCTGATCGTGATGGGCGCGGCCGAAGGCGTGATCACGGGCAGCTTCCTGCTGTTCGGCGCGCTGTTCATCGGCTCGTTGTTCCTCGGTCGGCTGTGGTGCGGCTGGGTCTGCCCCGGCGCGGGCATGGCCAGGCTCGCGGCGCCGATCAACACAACGGCCTTCAAGATCGGGCGCGCGGATTGGATCAAGTGGGGTATCTGGGCGCCCTGGGTGCTTCTGATCGGTTCACTCGCGATCAGTGCCGGTGGCTATCGCAGTGTCGATCCGCTGTTCATGACCGAAAGCGGCATCTCGGTGGATGAGCCGGTGAAATACATCGTGTACTTCGCCGTGGTCGGGCTCTTCGTCGGCCTGGCGGTCGCGTTCGGGCGACGCGCGGGGTGCCACACGGTCTGCTGGATGGCGCCATTCATGATCCTGGGCCGCGGGCTGCGCAACCGACTCGGGCTGCCAGCGCTGCAGCTGGTCACCGACCCCGCGGCCTGCGTGAAGTGCACGAGCTGTACGTCGACGTGCCCGATGAGCCTGCCGGTCAGCACGCTGGTGCAGACCGGGGCCATCGAGCACCCCGAGTGCATCTTGTGCGGCACCTGCGCCGACGGCTGCCACAAACACGCGATCCGCTACACCTTTGGCCGCCCGCATCGCCGCTGAGCGCACAGGCTAGACAAGGTCAGTCGAGACAGCGGAGAGCAGTATTGTTTGGATCACCCGTACCGCTTTGCCCAAGGAGGCACACCATGCGTTTCCAGACTGTGTTTCGCCGCGGTTGGTTGCTCGTCGCGATCGCGCTGACCGCCTGCCAGCCCGCCGCGCAAGAGCCCACCGCCGTCCCGCCCGCGACCACCGCGTCCGAACAACCGACCCTGACTCCGCGGCCGGAGCCCGAGGCCACCACGCCGCCGGCGGCGATCACACTCACAAGCACCTCGTTCGCGGCCGATGCCGAGATCCCTGATCGATACGCCTGCCCTGATTTTGGTGGCGAGGATCTCTCTCCGGCCCTGGCCTGGGGCGAGCTCCCGGCCGGCACGCAGAGCCTGGCCCTGACCATGCTCGACCCGGACGCGGGTGGATACATCCACTGGCTCGTCGCGAATATCCCGCCGGATGCCACCGGCTTTGACGAGGGCCAGATCCCGATCGGCGCCGTCGCCGGCTGGACGACCAACGGCATCACGGGGTACTTCGGACCTTGCCCCGAGGCGACCCATCGCTACGTGTTCACGCTCTACGCGCTCGATGTCGCGACCGAGCTCGAGCCCGGCTTCGGCCTGATCGATTTCCGCAGGGCCACAAGCGGCCATATCCTCGGCGAGGGTCAGCTCGTCGGCCTGTACACACCGTGATCCGGGAGCCGCAGCGCAGCGTTCTCCTCACGCTTGTGGATCTCCTTGTGGGGCTCGAGCAGCCCTGGGTCGTCACCGGCAGCACCGGGATGGCGCTCCAGGGCGTGCCGCTCGAGGCCCACGACATCGACCTGCAGACCGACGCCGCCGGTGCGTACGCGATCGGCCAACGACTGAGCGCCTTTGGCGTTACGCCCGTTCACGAGTACATCTCGCCGCGCATCCGCTCGCACTTCGGCAGATTTGTGATCGACGGCGTTACGGTCGAAGTGATGGGGGCGCTCCAGAAGCTGATCGACGGCCACTGGGAGGCGCCAGTCACCGTAGAGATACACCGGCGCTCGTTCCCGCTGGAAGGCCGGACGGTGCCCGTGCTTTCGCTGGTCTACGAGGAGCAGGCCTATCGTGTACTCGGTCGGATCGAACGCGCCGAGCTGCTCCGCCGCTGGCTTGAAGACAACCCTGGGCAGGTCCTGTAGAATCATTGCGTGTTTCTCACCAATTCCCGCTACAGGCGCATCGTCCTCTTCTTCGCCGGCGTCACGCTGAACATCATTTTCTGGGATCTGTTGCTGCGCCGGGTCGGCCTGGAGCGCCTGGGTGAGCGGTCGAGAGAGCGTCGCTATCTGAGCTTCGCCAAAGCCTATCGGCGCCTCGCCGTCGATCTCGGCGGCGTGCTGATCAAGGTCGGCCAGTTCCTCAGCGCGCGTGTCGATGTGCTGCCCGAGTACATCACGGCCGAGCTCTCCGGGCTGCAAGACGAGGTGCCGGCCGCGCCGTTCGACGCGGTGTTGACCCGGCTCGAAGCCGAGCTCGGCCAAAACTGGCGCGAGCGATTCGACACGTTCGACAAGGCCCCGTTGGCGGCCGCCTCGCTTGGGCAGACGTATCGCGCGCGGTTACATGAGGGCGGCGCCGTGGTGGTCAAGGTGCAACGCCCGGGCATCGACGCGATCGTCGAGACCGACCTGGCCGCGTTGACGACCGTCGCACAGTGGCTGAAACGCTACGACCCGATCCGCAAACGCGCTGACATCGAGGCCTTGCTGCGCGAGTTCGCGGTCGTGCTTCGCGAGGAGTTGGATTACGTCCGCGAAGCCGGCAACGCCAGGCGCTTTGCGGAGTTGTTCGCCGATGACCCGGGTGTGGTCATTCCAAAGGCCTACCCCGAGCTCGGCACGGCCCGCGTGCTCGTCCTCGAAGATGTCGGTCACATCAAGATCACGGATTACGACGCAATCACGGCGGCCGGCGTCGATCGCGCTGCGGTGGCGGAACGGCTATTCAAAACCTACCTGACCCAGATCTTCACGCATCGGTTCTTCCATGCGGATCCGCACCCCGGCAACCTGTTTGTCGCGCCGGCCGAGGGCGAGCACGCCTGGCGGCTGGTGTTCATCGACTTCGGCATGGTGGGCGAGATCACGCCCACGATCCGTGAGGCGATCCGCGAGGCCGTGATCGCCGTGGGCACGCGCGACCCGGCCCGCCTGATCCGCAGCTTCCAGGCGGTCGACGCGCTTCTGCCGGGTGCCGATCTCGATCGCATCGCCGCGGCCCAACAGGCCGTGTTCGACCGTTATTGGGGTCGAAGCATGAGCGAACTACGCGCGGTCGACCGGCGCGAGGTCCGCGAGTTCATGAGCCAGTTCCGCGACCTGCTCTTCGAGTTGCCGTTTCAGGTGCCCGAGAACCTGATCTATCTCGGGCGAACTGTCGCGATCCTTTCGGGGATGTGCACGGGGCTCGACCCGAACTTCAATCTTTTCATCGCGATCACGCCTTTTGCCGAGAAGCTCCTGGCCGAGGAGACGCAGGGCAATCGCCTCGAGGGCTGGATCGACGAGATCCTCGATCAACTCAGGCGCCTGGCGCTGCTCCCGGCGCGGCTCGATGCAGTGCTTGGGAAGTTCGAGCGCGGCGAATTGACTGTCACGATCAAACACGCGCCCGATGCGCGCAGCGCAGGGCCCGATCTGCCGTCAGCGGTGCGCGGCCTTTCCAACAGCCTTGTGGTGATCGGACTTGTGGCGGCCGGCACGCTGCTCTACCTCAATGCACAACCGACTCTCGGCATCGCCGGCTGGGCCCTGGCGGGCATCGTATGGGTGTTCGGCGTCGTGCGGCGGTAAAGGCCCAACACGGCGTCGGGCGCGGGGGCATCGGGCCCGGGGGGGCGTCGACGACGGGTGCGGGGGGATCGGGCCAATGCGGCGTCGACGGCGGGTGGGATGTTGGGCATGGGGGTAGAGACGGGGAATGCCCCGTCTCTACCCGCGGGCGATGGGGGTTAACGCCGCACACGCGCCGCCGGGCATGCACCCGTCGACCGGACGCGGCGTCTTAACGCGCCTCCATGCGTTTGATCGCGCGATCGATCAATGACCGCGCCGCCATCAACATCTGGCGGCGTGCCTCGCGCCGGTTCTCTCGGAACCCCGGCGGGAGGATGCTGTCAAACGCCTTGCGATTGGCCTCGGCCGCGGCCTTGAGATGCTCACGCGTCTCATCCGGCATCCACCCATGTCGTCGTGTCTCGCTTTGGTCTGTCATGGCGACCTCCTTGCTTGCTACCTGAAAGTATAACGCCCAAAATCAACCGCATTGCCCAGACTGGCGGGCGTATACTGGCCCTTCCGCAGGGTGCTGGGTGACGGGCAGACTTCAGGGATGCACGCCGCACAGGAAAGAAGGGATCGGAGATGCCACGCCGAAGTCTGGCCCAGTTATATCGCGACGAGTTCAGCGGTTACTCCACACAGAAATTCCAGCAAGATATGCTCGCCGGCCTGACGGTGGCCGCCGTGGCGTTGCCGCTGGCCCTGGCCTTTGGCGTGGCGTCCGGGGCGACCGCCGCGGCCGGGATGGTCACGGCCGTGATCGCCGGCCTGGTGATCGGCGGGCTCTCTGGCGCCCCCTACATGATCAGCGGCCCGACCGGCGCGATGAGCGCCGTGTTGATCGTGCTGGTCGAGCGTTACGGCCTTGAAGGCATCTGGATCGCGGGCCTGCTTTCAGGCGCGCTACTGCTGGTGATCGGATTGCTCAAACTCGGGCGCTTCATCGCTTTCATCCCGGCGCCGGTCATCACCGGGTTCACATCGGGCATCGCCCTGATCATCTTCATCGGTCAGATCGACAACCTCCTGGGCGTCAAGACCGAGAGCTCCGAGTCGGCGCTGCTCAAGCTGTTCGGCTACTTCCAAGGCGGGTTCACCCCCGACTGGCGCACGATCGTACTTGGGCTTGTCGTGATCGCGACCATGTTGTTCTGGCCGAAGCGCTGGAACGCGCGCTTCCCGGCCTCGCTGCTTGGCATCATCCTGGCCACAGCGCTCAACACGATCCTGGGCTGGCCTGTGCCCCAGATCGGCGAGATCCCGCAGACGCTGTTGCTGGCCGACCGGCTCAACCCGTTCGCCTTGCCCTGGGATCAATTGACCGAGTTCATCACCCCGGCGCTGACGATCGCGGCCCTGGGCGCCGTCGAATCGTTGCTGTGCGGCGCGGTCGCGTCGAACATGACCGGTGTTCGGCTCCAGGGCAATCAGGAGTTGATCGCGCAGGGCATCGGCAACATCCTGATCCCGTTCTTCGGCGGCGTGCCGGCCACGGCCGCAATCGCGCGCTCGAGCGTGGGCATCAAGTCGGGTGGGCAGACAAGGCTGGTGAGCATCATCCACGCGCTCGGGCTACTGGCGTCGATGTTCCTGCTGACGGGCGTGATGGCGCGCATCCCGTTGGCCGCGTTGGCCGGGGTGCTGATGGTGACGGCCTGGCGCATGAACGAATGGGCCTCGATCCGCTTCATTTTCAGCAAGCGCTTCAAGACCGCGATCGGTGCGTTTCTGATTACGATGCTGGCAACCGTCGCGCTCGACCTGACCCAGGCGATCCTGATCGGCACGTTTGTGGCCGGGGCCGTCTTCCTCAGCCAGATCGCCAACATCGACATCGACGTCCAGGAGATCGACCCCGAGAAGCTCCGCGCGCGCGGCATCGAGACGGCTGGCCAGTGCCGGCACGTGCGCGTGGCGTTCATCACGGGGCCGGTGTTCTTCGCCGCGACCGGGAACTTCAACGAGGCCTTCGCCAAACTCGAGGACACACACGCCCTGATCCTATCGATGCGCGGCGTACCCCTGATTGATACAGCCGGGCTCGAAGCGATTGAGAGACTGCATGAGCGCCTTGAGCACCGTGGCGGCACGCTGATGTTCGCGGGCGTTCACGAGAGCGCCCGGCACATGATGGAGCGTGCCGGCCTTGTCGACGTCATCGGCGCAGAGAATTTCTTCTGGTCGTCAGATCAGGCGATCGTCGAGGCGGAGCGGCGAGGGTGTGGTTTCTGTGCGGAGAAGTAGTTAAAGCAGAAGAGGGAGGAGGGAGCGCGGCGGCGCCAGTCCCTCTTCCCTCCTCTCTCTTTCCTCTTCGTTCTTATTGCTGGTTTTCCAGCTCTTTCTCGGCCCGCTTCTGGATCTTCGCCCGATCTTCGGCCTTGAGGATGCGCTTGCGGATACGCATGCTCTCGGGCGTGACCTCGAGCAACTCGTCGTCGCCCAGGTACTCGATGCACTCGTCGAGGCTCATCCGACGGGGAGGCGTCAGCGCCTCGAGCACTTCGGCGCGCGCCGCGCGGACGTTGGTCAATTGCTTCTTGCGCGTGATGTTGTAGAGCAGATANNACCATGCCCTCGTAGACCTCGGTGCCCGGCTCGATGAAGAGCGTGGCCCGATCCTCGGCGTTGCGGATCGCGTAAGCCGTAGCTGTTCCGGCCTCGATATTGACAACACTGCCCAACTCACGCTGCTCGAACGTGCCCGCATACGGTTGGTAGCCGTGGAAGAGCGAGTGCATCTGGCCCGTGCCCTGGGTCGCCGTCAGGAATTGATAGCGAAAGCCAAGCAGGCCGCGGGTCGGGGCGAGATAGGTCAGATAGACCGATCCGTCGCCGCCCTGGTGCATGTTGGTCATCTGCGCGCGGCGGCGGCCAAGCATCTCGATCACTGTGCCCATGTGGCTCTCGGCGACCTCGATGTGACATTCTTCGAACGGCTCGAGCGTATCGCCGGCCGGGCCCTTCATCATGATCACTTCGGGGCGCGAGACCTCGAGCTCGTAGCCCTCGCGGCGCNNCGGCGCATGGTCTCGATCAGCACCGCCAGATGCAGCTCGCCGCGTCCACTGACCAGGAAGCGGTCGGCCTGGTCGGTGTCCTCGACGCGTAACGACACGTTGTGGAGCAGTTCCTGGTTGAGGCGCTCGCGGATCTGGCGCGAGGTGACGTATCGCCCTTCACGCCCACCGAACGGCGAGGTGTTGACACCGAAGGTCATGCGCACAGTCGGCGGCTCGACCCGGATGCCCGGCAACGCGTGCGGCTCGAGCGGATCGGCGAGCGTATCGCCGATGTGGATCTCGTCCATGCCGGCCACGGCGACGATGTCGCCGGCGCTGGCGTTGTCGATCTCGACTTTGCCCAGGCCCATGAAGCCAAAGAGGTAGGTCAACTTGAAGGTCTCGACCTGGCCGTGCTCGTCGACGCGCGCGATCTGCTGNNCCCTTGCGGATCTTGCCGTTGAAGATGCGCCCGACGACCATCTGACCCTTGTAATCGTCGTAGGTCAGCGTGGTTACCAGCATCTGGGTCGCCGCATCCGGGTCGACTTTCGGCGCCGGGATATGCGCCAGGATCGCCTCGAACAGCGGCTCATAGCTCGGCGTGAGCTCGACGGTCGGGCCGGCCTGCTGCGTCAGCGCGTTGCAGTAGATGATCGGGAAATCGGCCTGCTCGTCGCTGGC
>DKKP01000151.1 GCA_002455335.1 Anaerolineales bacterium UBA6663 | reverse complement strand
GGGGTTGCCGCCCGCCATCGGGCAGGCCCAGGCCACCTCGCGCCGACGCGGCCGTCGGGGTCACGCCTGACGCGCACGTCAGGGCTGACGCGCCTGTCAGGCGTGACGTGCGCGTCAGACGTGGCCCTCAGCCCTGTTCAGGCCCGCCGCGATAGCCATAGAGTCGCGCCTCGGCCAGCGTGAACCGCAGCGTCGACGTCGGCACGTCTCCGACCTTCAGGTACAGATCCTCGAGGATGTGCAAGCCGCCCTCGGCGTCGAAGTTGCGCTGCTCGGAACGCTCGGCATACACGTGCTAGTAGTAACCGCCGCACACCGAGCAGCGATAGACGCGCTGCCGGTTGACGTATCCGTCGCCGACATCTTCCATCAGACGGTGCTCGAGGACGAGATCCGAGGGCGCGCAGGTCAGGCCGCGGTCGTTATCGCCGTTGCAGTACGCGATCATGCTGCGCTCCTGTGAGCAAAACGTCGACGGAGGGCCGTGGCCCTCCGTCGACGTTCGGGAAGCCTGGGCGCCGTGATCAAGGCCAGGCGTTGGCCAGGGTGCCGCTCTCGAGGTCGATCCAGTAGATCTTCGAGGTCTCGGCCAACGCGATCCGGCCGTTTGAGCGATCCACCACGCTAAGCACGTAGCTCGTGACGAAGTCGGGCTTGATCAATTCCACCCGGTTATCGGCGTTCGAAGTGCCGCTCGCCAGGTTCAGGCGGCTGATCTCGGCCGTCAGCCCGGTCTCGTTGGAGACCGAGAACACGGTGACCGCCAGGTCGTCGCCGACCGTTGCGATCGAGAAGCGGCGATCGCCATCCCAGGCCGCACTGCCCGAGGCATCCGGCGGGTCGATCGGCTCCGCCTCGCCGATCACGTAGGACCACTCGCGCTCGCCCGTCGTCACCGCGAGGCTCCAGAGCTCGAACTTCGCAGTGCCGCGTGTGGTCTTGGCCCTGACGATGACGTGGCCGTCGCGCACGAAGACCGGCAGGAGCTCGACATCCTCGAAGTCGGCCGTGGCGATGAGCTCGCCGGCATCGGTGTTGATCAGCACCAACCCGGTGTCGGTCAGACCAACGTACACGCCTTCGTCGAGCAAAGTGCCGCCGCCGAAGCTGAAGCTTCGGCGTGAGATCGTGTCGCCGAGATCGAGTTCCCACACCGGTTGCAGGGTCACGGCGTCGAGACGCGCGGCGCATAGCTGAAACGTGCCGAAGAAGACCACGGGGTCGCCGGTCTCGGCATCGATATGAATCATCGGGCTATCGTCGAGATCCTGCGGCGAACCGCCGCCGGCACAGCTCAGCCGCACCTCCGTTTCCTCGCCGGATTGGGCGCTGAAAACGCGCAGCAGGCCGTTGTTGTCGCTGTCGCGATCGAGGATGGCGGCCTGATCGCCCACGACGAACACCTGGCGGGGCGTGTTGTCGAGGGTGGCGCGCCAGAGCTCGCGGCCTTCGCCGGCCGGGTCGAAGGCCTGGACGACACCGTCTGCCGCGAGGGTGATGACCTTGCCATCGACCGCGGCCAGACAGCCCGGCTCATCGCAAAACGGAAGCTTATCCGACAAGGACGCGCGCCAATCGAGCGAGCCGTCGGCCCGTCGATAGGCGTACAGGTTATCGTCGATCACGGCAAAGACGTGCTGATCATCGGCGGCCAGCGCGACGCGGTAAGCCTCGTCGGCGTCCTCGACAGGCTCGGACTTCCAGGCGAGCTTCCCGGTTTCGCCGTCGATGACGTACACGGCGGTCGGCTGGTCGCCCGAGGCCCCGTACTCGACACCCGGTACGGCGAGGGCACCGGCGAATTCGCCGTCGCCCAGCACGATGCTGTTGGCGCCGTAGAGGCTGACATTCGTGAATGCGCTGGTCACGTCGTCGACGGCATCGCCGAAGATCTCCTGCAGCTCGGGGCCGTCGCCGTTCGCGCCGCCCGGCACGAACTGGCCCAGGAGCCAGGCGCCGGCGCCGGTCGCCACTACCGCCGCGATGCCGATGCCGCCGACCGCCAGGACCAGGCCCAGAAGCAGGCCACAGCCGCCGCCCCGCCGCCGCACCGGTCGACCAGTCGTCGACGGCAGCGTGCCCGTGAACACATCGGCGCGGATCGGGCCGGCGGCGCCCGTGCTGGCGCTCGAGCCCATGAAGACCTGGCCCGACGAGCGGGGGTTGGCGAGGTCGCCCATGTCGATGACCATCGGCCCACCCTGGCCCATCTTGATCACGAACTTGTGGGCCGAGCGCGCCCCACCGGGCGGGGCGTCGACGCGGATATGATCACCGGTCATGTCGATCCGCAAGGCCTGGGTCTCGTCGGCGGCCGTCGGGGCCTCATCGGAGCGCTCGATGACGCTGCCGCAAAAGCGGCAGGNNAGTCGCCTCCCGGGATTGGTCGGCGAAACTGATCGGGGCGCCACAGGTCGGGCAGGTCAGGGTGCGCAGGGGAGGCGTAGACATCGGTTCTCCGTGGATCGACAACTGCCGGAATCAACGCAATCTCGAGTTGATTTCCAACGCATTATGATCGGGATTATCGTTTCGGCAAGTGCGTCGCTTGTCCTATCCAAGTGAAGCGAACCGCGAAGACACAGAGGTCTTCTTTGTGCGCTTCGCGGTTCGCACACCGCCCTAGAACAGATCAGCGAACGCATCCGGTAGAATCGAACCTTGTGCGCACCCCAGAACGATTCACCACCATCCTGCGTGACTACATCCTGATCCTGATCGGCTGCCTGGTCCAGGCTGTCGCCATGGATGTCTTCCTGATCCCGGCCCAACTCGCCGCCGGCGGCGTGAGCGGGTTGGCCCAGATCATCAACGCCCTGACGGGCTGGCCAATCGGCACGCTTGTGCTGATCATGAACCTGCCGCTCTTCCTGATCGGCTGGCGCTTTCTGGGGGGCCGGCGATTCCTGGTCCGCACGATCGTGACCGTGGTGGCGTACTCGCTGATGGTCGACGCCCTGATGTACTGGTTGCCCAAAGACGGCGTCACGCGCGAGCCGATCCTCAATGCCGTCTTCGGCGGCGTGATTGGCGGATTGGGCATGGGCCTTGTCTTTCGAGCGCAGGGGACGACCGGCGGCACCGACATCCTCGCACGGCTGCTCGGCCGTTGGCGCGGGGTGCCACTGAGCCAGAGTTACCTGTTGACCGACACCGCCATCGTCTTTATCGCCGGCCTGGCTTTTGGCTGGGAGGCGGCGCTGTTCGCCGTCATCGCGCTCTACGTCAGCGGTCTGGCGGCCGAGTTGGCCGCCGAGGGCGTGGGCATCGTGCGCGCGGCCACGATCATTACCGCACACCCTGCTGCGATCGCGAACCGGGTGATGGAGGACATGGCCCGCGGCGTGACGGGCTGGGCCGGCACGGGCATGTACTCGGGCGAGGAGCGACATATCCTGTTCGTGGCCGTCAGTCGCTCCGAGGTCAGTCAACTCAAGGCGATCATCCAGGCTGTTGACCCGACGGCCTTCGTCGTGATCGGCCAGGCGCATGAGGCGCTGGGTGAGGGGTTCAAGCCGCTCACGCATTTGTGATTACTGATTGGGGCGCCTGATGGAAGGCCGCTGCCATTTGACCGGGTGGGAGGAACCATGTCGCTGCCAACCGCTACTCTGGCTTATCTTGAGGCACATTGGCCCGAGCACCTGGAGCGCACACGTGCATTTCTGAGGCAGCCCAGCGTCTCGGCTCAGAACCGGGGCGTGCGTGAGTGCGCGGAGCTGTTGGTCGGCTGGCTGCGCGAACGGGGCGCCAGCGTCGAGCTGCACGGGCGGCAGAGCCACCCGATCGTGTACGCCGAGTGGCGTGCGGCCCGTGCCGATGCGCCGACGCTGCTGCTCTACGGTATGTACGACGTGCAACCGGTCGACGATCAGGATTGGACCACCCCGCCCTTTGCGGCCGAGATCTGGAACCACCCGCTCGGCGGCGAGAGCATCGTCGCGCGCGGGGCCTGCAACTCGAAGGGCCCGTTGATGGCGATGCTGCACGTCATCGAGGCCTTCCGCGAGAACGGCGGGCTCCCGGTCCACATCAAGTGGACGATCGAGGGCGAGGAGGAGATCGGCTCGCTCGAGCTGCCCGGTTTCTACGAGCGGAACCGCGAGCGGCTGAGCGCCGACGCGGCCTTTGAGCCGTTCTGGAGCCAGAGCCAGCCCGGCGACACGCCCAACATCATCCTCGGCACAAAAGGCGTGCTCGGGCTCGAGTTCATCGCGCGCTCGGGCGCGTGGGGCGGCTCGCGCGAGGTGATCCATTCGAGCCTGGGCGTGTGGGTGGCCTCGCCGGCCTGGCGACTGATCCAGGCGCTGAGCACCCTTGTCGACGCGCAGCAGCATCTGGCCGTAGACGGCCTGCCCGCCTACGGCACGATCCTGCCGAGCGATGACGCCCTGCTGTGCGCGGCGGCTGAACGGCTCGACACTGAGGAGGAGCGTCGGTTGCTTGGCGTCCAGCGCTTGAAGGACGACGCCGGGCCGGAGGAACTGGTGCGTCGGCTGTCGTTCGCGCCAATGCTCAACCTGAACGGTCTCAAGTCGGGGTATCTGGGCGAGGGCTCGCACACCATCCTGCCCAACGAGGCCCGGGCGACCGCCGACTTCCGCATGCCGCCGGGGTTCACGATCGAGGCGGTGCTTGACGCGCTCCGGGCGCACCTCGACCGTCGCGGGTTCAGCGACATCGAGGTGGTGATGGATTCGGGGTATCCGGCCGCACGCACGCCGTTCGAGGCCCCTGTGGTGCAGGCGATGCTCGACGCCTATCGCGCGTTGGGAGTGGAACCGGTCGTCGACCCGATCGAACCGTCGGCCACGCCCTATTACCTGTACACCGACGTGCTCGGCATCCCGTTCGTCTGGGGCGGGTTGGGCTGGGCCGGCGGCAGCCACGGCCCGGACGAGTGGTGCTCGGTGCGGGGGCTGCAAAACCTGATGCGCTCGACGGCCAGTTTTCTGCAGGCCTTCAGCGAGCGAATGGGGCCTGTGGAGGGGCCAAGGGAAACACGATGACCTTCAAAGCCTTGATCTTCGATATGGACGGCACCTTGCTCGACAACATGCACGTCCACAACACCATCTGGTCCGAATACCTCGCCGAGCGCGGGATCCAGTTGACCCCGAACGAGATCGGCCGGCAGACCGCGTCGCTCCCGAACCCGCAGATCATCCGCATGTATTTTGGATCGAAGGTGGAGCCCGATCAGGCCATCGCCATGGCCACGGAGAAAGAGGATCGATACCGTGCGCGTCTGGCCAGCGGCGCGATCGAGCCGCTGCCGGGGCTCCGCGCCTTCTTCGATCAGATCGCGGCGGCCGAGCTACCGCGGGCGTTGGCCTCTTCGGCCAGCCGCGTCAACCTCGATTTCACACTCAGGGCGCTGCGGCTCGAGCGCTTCTTCCATGCCGTGATCTCGTCCGAAGACGTTCAACGGGGGAAGCCAGACCCCGAGCCGTTTCTGACCGCCGCTGCGCGACTTGGCGTGTCGCCGGCCGAGTGTCTGGTCTTTGAGGACTCGCCCTTTGGGCTGGAGGCCGCGCAGCGCGCCGGGATGCGCGCCGTGGCGCTCACCACAAGCCACCCCGTCGAGGAGCTCGAGCACTTCCCCCACCTGATCGGCCTGATGCCCGACTATCGGGCGACCGTGCTGGTGGATGTGCTGGAAGGACGGATGACGCAGGATGGGTGACCGGGTCGATCCACCGTCGTCACCCGTCCTGTGTTGACGGCTCAGGCGCCCAACCCTCGATCGCCTGCGGGCCCTGGCCGAAGAAGAATTCCTCGAGCTGCTGCATCAAAAAGGCCTGGGCGCGTTTATCAAACAGCGACAGGCCGTGGTGATTGATCAACAGCGTCTGTTGCTGCTGCCAGAGCGCCCAGCCCTGTTGCGACACCTGCTCGAAGACGCGCTGCCCGAGAGCGCCCGGGAACGGCGGCCGAACAAGCCCCGGCAGTTCCTGCCCCAGTTTGACGCACTTCACCAATCGCACTGACATCGCATTGACCTCGCGTTCTCACAACGGCCTCATTCGATAGCGGAGATTATACGCTGCAGAAAACGGCTTGAAACCAAACAGATTGCCGCGCTCGCCGGTCTTCGGCCTCGAGGCGTCTGCCTCCACGGCGATGAGCATTTGATGAAGAGACGTTGACTCACGCCGCTGACCGTAATACAAATGACGCGTAGAAACTTTGTATAATCCCGCTGCCCCGACGGGGGCGTGGGCCATACCGAGCCGGAGCAGCGATGCGCGCCGTGGGCGCCGGCCGGAGTCACCGAGACCGAGGAGATTTGGACATGTTTCGCACCCTACGCAATCGACTTCCGCATGTGCTGCAGGCCGGCCTCGCTGTGGGTCTGGCCCTGAGCGCCCTGTTTGTGCCCGGCGCTTCGGCGCGGCAAGCGCTGGCTGCCGAGGGCGACACGAGCTACACCGTGGTCGCAGGCGACAATCTGACCCGTCTGGGTCGACGGTTCGCGGTGCCCGTGGACTCGCTCCGCCGGGCCAACAACCTCAGCGGCGACACGATCTTCGTCGGGCAGTCGCTGGTCATCCCGAACGTCAATATCGTCGAGCGCGCAATCGGCGCCGGGTCGTTCAACACGCTTGTGACCGCCGTGAAGGCGGCCGGGCTTGTCGAGACCCTCGCCGGCCCTGGCCCGTTCACGGTGTTCGCCCCGACCGATGCGGCCTTCGCCAAGCTCCCGCGGGCGACGCTCAACGCGTTGCTGGCGAACCCGGCCCAGCTGGCTGCCGTGCTGACGTACCATGTCGTGCCCGGCAAGGTCATGGCCGCGGACGTCGTCGGCTTGAGCTCGGCGACGAGCGTGCAGGGCGAGGCGATCAGCATCGCGCTCAGCGGCGGCAAAGTCGTGCTCAATGGCAACTCGACGGTCACCGCCACGGACATCCCGGCGACCAACGGCGTGATCCACGTGATCGACACCGTGATCCTCCCGCCGTCGCTCAGCTCGGCCCCGGCCGCCTCGGCCCCGACGACCGGCGGATCCGCTTCAACCGGCAGCGAGACCTATGTCGTCAAGGCCGGTGACAACCTGACCCGCATCGCGCGCCAGTTCGGCACCACAGTCGCGGCGCTGCGCTCGGCGAACGGCATCAGCGGCGACACGATCTTCGTTGGGCAGACCCTGCACGTCCCGACGCCCGACATCCTGACTCGTGCGGCGGCGGCCGGTTCGTTCAACACGCTGGCGGCCGCGATCCAGGCGGCTGGCCTGGTCGAGACCCTGCAGGGCCCTGGGCCGTTCACGGTCTTCGCCCCGACCGATGCGGCTTTCGCCAAGCTGCCGGCCGGCACTGTGGCGGCGCTGCTCAAGGACCCGGCGGCGCTGCGCAACATCCTGCTCTACCACGTCGTGCCGGGCAAGGTGCTCGCGGCGGACGTGGTGGGCCTGAGCTCGGCCACGGCCGCGCAGGGCAGCACGATCAGCATCGCTGTGGTGGGTGGCAAGGTCGTTCTGAATGGCAGCTCGACGGTCACGGCCACCGACATCATGGCCTCGAACGGCGTGATCCACGTGATCGACACCGTGATCCTGCCGTAACCGGCATCCATCATGCCTGAACTCAAGCGCGCGGTCCGCGAGGGCCGCGCGCTTCACGTTTTGTCGCGACGATCCTAACCAATCGCCCCGACAGGTCGGCTACAGTGGGCCGATGGCCACGCCCGTCTTCCCCACCGACACCCATGCCCGTGTCGCCGACGCGATCGCACACACCTTCGCGACCGACGACGCCGTCGACACGATCCTGATCACCAACTCCTGCGCCCGCGGGCGCGCAACTCCGGAAAGCGACCTGGATCTTGTGCTGTTGGCCACAGCCGGACTGTCGGCGCTGGCCGTGGCCGGGCTCGAGGCCCGCTGGGCGGCGTTCCTGGCGCACGACAGCGACGTTCAGGAGTTTCGGAACACTGGCCCTTTCGCCCATGTCCACGCCGACGTGATCACGGGCGTGTACACCCCGAACGTTTGGGACGATGGCGGTGGGCTTGACGCCTTCGAGCTCGAAATCGGGAACCACATCGCCCACAGCGCCCCGCTGACCAAGCCCGGCCCCCATCTGACGGCACTACGTGCGCGCTGGCTGCCGTACTACGACATGGACCTGCGTGCAGCCCGGCTTGCGATGGTGCGCGACGCCTGCCAGTATGACCTCGAGCATGTCCCGTTCTTTCTGAGACGCGACCTGCCCTTCCAGGCCTTCGATCGGCTCTACAAGGCCCAACAGGAGTTTCTTCAGGCCCTGTTCATCGCCCAGGGCCGTTACCCGTTGGCTTACAACAAGTGGATCCACGAGCAGGTGGTCGAGTGGTTGGGTCGACCTGACCTTTACGAGCGGCTCAGTGGTTTGTTGTCACTGGCCAACTCCGAGGCCATCTCGACCCACGCACGCCGGCTCCAGGCGTTGACCGAAGAGCTCCAATGAACGCCCCGCACCAGGGAAGGCCAGAAACTTCGGCGTATGCGTTGCGACTCTCCATAATAACTCGGCCCTGGCGTATCCCTTTTGGCCACTTGACTCACCCAAGCGACCTATGCTATCACTACTTGTACATACAACCTGATACATCTTCAATCAGGAGCGTGCCTTGGACCGGATCAATCAGATCAAGTTATCGCACGATAGTTTCGTCTCCCTGCATGTGCAGCTACGCACCCAGGTGAGGCAGTTGATCCTGTCTGGGCGCTGGGCGCCCGGCGGCGCGGTCCCGTCCGAAAACCAGTTATCGCGAACGCTCAATATCAGCCGAACCACGGTGCGGTTGGCGCTGCAACAGCTCGAGCTGGAGGGCCTGATCGCGCGCGTGCCGGGCAAAGGCACGTTCGTCGCCGATCGCGGCGGCGGCGATGCCGGCACCCGCCTGCTCGCCTTCGTCACCTGCGGCTTCGACGATGCCGAGGCGCTCGACCTGCTCAAGGGCGCCGAGCTCGAAGCGCGCGCAAACGGTTATGGGATCGTCTTCAGCCACGTCCGACACTCGCGCGACGAGGCAGCGGTGATCAAGCGGCTCCAGGAGGACGGCACGGCCGGCGCCCTGCTCTGGCCCAATCTCGACGAGGGCCAGTCGGCGCAGCGCCGAGTCGACGCCTTTCAGCAGATCACGATGCCGCTGGTCTTCATCGACCGCGACATCCCGGGCGTCGAGCGCGATCTCATCACGAGCGACAACATCGCCGGCGCCCGAGCGCTGATGTTCCATCTGGTCGAGCTTGGCCATCGGCACATCGTGTACCTGTCGCATCCGATGATGTCGATCCGACCGGTTGCTGAGCGCTACAACGCGTATCGGGATGTGATGCGTGAAGCCGGGTTGACCCCGGTGGAGCCCTGGCTCATTGGACATGAGGGGCGCGAGACGGTCGGCCATCAGGCGCTGCGTGCGTCGCTCGACAGCAACAGCCTCGAGTTTCAGCAATTGAAGGACCACGTCCTGAATGCGTCGACGCGCCCGACAGCGATCGTGGCCGTCAACGACTACACGGCCGTCCTGGCCATGCGCGTCCTCAAATTCTTGAACATCCGCGTGCCCGAAAGCATGTCGATCACGGGCTTCGATGACATCGACCTGGCCGTCCATCTCGAGACACCGCTCACCACGGTCGCTCAGGATCATTCGGCGATCAGCCGCCTGGCGACCCGGGTGCTGATCGATCGACTACAGGGTGATACACAACCCGCGCGCACCGAGGTCGTACCGGTCGGCCTCCGGCTGCGCAGCTCCACGACCGTGCCCGTCCAGGTGACGGGCGGCGCCTGACGACGGCCGCGCTCAGCACCGTCGCAGGTCGCGCAATTCAAAAGGAGGTCGCCAGTCACACATTTGATCCCGGCCGAATCCATCGCCAGTCCCATTTGACAGCTTAATCGGGAGAAAAGAAGATGTCCATCCGCTCTCGGCGTATGAAAGCCGCAGCTTTGCCGTTCCTGCTCGCCACCACTGTTATGTCGATCCTGGTGAGCTGCACCAGCCCCACCGCTGCCCCGGCCCCTGAGGCCACGGCCGCGCCCGATGCGACAGCCGCCGTGGTTTCGCCCACCGAAGCCGGCACCACCGGCACCGGTGAAGTCGCCCGCGAAGACACCGTGATCTTCGACATCGACAACTCGTCGGTGCCCGCGCCCGAGAATTTCAACCCGTTCGTCCCGGGCACCAATCGCAATCAGGGCGCGCACCAGGCGATGTGGGAACCGCTCTTCATCCTCAACTACGAGACCGGTGCGATCCAGCCCTGGCTGGGCACCGAGTTCACGCCCAATGCGACGCAGGATCTGTGGACCCTGAAGCTGCGCGAGGGCGTGACCTGGTCGGACGGCGTGGCGTTCACGGCCGACGACGTGGTCTTCACGATCCAGATGTTGCTCGACGACGACACGGCCTCGCTCGACAACGCCGCGAACATGCAGCAATGGGTCAAGTCGGTGAGCAAGGTCGATGACCTGACGATCGAATTCGCGCTCAACGAGCCCAACCCGCGCTTCCAGCTCGACTACTTCTCGGTGCGCATCTGGGGCAGCATCATGATCATGCCCAAGCACGTCTGGGAGGGGCAGGATCCGTTCACCTTCACGTTCTTCGATCAGGCCAAGGGCTGGCCGATCGGCACAGGGCCGTACAAGCTGACGACCGCCTCGCCGACCCAGTTCGTGTGGGACCGCGACGACAACTGGTGGGGCGCCAAGACCGGCTTCCATGCCCTGCCCGAGCCGCTCCGCCTGGCCTGGGTGATCGCGGCCTCCGAGGACCAGAAAGCGCTGCTGATGTCGAGCGGCCAGCTCGACAGCGCCATGAACGTCTCGCTCGGCGCGTTCGAGGCCATCCAGGCCAAGAACCCCAAGGTCATCGCCTGGCACGCCGGCCTGCCCTACGCCTGGGCCGACCCCTGCCCGCGCCAGCTCTCGTTCAACCTCGAGAAGGCGCCCTGGAGCGACGTCAACCTCCGCAAGGCAGTCAGCCTGATCATCGATCGCGCCAAGATGATCGAGATCGCGTATGAAGGCACCTCAGAGCCGTCGCGGACCATGTTCGTGCAGTACGGCGGTATGAACCCCGTGATCGACGCGATCGTGGCCGCCGGATACGGCACGCAGCCGACGGCGAACGTCGACGAGGGCAAGGCCCTGATCGAGGCTGCGGGCTACACGCTCAACGCGGCAGGGCTGTATGAAAAGGACGGCCAGGTCCTGTCGGTGACGATCCAGGTGCCGAACGACACGGCCGAGTACACGCGGAGCAACAACGAAGTCGTCGAGCAGCTGCGGAGCGCGGGCATCGACGCCGTCAGCCAGCCGCTGACCGGCTCGACGTTCGGCGACAATCTCGCGACAGGCAACTTCGAAGCGGCCTGGAACTGGGAGCAGTGCGGCTCGGTCAATGAGCCGTGGAATTCCATGAACTCGCTCAACGTCAGCCGCTACATGCCGATCGGCGAGCGCGCCTCGGCCAATTATGTGCGCTGGAACAGCGAAGGCGCCCAGGCGTACAGCGCGATCGTCGACCAGATCGGCACGCTGCCGCTCGGCGATCCGCAGATCCCGGGCCTTGTCGCCGAGGCCTACAAGTACGTGTACGATGAGGCCGTGGTCATCCCGCTGGCGCAGGCGCAGAAGCTGGTGCCCTTCGACACCACCTACTGGGTCGGCTGGCCGACGGCCGATGACAACTACAATCACCCTGCGACCTGGTGGAACAGCACGCACCAGATCATCCTGAACCTGAAGAAGGCGGGTCAGTAAGTTTCGAAGAGCGAGGAGCGAAGGGCGAGGGGCGCAGCAGCGTTCGCCCTTCGCTCTTCGCTCCCCGCTTCTCGAAACTCACGAGGCATCATGGGCAGATACTCGATCGGTTTCATCGCACAGCGGCTGGGGATCTTCCTGTTGACGATCTGGATCGCCGCTTCGGTGATCTGGCTGATCCCGCGGCTGGCGCCGGGTGATCCGATCTCGGCCATGATCATGCGTATGTCGTCGAGCGGCGGGCGCGTCGAGAACGCCGACAAGATCATCGCCGGCTGGAAGGAACGCTTTGGGCTGAACGACCCCTTGCCCGTGCAGTATGTCCGCTACATGGGCAACCTGCTGCGCTTCGACTTCGGTTACTCGCTGGCGCACTTCCCGACGCCGGTCGCCGACATCATCGGCCTCGCGCTCCCCTGGACGCTCGGGCTGCTGCTCGTGGCGGTGACGCTGGCCTTTTTCATCGGCAACTTCCTGGGCGCGATCATGGTCTGGGGCAAGACACCGGGGCTGATCCGCGCGGTCATCCCGATGTTCATGATCTTCACCTCGATCCCGTCGATCCTGGCGGCGATCTTCCTGATCTACGTCTTTGCCTTTCTGCTCGAATGGTTCCCGCTGGCCGGGTCGTACCCGCTCGGGATGAAGGTCGAGCTCTCGTGGCGCTTCATCTCGGCCGTGATCTGGCACGCGACGCTGCCGGCGCTGTCTGTGGTGCTTGTCAACTTCGGCTACTGGACGCTCGGGATGCGCGGGATGATGATCACGGTCGAGGGCGAAGACTACATCCAGCTGGCGCGCGCCAAGGGGCTCAAACCCTTTTACGTCCTGTACCGTTACCTGGTGCGCAACGCGATCCTGCCGCAGATCACGGCCTTCGCGATCACGCTCGGCTCGCTGGTCAGCGGCCAGGTCCTTGTGGAGTACATCTTCGGTTACCAGGGCATGGGCAACATCATCTTCGCCGCGATCACAAGCCAGGATTTCCCCGTGATCCAGGGCGCTTCGTTCATGCTGATCGTGATCACGGCGCTGGCTGTACTGATCATGGATCTGACGTACCCGCTGATCGACCCGCGCATTTCCTACGAAAGGAACTAGCGATGGGATCCACCCTCGACACAAGCGGGTTGGCGACCCCGCGCGCTGCCAGCCTGCCGCGCCGGATGGGCCGCTTCAACCGCTGGGACACGCCCTGGCTCAACCCCAAATTGCTGGCCGGCGTCGCGCTGTTGCTCGTCATCCTGCTTAGCGGTCTGCTGGGGCGGTTCTTCTGGGATACCGATCTGGCCTTCTCGGGCAAGGCGCCGCTCAACCTCCCGCCGGTCGGGTTCGTCAACACGCGCGGGCAGGCCGGCACGTGGGAGCACCCCTTGGGCACCGAGAACAGCGGGCGCGACATGCTCGCGCTGATGATCGTCGGCGCGCCGAATTCGTTCCTGGTCGGCGTGGTCGCAGCCGGGGTCGGCATGACGGTCGGCGTGATCCTCGGGTTCTCGGCCGGTTTCATCGGCGGCCGGGTCGATGACGTGATCCGCCTGCTCTCGGATGTGACAGTCACGATCCCATCGCTGATGGTGCTGATCGTGATCCAGTCGCTGATGCGCCAGGTCGATCTGACGACCATGGCGCTGTTGATCGCTGTCTTCGCCTGGCCGACACCGACGCGGCTGATCCGGGCTCAGGTGCTGAGTATGCGCGCCAGCGGCTACGTCCACATGGCCCGGCTGTCGGGTGCGTCGACCTGGGCGATCATGTTCAGGGAGATCCTGCCGAACCTGACTCCGTACATCTTCGCCAGCTTCATCGGCAACGCGACTGGCGCGATCCTCGCGGCGGTCGGTCTCGAGACGCTTGGGCTTGGCCCGCAACGCGTGCCGACGCTCGGCGGCACGATCTACTTCGCCATCAACGCGGCCGCCCTGCTGCGCAACATGTGGTGGTGGTGGGGATTGCCGACGTTGATGCTGGCCCTGATCTTCATCGGCCTGTTGCTGATCAACCTCGGCTTCGACGAGATCGCCAACCCGCGGCTGCGGCGGTCGTCGCAATGAGCCATTCAACCTCCATGACCGAAGCAAACGCTCCAGTGCTGCGCGTACGCGACCTGCGTGTGTATTACGAAACGCCCAAAGGCGATGTGCTGGCCGTGGATGGCGTCGACCTCGATTTGTTCGAGGGTGAGGCGCTTGGGCTGGTCGGCGAGTCGGGCTGCGGCAAATCGACCGCCGCGATGGGTATTCTGCAGCTCGTCAACCCACCCGGCCGGATCGTCGGCGGCTCGGTCGAGCTCGGGGGCCGCGATCTTCTCAAGCTCTCCGAAGAAGAGGTGCGTCAGATCCGCTGGACGCGGCTCGCGTTGATCCCGCAGGGTGCGATGAACTCGCTCAACCCGACGATGAGGGTGGCCAGCCAGATCGAGGACGTGATCGTGGCGCACGAAGGCGCCCAACGCAAAGAAGCCCTGCGGCTCAGAATCCTCGAGCTGCTGCGCCGCGTCGGGCTGCCCGAGCGCGTCTACGACCTCTACCCGCACGAGCTGAGCGGCGGGATGAAGCAGCGGGTGTGCATCGCGATGGCGATCGCGCTCAACCCGCGCGTGATCATCGCCGACGAGTCGACAAGCGCGCTCGATGTCGTGGTGCAGCGCGTGGTCGCGCAGACCATCCAGCGCGTGCGCCACGACCTGGGCATGGCCATGATCATGATCGGCCACGACATGGGGCTGATGGCGCAGATGGTCGATCGGATCGCCGTGATGTATGCGGGCAAGGTGGTCGAGGTCGCGCCGGTCCGCGCGTTGTTCGCGACGCCGCGCCATCCCTACGCCCAGCTATTGATCGACTCGGTACCGACCTTGCGCGAACGAAAACCGCTCCGCTCGAGTGAGGGGATCACGCATGACCCGCGCAATCCGCCGCCGGGTTGCATCTTCCAGTTGCGCTGCCCGCATGTGATGGATGTCTGCCGATCGGCCGCGCCGCAGCTCAAGCGGGTCGGGCCGGGCCAGTGGGCCGCCTGCCATCTGTACGCCGAGCCGGCCGAGGAAGGCGGGCGCCATGAGTGACTTGTTGCTCGAGATCAAGAACGCCACAAAGATCTATCGGGGCCGCGGCGCCGGCGGCGCGCGCCACGAGACGATCGCGTTGCAGGATTTCAACCTGAGCATCCCGAAGTCGCCGGCCGCGATCGTCACCATCGCGGGCGAGAGCGGCAGCGGCAAATCGACGCTGGCGCAGCTGATCCTTGGCTTCACCCGGCCGACGTCGGGCCAGATCCTGTTCGAGGGCCAGGACGTCACGACCGCCGACGCCGGGCGGCAGCGCGAGTACTACCGCCAGGTTCAGGCCGTGTTTCAGGACCCGTTTGGCGTCTACAATCCGTTCTACCGCGTCAAGCACGTCTTCGACCTTGTGCTCGACAATTTCAAACTCGGTCGAAGCCGGGCACAGGGCCGTGACCTGATCGAGGAGGCGCTGAACGTCGTCGGCTTGCACGGCGAGGATGTCCTGCGGAAGTACCCGCATCAATTGAGCGGCGGCCAGCGCCAGCGNNTGGCCGACGAGCCCGTCTCGATGGTCGATGCGTCGTTGCGCGCGTCGATCCTGGACGTGATGATGCGGCTCAAGCGCGAGAACGGCATCTCGTTCATCTACATCACGCACGACCTGAGCACGGCGTACCAGATCGGCGATCAGATGTTCATCCTTTACCAGGGGTCGGTCGCCGAGACGGGGACGACGATGAGCGTCATCGACCGGCCGCACCATCCTTATGTGCAACTCCTTGTCGACTCGGTGCCTGTGCCCGACCCCGACGTGCGCTGGGAGGGCGAGATCGTGCTGCCGCCTGACGAAGAGCTGCGCACGACGGCCGGCCGAGGATGCCGTTTCTACCCGCGCTGCCCGAAGCGGATGGACCGCTGCCAGGCCGCGCAGCCGGGCCTTGTGCCGGTCGGGGTCGATGGCCATAAGGCCGCCTGTTTTCTGTATGAAGGGGTGAACGCGCCCGGGGTCTGAACGGCCCGGGGGCGAGCGCCTTGAAAAGCACTCAAAGGTTAAGTGAGGAGTCACCACTGTGTCACACAAAGTCCGTTGGACACCCCAGAAGATCGCGCAGCGCCTGCAGCTGATCGCGCCCCTGGTCTACGCACGGCGCGAGCCGCTCGAGCCTTTTCGCCTGGCCCGGCTGGCCGGGCCCGAGCAGGCGCCGCCGATTGGGCCCGAGGTCGACGATTCGAGCTGGGAGGTTATCGAGCCCAACACCTACTGGGGCGAGTGGCGCATGGATTTCATCCTGCGCGGCCGCTTCCGCGTGCCGGAGGCCTGGGCCGGCGACGAGCGCCCCATCGCGCTACACCTGCCGCTGGGCGAAGCCGGCGACTTCAGCAACCCTGAGACGCTGGCTTACATCGACGGCGAGCCGTATGCCGCCGGCGACCGGCATCATCAGGAGATCCGGCTGCGCGATGGCTGGCGCGACGGCGGCTGGCACGCGCTCGCGCTCCACGGCTGGACAGGCCTTGGCGGCTGGGTCCCCCTGCCCGAAGGCTCAAAGCTGCTGATGCGCACCTGCGAGGTCGTGCTGATCGACCCGCCGACGCGTGACCTGGTCGCGACAGCCCGCGTCGCCTACGAGGTGGCCGGGCAGCTCGACGAGGATGACCCGGTGAAGGGCCGGCTGTACAACGCGCTCGATGACGCCTTCCGCGTGCTCGACACGCGCGATCCGATCGGCGGCGAGGCGTTCTACGCCAGCGTGCCCGGCGCGCTCGAAACGCTCAAGGCCGGTATCGCGGGGGCCGGTGCGCCGCTCGACGTCGATATCGTGGCCGCCGGCCATGCCCACATCGACGTCGCGTGGTTGTGGACCCTGGCCCAAACCACGCGCAAGACCGGCCGGACGTTTAGCACGGCGCTGCGGCTGATGGAGGAGTTCCCGACCTACACCTTCTCGCAGAGTCAGGCCCAGCTCTACAAATACACGGAGCAGCACTATCCCGAGCTCTTCTCCCAGATCCGCGACCGCGTGGCCGAGGGTCGCTGGGAGGTGATGGGCGGCGCCTGGGTGGAGCCCGACTGCAACTGCATCGGCGCCGAGTCGTTGGCGCGCCAGTTCCTGCTTGGGCGCGGCTACTTCCGCAAGCACTTCGGCGATGTCGACACGCCCGTGCTCTGGCTGCCCGACACCTTTGGCTACAGCTGGGCGCTGCCGCAGCTCATCAAGCAGGCTGGGATGAAGTACTTCATCACCCACAAGATGAGCTGGAACCAGTACAACGCCATGCCGCACCAGATCTTGTGGTGGCAGGGCCTCGACGGCACGCGCATCCTGACCCACTTCTTGACCACGCCGGCCGGCGACGAATACCTGCCGCACGCCACGACCTACAACGCCGTGGTCTCGGGCGCCGAGGTCTTCGGCACCTGGCGCAACTTCAAGCAGAAGGAAACCTACAACGAGCTGCTGACGGCCTACGGTTACGGCGACGGCGGCGGCGGGCCGACGCGCGAGATGATCCTGAACGTCGAGCGGCTGAGCGCCTTCCCGGGCGCGCCGCGCGTCCGTTCGGGCTCGGTGCGTGAGTACATGGACCGGATCGAGGCCGAGGTCAGCGATCGGCTGCCCGTCTGGAACGGCGAGTTCTATTTCGAATATCACCGCGGCACGTACACCAGCCAGGCGCGCAACAAGCGCAACAATCGCAAGAGCGAGTTCCTGCTTCACGACGCCGAGTTCCTGGCGGCCCTGGCCGAGCAACGCGCCGGCGCAGCATACCCGACCGAGGTGCTCGCCGAGGCCTGGGAGCTGACCTGCCTGAATCAATTCCACGACATCCTGCCCGGCTCGTCGATCGGGCCCGTGTACGTCGACAGCGACCGCGACTATGCCCGCATCCGCGAACTTGGCGAAGGCGCGCGCGAAGCCGCGCTGACCGCGTTGGCCGGCACGCTGCCGGTCGGTTCGATCGTGCTGGCGGCCAACCCGACGTCGTTCGGCGGGCGGCGAATCGGCCACCTTTCGGATGATCTGGGCGTCGCCGGCCTGGCCGACTCAGCCGGCCATGGTCTGGCGACCCAACGCGTCGCGGATGGCACGCTCGTCGAAGTGCACGATCTGGCGCCCTATGGCGTCATCGGGTTGAGCGCCGGTAAGCCCGCCGCGCCCGCCCAGCCCGTCTCGGCCCGCCACATCGGGGCCGCGATCGTGCTCGAGAACGCCGTGATCCGCGTCGACATCGCGCCAAATGGCGACCTCGTGCGCGTCCTCGACAAACGGTCCGGCCGCGACGTGCTCGCCCGCGGCGCTGTCGGCAACGCGCTGCTCGCGTTCGAAGATCGCCCGATGAACTTCGACGCCTGGGATATCGACATCTACTACGAAGATCGTAGCGAGAAGGTCGAGGGCGTCACCGCGATCGCGATCACCGAGACGGGTCCGCTGCGCGCGACTGTGACAATCGAGCGCGCTTACCGCAGCAGCCGAATCATCCAGAAGATCCAGCTGAGCGCCGGAAGCGCGCGCATCGACTTCGACACCTGGATCGATTGGCACGAGCAGCACACGCTGCTCAAGACCGCCTTCCCTGTCGATGTGATGAGCCCGACCGCCACGTTCGATGTGCAGTGGGGCAACGTCCAGCGGCCGACGCATCGCAACACCTCTTGGGACTGGGCGCGCTTCGAGACCTGCGCGCACAAGTGGGCCGACCTGAGCGAAGGCAACTACGGCGTCGCGCTGCTCAACGACTGCAAGTACGGCTACGACATCCACGACAACGTGCTGCGCCTCACGCTGCTCAAGAGCGCCACACAGCCCGACCCGCAGGCGGACCAGGGCGAACACCGGATGACCTACAGCCTGTTGCCGCACGCCGGCGACTGGCGCGACGAAGTGGTGGCTGCGGCCTACGACCTGAACAACCCCATCCTGCTACGGCCGGCGTCAACGGCTGCCGGAACCGCAGAGGCACCGGGATCGTTCGTGGCGCTCGACGCGCCGTGGGCCGTGATCGAGACGGTCAAGCGCGCCGAGGATGGCCGCGGCCTGATCGTGCGGTTGTTCGAAAACCAGCGCAACCGCGGCACTGTCGCGCTCCGCGCCGGCTTCCCGGTGGCCGAGGCCTTTGTCTGCAACCTGCTCGAGGAAGACCAGGGCGGATTGGCGGTCTCGGGCGACGGTGTCGCCATCGATCTCACGCCCTACCAGATCGTGTCGATCCGGCTCGTCCCGGCCTGAACCGCTGCGATCAATGGCCGCCGCCGGCGAGGGGT
>DKKP01000211.1 GCA_002455335.1 Anaerolineales bacterium UBA6663 | reverse complement strand
GGGGCGCTGCCCTGGCCTCGCGTCGGTCTCGGATGCTCGACGGCTTTAGTGCTGGGTTCCTCGACGGAGCGCGGCCAACTCCTGAAAGAGCTCGCGCTCGCGTTCGGTGAGATGGGTTGGGACGCGCACAACGATGCGGGCCAACAGATCGCCGTGTTCTTCTGGCGCGCGCAATTTGGGCATGCCGCGGTTCGAGAGGCGAAAGGTTCTGCCCGACTGCGTCTCGGGTGGGACTGTAAGCACCACGTCGCCAGAAAGCGTCGGCACTCGCGCCTCGCCGCCCAGGACAGCCGTGTACAGGTCGATCGGCACTTCGACGCGCAGGTCATCGCCGTCGCGCGTGAAGCGTTCGTCGGGTTGCACCGAGATCACCAGGTAGAGGTCGCCGGGCGGTTGACCGGGCCCGCCCTCGCCCTTGATCCGGACCTTCGTGCCGGTGCGCGCGCCCCGCGGGATCTTGCCGGTCAATCGGCGGCCGCCCTTGGTCAGGGTGCGAGTCGCGCCCTGGTAGGCCTCGGCCAATGAGATCTCGATCGGTTGCTCGACATCCTCGCCGCGGCCGAGCCCCTGCGCCCCAAAACCCGCGCCGCCGAAGCCGCGCGTGCCGCCGAAGAGCATATTGAAGAAATCCGAAAAGCCGCCGCGGCCGAGCATGTCGTTTAGGTCTTGATACTCGACCCGCGTGCCGCCCTGGCCGCCGGCGTACTGCGACCACTGACCCCAATCGAAGCCGCCGCCTGGCTTACCCGAGCGCTCCCACTGCGTGTAGCTCGAACCGAGCTGATCGTAACGCGCGCGCTTCTGGGCGTCGCCAAGGACCTCGTAGGCTTCGTTGATGTCCTTGAACTTGTCCTCGGCAGCTTTGTCGCCCGGGTTCTTGTCAGGGTGATATTTCTGAGCCAGCTTGCGGAAGGTGCTTTTGATCTCCTTCTCGTCAGCCGTCTTGCTCACCCCCAGGACCTTGTAGTAATCCTTGTAATCCATGTTTTTCGCCGCCTTGACCTTAAAGCGTAGCACCCAATTGTAGATGCAATGTTAACGCGTGGCCGTGGGGCCCGAGCGACACGTCTATAATCCGATGATGCTGCTCGACGTGGCCTTGATGGCCGTGCCGCTGACGCAGATGCCAAGCCTGGCCCAGGCCGCCGAGCAGGTTGGGTTCGCCGCGGCCTGGACCAGCGAGACGCAGCACGATCCCTTCCTGCCTCTGGCCCTCGCGGCCGAGCACACCCGCCGCTTGCAACTCGGTACAGCCGTCGCCATCGCTTTCGCCCGTAGCCCGCTTTCGCTGGCGCAACTTGCCTGGGATCTGGCAGCCCAATCCGACGGACGCTTCATCCTTGGCCTGGGCACGCAGGTGCGGGCGCACATCGAGCGGCGCTTCGGCATGCCCTGGCCAGATTCGCCCGTGGCCCAGCTGCGCGAACAGGTGCTGGCGATCCGCGCGATCTGGCATGCCTGGCAGACCGGCCAGCGGCTTAACTTCCGCGGCGAGCGCTACAAGCTGACGCTGATGACGCCCTTCTTCAACCCCGGGCCTATCGCTCAGCCTCAGATCCCGATCTATCTTTCGGGCGTGAACACAGGGCTGGCGCAATTGGCGGGCGAGGTGGCCGACGGCTTCCACGCGCATCCGTTCCACACCCCGGCTTATCTGCGGGATGTCATCCGCCCGGCGCTTGTCGAGGGCCGGGCGGGCTCGGGCCCGGCACCCGTGCTCTCGGCCACGGTCTTTGCGATCACGGCGGAGGCCGAGCGCGCCACTGTGCGTGAGCAGATCGCGTTCTACGCCTCGACGCCGTCGTATCGCGCCGTCCTGGCGCATCATGGTTGGGCCGAGATCGGCGAGCAGCTGTCGGCTCTGGCGGCCCGCGGGCGCTGGGCCGAGATGCCCGCACTGATCGATGACACCCTGCTCGCCGCCTTTGCGGTCGAAGCGCCGCTCGTGGCGCTCGGCCCGCTCCTGCGCGCGCGTTACGCCGGCCTGGCCGATCGCCTGACGCTCTACAAGCCCTATCAACCCGGTGTCGATGATGTAGGCTGGAACAGGATTATTGCTGATTGCTGATTGCCCATTGCTAATTGCAGAGGCGTCGCAATCAGTCCATTACAATCAACAATAAGCAATCAGCAATGCCAAAACGTCTCTCCATCTGGACCAAGCTGGCCTTTGGCGCGGGTGATCTAGGCCCGGCCGTGCTCACCGCGATCAACGGGTTCTTCCTGCTGGAGTTCCTGGTGAACGTCGCCGGGCTGCGCCCGGGGCCGGCAGGCACGATCTTCCTCGTGACCAAGATCTGGGACGCGGTCAACGATCCGGTGATGGGCTGGCTCACCGATCGCACGGTCAGCCGTTGGGGGCGTCGACGGCCGTGGCTGCTCTTCGGCGCGCTGCCGTTCGGCCTGGCGTTCTGGCTGCATTGGATCGTTCCGCCGCTCGATACGAACGGGCTGTTCTGGTACTACCTGGTCGTCGCGTTGCTCGTCGACACAGGGTTGACCGTGGTCGGCGTCCCGTATACGGCCCTGACCCCCGAGTTGACCGCCGACTACGACGAGCGCACCAGCCTGAACACCTATCGCTTTGGCTTCTCGATCCTCGGCGGCGTGCTGGCCGCGTTCTTCCACAGCCAGATCGTGGCGGCCTTCGCGCCCAATCGCGCGCTTGGCGCGGCGATCAGCGTCGGCTTCTGGGCCGTGCTCAGCACGCTCGGGCTGTGGTGGACGTTCCTTGGGACGCGCGGTTACGCCGAACGCCCGTCGAGCGCATCCGAGGAGATCGGGTTCTTCGAGGGGATGCGTCAGGCCTTTGCCAATCGCGCCTTTCGGCTTGTCACGCTGACCTATCTTGGCGCGTGGCTGGCGCTCCAGCTGGTGCAGGGGAACCTGTTCATCTTTTCCCGCGATTGGCTGGGTATGCCCGAAGCGGATTTCGGCTTTGTGCTGCTGTTGCTGCAGTTCACGGCGTTTCTGGCCATGCTTGGTTGGGCGCGGCTCAGCGCGCGGATCGGAAAGCGCAAGGTCTACCTGATCGGCGCGAGCCTCTTCGTGGTGACCTTGATCGCGCTCGCGCTGCTCCCCCAGGGCGCGACCACGGCGCTTTACGTCCTGGCGGTTTTCGGCGGCGTTGGCGTCGCTGTCGGCTACCTTGTGCCGTGGAGCATGTTGCCCGACGTCATCGATCAGGACGAGCTCGAGCACGGTCAGCGGCGCGAGGGTTTGTTCTACGCCTTCTTTGTCTTTCTGCAGAAATTGGGGCTCTCGCTTGGCCTCTTCGCTTCGGGTTGGATGCTCGACCTGGCCGGCTATCTGCGGGTGACCCCGGGGCAGCCTGTGCCGATCCAGCCCGAGAACGTGCTCCTCGTCCTTCGGCTGCTCGTCGGCCCGGTGGGTGCGCTCAGCTTGTTGGTTAGCTTGTGGGCCGTGTGGCGTTACCCGATCACGCGCGAGAAGCACGCCGAGATCCGGGCCGAACTGGATCGGAGGACGGCGGACCGCGCACGGTCGACCGCAGAGGGCGCGTGAAGAAGGGCGCCTGCTGCGCCGACACGAGCGGCGGTCAGATCTGCGCTAGCAATGTGGTGACCTCGGCGAAGATCCGATCGGCTGCCTTGTTCGCCGGCAACTCATCCAGATCCGGCACCGACCAGTAGATCACCTTCCCGGCGAACTCCGGGAACTGCTGCTCGATCATCGGGGCGTGGACACCGTGGTAAAGCCCGATCACGATATCGGCGTCGCCCAGTTCGTGGGCTGCCACCCGCTGGGGCGGCTCATCAGCGCGGCGCGGCGAAATGCCGTAGCGGGCCAGTTCGGCCAGGGCATAGCGTGAGAGGTTCCCCACGTTCTTGCCGCTCTCGAAGACGAGCGCCAGACCTCGCGAGAATGCGCGTGTTGTCGCTCCCCGCCGATCGGCGAAGTGATTGAACATCTCTTCAGCGATGCGGCTCCGATAGTAGTTGCCTGTGCAAAGGAATAGGACCTGTCGGTTCATCGGGTGTTCGGCGCCAATGGTAATCCATTGGCGAACCGGCGAGAACGTCGCCCGTGCACACACCGGATACGTACGCCCTGCGCATCTGAGGTCAGCAGTCTTATAATCGACATCCATGTCCACCCTCATCGTTGATGCTCACCAGGATCTGGCCTGGAACGCGGCGACCTTTGGTCGCGACTACACCCAGAGTGCGCTTGTCCGTCGCGCCAACGAGCGCGACTCTGGCAGCCTGGCGCGACAGGTGCTTGGGAATTCGATGCTCGGCTTGCCCGAATACCTGCAGGCGCGTGTCGCCGTGATCTTCGGCACGCTCTTCGCCTCGCCGAAACGCCGTCAGATGGGTGAGTGGGAAGCGCGAACCTGCTATCGCGACGTGCAAGAGGCGCATCGGCTCTATCAGCAACAACTCGATTACTATCATCGGCTCACAGACACCTGTGAGCGGTTTCGGCTGATCGGGTCGCGTTCCGACCTGGAGGCCGTGCTGAAGACCTGGGAGGGCCCGGAGGCTGCGCCAAACCCTGACCCTGACGGGCCGCCGACGCTTCCAGGGCCAGCCAAGGCCCAGGTCGGGATCGTGCCGCTGATGGAGGGCGCCGATGGGATCCGGGAGCCGCGCGAGGCCGAGGCCTGGATGGAGCGTGGCCTGCGCATCGTCGGGCTCGCCTGGGCAAGCACGCGCTACGCCGGCGGCACACGTGAGCCCGGCCCCTTGACGCCCGAAGGACGGCGCCTCGTGCGAACGCTCATGGAGCTTGGACTGATGCTTGATCTGGCACACAGCTCCGACGAATCCTGGCTCGAGGCGCTCGATCTGTTCGAGGGCGTGGTCATGTGCACCCATGCTAACCCGCGCGCCCTGCTGCGCAACCCGGGAGCGCCGGAGCGCCATCCGACGGATGACATGCTGCGCCGGTTGGCCGAGCGCGGCGGCGTGGTGGGAGTCATGCCGTACAACCGCTTTCTCAAGTCCGATTGGCGTGATGGCGATAACCGGGCCGATGTGCCGCTGACCCGGCTTGTCGATGCCATCGACCACGTCTGCCAGGTGACGGGGAGCGCAGCACATGTCGGGCTGGGCACCGACTTCGACGGCGGGTTCGGCGCAGAGACGGCGCCCGAAGGCCTCGACACAATCGCCGATCTGCCCAAAATCGGCGACCTACTCCACGAGCGCGGCCTCACCCAGGCGGAAGTGCAGGGCGTGCTCGCCGACAACTGGCTGACGGTGCTGCGCCGTGGCCTGCCCTGAGGGATCTATGAACCAGGCTGATCCTGATCATCGTCCCGGTTGGTTGGCGCGCGGCGGCATCACGCTGATCGCGAGCGGCCTTTTGCTCTTCGTGCTTGGTCTTTGGCCCGAGCTGTTCGGCGCCGACTTCACGCCAGAGATCGGCGTGCTGCAGATCTTTGCCTTTCTGCTCGGCCTGACGGGGATGACACTTGGCGCGTACATCTATCTCTACGCGACGCGGCATCGGGCCAAGCCGCGCAAGCTGCGTGAGGATATCGGTGTGCGACTTATGGCGACCGGGCTTGTGGTCGCGGCCACGAACGGCCTGGCCGACGTGATCGGCATCGGGTCGAACTTCGGCGAGCAGAGACCGCTCTTTGGGCCGGTTCAGGCCTGGGGCGTGGCGCTCGGCGTGCTGATCATCTTCGCCGGGGTCGCCCTTTACGCACAGCGGCCGAAATGAGCACCCTGGCGGGTCGGTTGTCGGTGCTCGGCGCGCGGTTTGGCCCGGCCGTCGCGCTGATGGCCGTGATCTTCACCTTCTCGGCCACGCCCGGCAGCGACCTGCCGCACTTCGGGGTCTGGAATCTCCTGGTGAAGAAGGGTGGGCATGCGCTTGGCTATGCTTTGTTGGGCGCGGCCTATGCCCACGCGTTCTCGCCGTTGGCGCGGCCCTCGCGCCGGCAAACCGCGCTCGCTGTGGGGTTGGCCGCGCTCTATGCGCTCAGCGACGAGTGGCACCAATCGCTGACACCGGGCCGCCACCCGGCCTTGAGCGACGTCCTTATCGATACGTTGGGGGCATGGCTCGGCGTCAGCGTATACAGGCGGTGGCGGCGTTGATGCCCAATAAACGACGAGGCCGGGGATCACGCCCCGGCCTCGTCGTTCGTGTCGCCTGGTTGGTTCAGACGGCGGGCTCGCTTGGCGTCAGCGTGGTCAAAGGGACAAGCCCTGTGCGGATCGCATAGAGCGCGGCCTGGGTGCGCGAGTTGAGGCCGAGCTTGCTGAGGATGTTCGAGACGTGCGAATGCACGGTCTTGTCGCCGATCTGCAGCTCGAGCGCGATCTCTTTGTTCGACTTCCCCTGTGCCACAAGCTTGAGCACTTCGGTCTCGCGCTGCGTGAGCGCCTGCGGGTTATCGGGAGTGCGCACGTCGCGCATCAGGCGCGCGGCGGCCTGCGGAGAGAGGTGCACCTGGCCGGCAGCGGCCGCTTTGACGGCCTTGACCAGTTCGTCGCTCGAGGCGTCCTTGAGCACATAGCCGATCGCGCCGGCGCGGACGACTTCGGTGACGATGTTGTCTTCGAGCAGGCTGGTCAGCGCCACGATCTCGGTTTCGGGCAGTTCGCGGCGGATCACCGTGATCGCCGAGAGACCGTCCATCACAGGCATCATCAGATCCATCAAGACCACATCGGGTTTGAGCTCGTGGGCGAGCTTGATGGCGTCGACGCCGTTACTGGCCTCGGCCACGACCTCGAGCGTCGAATCGAGGTTGAGCAGTACTTTGACGCCCTGGCGCAAAACGGTATGGTCATCGACCAGCAAGATGCGAACTGTCATGCGCGCAAGTATACATCGGGGGAGCATAGGGGCAACTTCTGCCGCCGGATTCGTGGAGAGCGCCAAGATTCACCGTGTGCGCGGGGCCTTGATGTCAGAGCTCCGGCAGTGGGCGTCGGTAATTCTTCTGAATGTGAACGGCGCAGTTTGTGGGATGCGGTCAGGGCGGCGGATCGCTAAGATGATAACGAGATTGGTGTTTGGTTAGCAGTACCGGTGCGGAGGACTGAATGACAAGAACGCTCTTTGTACGAGGCCTGAGCCTCGTGTTGGCTTGTGTGATCGGGTCGGCGCCCGGCATGGCTTTTGCGCAAGATACGCAGCCCGAAGCGCCAAGCGCCGGCTCGGAGCGCCTGTACATCCCGACGCTGGCGAATCGATCGTGGTCGGGCACGATCACCAATTACGCGGCGCTGCCACGCGCGGTCAATGTGCCGTATCTGTCGGATCTGCTCGATGGCCAGGGCGGCATCCAGCGCCTGCCGTCGATGGCGGTCTTCTGGTACGGTCGCGTGCAGGATACACAGAACTACACCGATGTTCGGATCGCGACCAATAACACGCATCTTGTGGTCTACGTCGCCTCCTTCGATCGTCATCTTTGGTACGACACATCGCCTGCCGCCGGTGACCTGACGGCCTGGGACGGCGCGACGGTCTACCTGCGAACGGGTGGGCAAATCAACGGGCTGGGGAGCGACACATTCAAGCTCACGGCCCAACTCAATAATGGCGGGGCCGTGCCCTCGGCCGGCAAGCTCAGCCAGCGTGGCACAGGCGGTAGCTGGGCAACGACCTCGGTCGCGTTCGACGCCAGCGCCGGCTGGCGTGGTTCAAACATCAACAACGCCGATGATGATCGCGGCTGGGCGATCACGTTCCGGATCCCGTTTGCGAGCCTGGGGGTGAGCCGACCGGCTGATGGCGCGGCAACCTGGGCGCTGGCGGTCGTCACCCACGATCGTGATAACGGCGGGGTGCAGCCCGAGACCTTCTGGCCCGAGACCTTCCAGAGCACCAATGCCTCGACCTGGGGCGGCGTCCGTTGGGGTCAACCCACGTATACCCCGGCCGCCTCGTCGATTGGCGGAACAGTGATGATCAAACAGGGCGTCAATGGCGCCACGGTATCCGACTCGGATCTGGGCGGGGCAACCTCCAACCAGTGCCCGGGCGACACGAACTACATCTGGAATGAATGGGGCAACGCCAACTATGCGAACGAGCCCGGCATGAACATCCAGAACCAATCCGACATCTCAGACTGGCCGTGCTTCGCCAAGACGTATCTGAACTTCCCGCTTAACCAGATTCCCGCCGGCATGGTCATCCGCCGGGCGACATTGCAGCTCCACCAGTTCGGCGGATCCGGCACGGCCTCGAACGGGCAGTCGGCTGCGGATACCTATATCCAGGTGTTCCGGATCGGTGGGAGTTGGAGCGAAAACACCATCACCTGGAACAACGCACCGTTGCCGATCGAGAACTACGGCGGCACCTGGGTCGGGCAGGTTGTCAACTGCGGCGCGCCGGGCGGCCTTGCCTGGCCCTGTGTGAGGCGGGATTGGGACGTCACCCGGCTTGTGGCCGATGCTTACGCGGCAGGCGAGCCGGCCCGCATCGGACTGTACAGCGCCGACAGCGACTACAGCACAGGCAAGTACTTCACATCTTCTGAGGCCGGCGACTGGAACGTGGCCGGCCGGCCTGGCCTCGAGATCGAGTGGGGACGGCCTTAGCGTCGGCCGATTCCGCTCCCCCCACGCACCTGCGCGACGGGCCCGCCGATCGGGCCCGTCGCTCTTTTTTGCCCCCCACAAGCGTACTATCCCGCTGATAACGCGATTCCCACTACACTGCGACTCGGCGCTCGGGATACCGGGCTGGGAAGCAGAGGCGGATGAGCGAGCGTCAGAAGACTTCAACACTTGATGGCATCCGGTTGTACACCGGTCGCCAGGCCGATGGCCTTGGGCGTTATGCGCTCGAGCAGACCCTCTTCGGCTTGATCGGTTGGGTGCCAACCCTGGCTGGCATCGCCTTACGCGGGCTGTTGTACCGGCTGATCCTGAAAATGGACGGCCTGGCGGCGATCGAGGCCGGCGCCCGTCTGCGCTACGCAAGCCAGATCCGGCTTGGACACGGCGTGTACATCGATCAGGGCGCTTACCTGCACGCGATGCCCGGCGGGATCGCGCTTGGCGCAGACACGATCGTCATGCACGGCGCCGTGCTCCACGTGTACAACTTCCGCGGGCTGCCGCAATCGCACATCACGATCGGCAAGAACTGCTTGATCGGCGAGTACAGCGTCATTCGCGGGCAGGGCGGCGTGACCATCGGCGATCGCGTGTACACCTCACCGTTTACACAGATCATCGCGGTCAACCACGTCTTCGACGACCCCAAACGCCCCTTCGTCGAGCAGGGCATCACGGCTGAGGGGATCGTCATCGAAGATGACGTCTGGCTCGGCGCAAGCGCCGTGGTCACCGATGGCGTGCGCATCGGCAAAGGCGCTGTGGTCGCCGCCGGCGCCGTGGTGACGAAGGATGTCGCGCCGCACACCGTGGTGGGTGGCATCCCGGCAAAGGTCCTCAAGGCCATCGACGGTTCGGTCACCCACCCGGGCCGATCTATCTATCAGATTTAGGACGCCGCAGCCACTGTGGCATCCGCGTTTATTCAAGTGAGTGATCAAACAGCTATGACTGCTTTATCGATCGTGATCCCGGCATATAACGAAGAAGACGGCATCGAGACCATCGCGCGGCGCGTGCTTGCGGTGCGCGACGACCTGAGCAAGGTCGGGGTCGATCTGGCCGAGCTGGTCGTGGTCGACGACGGCTCGCGCGACCGCACAGCCGAGATCGCTTCGTCGATCGAGGGCGTCACGCTCATCAAGCATGTCAAGAACAAGGGTTATGGCGGCGCGCTCAAAACCGGTTTCAACGCCGCCAAGGGCGACTTGATCGGCTTTCTGGACGCCGATGGCACCTACCCGCCCGAGTATTTCCCGCAGTTATGCGTGCGCGCGTTGGGCGGCGTCGACCTGGTGATCGGCTCGCGGATGGCCGGCGCCAAGAGCGAGATGCCGCCGATGCGCCGTGTCGGCAACTTCTTCTTCGCCAACCTGCTGACCCTGATCAGCAATACGCGCGTCACAGACAGCGCCAGCGGTATGCGCGTCTTCAAGAAGGACGTGCTGACGCGCATGTACCCGCTCCCTGACGGCCTCAACCTCACGCCCGTGCAGAGCACGCGCGCGATCCACGAGGGTCTCAAGGTCGAGGAAGTCGCGATCCCGTACAGCGAGCGCCTCGGCCGTTCGAAGCTCAGTGTGGTGCGCGACGGTGCGATCTTCCTGCAGTCGATCGTGTGGACGGCGCTGGCCTACAACCCGGTCAGCATCCTGGGAAAGATCGGCCTGGGCGGCGTCGCCGTTGCGGCGTTGGCGTTGATCGCCTTGGTCGTCGCGCGCTTCTCGGGTGTCACGAACCTCGGCGCCTGGGAAGTAGCCGGGCTGTTCGCGGCCATGGTCTCGGGCGTTGTTGGCGTCAGCGTTTTTGCCCTGGGTGTCACCTTCAACTACCTGGTCACGCTCTTCTATAAGCAGCCGGTACGCCAGGGCCTGTTCGGCAAACCGATCTTCAAGACCCCGCTCGACCGGCACTTCGGCTGGGCCGGCCTGCTCCTGACTGTGCTCGGCCTGATCGTGGGTGTCACCTCGGCTGTGCTCGGCGTCAGCGGCTGGGATGTGGCCCGGCTGTGGCTCTGGCTGCTTGGCAGCGCCATGCTTGTGCTCGTCGGCGTGCAACTGCTGATCTACTGGGTGCTCCTGCGCGTCCTCGAGGAGCTCAGCCAGCGTGACATCCGCTCCCGCGACGAGTTTGTGGGGTGATTGACCTTATGTCCTGTTCGCGATAGGACCAAAAGGTCAACGGCAAATCGGGCAGGAATTAGTAAGATATCGATCTGACAATTTGTGGTCACCGGATCAGCGTTGTGGTCGGCGTGCCAGAAGGCATCCGGCCCCAGGCCGATCTGGGGCCGGTGCACGCGGCCCGCGGCGAGGAGAGTGAGCATGACTGAACAATCGAGCGAAAACACACCCAAAAACCTGGGCACCCGGCGCATCGCCAATGTGCGCATGGCCGATTTCCCGAACGTCGACGATATCGTCAAGCAGGGCCTGTTGGAGGCCCAGCGCCCGCCCGAGGCCGTCGACATCCTGTTGGTGAACCCACCGACGCCCGACGGCCAGCTGTGGATCCGATCGCAGCACCGCGTCGGCCGTCGGACGCGCGAGAACATGGTCTGGCCGCAGGTCTCGCTGGCGCAGATGGCCGCGATGCTCGACCCGGTCTACACCTTCAAGATCATCGATGCCAACGCCGAGCACATGAGCTGGGCCGCGTTCGAGAAGCTGCTCGACACGTACAAGCCCAAGTACTATCTGACCCAGGTGACGGCGCCGTCGTTGCAGAACGACATGTACGGCTGCTTCCTGGCCAAGGCCCGTGGCGCCAAGACGATCGCCTTCGGCACCCACGTCACGCCGATGCCGCGCGAGACGATGCGCCCGTTCCCGGCGCTCGACTTCATCCTTGTCGGCGAGCCCGACCTCACCATCCGCGACCTGCTCGACCAGCTCGAGGGCAAGACCCACCAGCGCGACGCCCACATGAGCCGCGTGTTCGCCGAGCACGACGCGGCCTATGTGCCGGCGCGCCGCGATGATGGCACGGTCGACCTGGGTGCGATCAAGGGCATCGCCTGGCGTCGGGACGACGAGATCGTCCTCAATGCGCCGCGCCCGTTCATCAAGAACCTCGACGACCTGCCGATGCCGCTGCACCAGCATCTGCCGCTGATGAAGTATCGGATGCCGATGATCAACGGCCCGTTCACGTTCATCGTCACAAGCCGCGGCTGCACGGCCGGCTGTACATATTGCATCAAGCACGTCTCGTATCAGTACAGCGTGCGTCTGCGCTCGCCGCGTCTGCTGGTCGACGAGATCAAGCTGCTCAAGGGCCTGGGCGTCAAGCACATCCACATGTACGCCGACCTGTTCACGGTCTCCCGCGATCAGGTGATGGAGATGTGCCGATTGCTGATCGAAGAAGACGTTAAGGTCACCTGGACGAGCAACAGCCGCGTCGACTATGTCGACGAGGAGATGCTCAAGATGATGGCCAAGGCCGGCTCGATCCTGATTTCGTGGGGCATCGAGAGCGGCTCCGAGCAGGTGCTCAAACATGCGCGCAAGGGCGCCTACCCCGATCGCGCGCGCCAGGCTCTGGTCTGGGCGCGCCAGGCGGGCATCAAGAACTGGGGCTACTTCATCATCGGCCTGCCGACCGAAACCGAGGAGACGATCCGCAAGACGATCGACTTCGCCAAGGGCCTGCCGCTCGATATCGCGCTGTTCCACGTAGCGGCCCCGTACCCGGGCACGCCCTTCTTCTTTGAAGTCGTCAAGGAGGGCTGGTTCCGCAAGGGCACCCGCTGGGAGCAGGTTGACATGGACAAGGGCACTGTGCTCGACTACCCGGGCCTGCCGGCCGAGCGGTTGCTGTACTGGCAGAAGCGCGCCTTCCGCGAGTGGGCGTTCCGTCCCGGTCCGATGTGGACCTACATCAAGATGCTGCTCTCGGACGTCTCGACGATGCGCACCGCGCTCGATGTCGGTCTGCAGCACCTGCGCTGGTCGACGGCCTCCGGCGAAGCCGGGCACTGATCCACGGACGACCCTCAAGCGCTATCCGAGCTGCGCAAACGGCATTGAACCTGCCGGTTGCGCAGCTTTGTTGCGAGTTGTGAGCCTGCACGTATGCCTCCGCGTTGGTTGCTCATCGGGTTGAGCCTGTTCCTCGCATCGGCCGCGATCGGCGCAATCGGCGCCCCGCAGCCGGCATTGGCCTGGGCGCACTTCGGCGGGATCCTCTTGGCCGCTTGCCTCGCGTTGGCCATCGCGGCTCTGCCGTCGACCTGGGCCCCGCGTGCGGCCTGGGGGTTTGGGCTGGTTGTGGGGCCGGTCATCGTGCTCGGGAGCTTCGGTGTCTTGGGGGCCGTGTGGGCCCAGAACACGGTGGGCGGCGTCGCGGCCCTGGGGCTGCCCTTTGCCCTTGTCGCGCTTTTCCGGCCACCGGGCGGGGCAGCCACACGGGTCGGCGCCGGCGTCGCGGCTGTGCTGCTCGCGGCGCTGCTTGCGCTCTCGCGTTCGCGTGGGGCCATGCTGGCCGGACTGATCGCCGCGGTGGTCGTGGCGCTCTGGTGGGCCTCACGCCACTGGGGCCGGCGACGGTTGCAGCTGTTCATCGGCATGCTCGGGGCGGTCGGCCTGATGGGCGGTCTGCTCCTTGTCGTCGGTTGGCCATGGGTCGCACCCCTGATCGATGGTGTGGATGTGGGTGGCAGCGACATGGGCCGTCTGAGCATCTGGCGTGAGACCGTGTACCTCATCGGGCAGGCGCCGCTCACAGGCTGGGGCGGCGGCGCCTTTGAGGGGGCCTATGCGCTCTATGCGCGCCTCATTCGGGTGCCGCTGTACAGCTATGCCCATCACCTGTACCTGGGCATCGCGTTCGAACAGGGCCTGGGGGGGCTCTTGATCTGGCTGGGTTTGTGGGCGGCCGCGATCGGGGCATTGCTCCGGGCCGATCGTGCCGATCGGGCCGATCGGCACGATCGGCACGATCGGGCTGGGGCCGATCCGCATCGCCTGGCGTCTCTGGCAAGCGCGGTGACCCTGGGCGTTCATGGGCTGCTCGACGACCCGGTTCTGGCTGGTGGAGCGCTTCCGTTGCTCTTCGTATGGGCCGGCTTTGCCGCCTTGTTTGGGCGATCCGAAGGGGTTCGCTCGCCTGCCCGGCCCGAGCCGGCCCGCGGCGGCTCGACCTATCGGGTCTTGATCGGCCTGAGCGGTTGCATCATCGCATTCGTCGCGGGAATGAGCGCGCCGGTGCAGGCTCTCTGGCACACCAATCGCGCGGCTGTGCTGTTGGCCGCTCAGGAGCTGGCGCTCTGGCCCACGATCGGGCCGGTCTCCGAACCAGCCCCGGCATTGGCAGAACTGGATACGGCAGTTGCGCTCGACGGCGAGCTTGTGGCGGCGCGCTTTCGCCGCGGTCTCTTGGCCCTGAATGAAGGCGATTATGTCGGCGCATGCGTCGATCTCGAGCAGGCCCATGCCGCCGCGCCGGACAGCCGGGCCGTGACCAAGGCGTTGGGCTATGCCCGGCTCTGGTCTGGCGACCTCGAAGCAGCCGCTGCGCTCTTGAAGGATCTGCCCGAAACCCCAGAAGAGCTCGATGCCTACGTTTATTACTGGGAGAGCATCGGTCAGCCGGTGTTGAGCGAACGCGCTCTGGCTTTGGCCCAGCGGCTCGACCCGTAGACGGGCTTCCACGTCGAAGTGGCTCAGGCCGATGTTCGTTAGGGGTCGCGCCCCCCAACGCCCGATCGTTCTGGGTCTACAGTCACATTGGAAATCGGTTCGCGCGATGCTATCTTCCTTTTGAGAGGTGGTCGACCATGCAACAAGATATCCGGGTCGGTGTAATCGGCGTTGGTCGTATGGGCCAGCGACATTGTCGTGTGTTTGCCAACCTCCGGCATGTCGACCTCGTGGGCGTCTGTGATGCCAACCCCGAGAACGGTCAACGGATGGCGCAGCAGTACGGGGTGGCTTGTTTCGCCGAGATCGACCGGATGCTCGAGCGCGTCGACGCGGTCAGCATCGCGGCGCCGACGCCGCTGCATTTCGACCTTGCGGCCCGGTGTCTGGCGGCCGGCAAGCATGTGCTCGTCGAGAAACCGATTACAGAGACGGTTGCGCAGGCCGAGCAGCTGACAGCCCTGGCCGAAGCCAGCGGCCTGGTGTGCATGGTTGGCCACATCGAGCGCTTCAACGCGGCGTACATCGAGCTGAAGAACGTGCTCGAGACCATGACGCCGTTGGCGATCAACTTCCGCCGGCTGAGCGCGTTCGCGGGCAGCAATGTGGATGTGGACGTCGTTTTGGATCTGATGATCCACGACCTCAACCTCGTGCTCGATCTGACAGGCGCGGCCCCGACGCGCATCAGCGCGCAGGGCCTGAACGTGCTGAGCAATACCATCGACCATGCCGTGGTCAACTTCCGCTTCGAGACCGGGCCGCTGATCAGCGTCACGGCCTCACGGGTCACCGAGCACAAGGTGCGCTCGATCGAGGTCACCGCGCGGGAGGCCTATCTCGACTGCGACCTGCTCAACAAGAGCATCTGCGTCTGCCGCGAGACCATCGGCGAGTATTTGAACCAGAATCAGCGTGGGGTCAAGTATCGCCAGGAGAGCGTGGTCGAGCGCATCCAGGTGCCGATCGTCGAGCCGATGTTCCTCGAATTGCAGCACTTCGTCGAGTGCGTCATCGAGCGCAAGCCGCCGCTCGTCTCCGCCCGTGACGGTCTGCAGGCGCTGGCGCTCGCCGACCAGGTTCGCCGAATGATCCTGGACGATTTCGCAGCTGGGGCGTCGTCCCACAAACCCGTTGAGTTGTTGGCAATCGCCTGAGCAACGTCTGGCAACCGACGAAAGAGCGTTTGCAGGAGATCGGAATGGATTTGTCGATCGTTGTGCCGTGCTGCAATGAAGTCGATAACGTGCCCAAGTTGGGCGCTGAACTGATGCCGGTGGCCGCGGCCCTGGCCAGTAACCAATCGGTCGAGGTGGTCTTCGTGGATGATGGCAGCACGGACGGTACGCTGCCCGCGCTCGAGGCTGCTTTTGGCGAGGGCCGCGCGCCGCAGGGCGTCACGGTGCGCTTCGAGCGCCACCCGGTCAACCGCGGCCTCGGCGCGGCGATGCGCACCGGCTTCAAGGCGGCGAGCGGGGCGCTCGTGGTCTCGGCCGACGCTGACGGCACCTACAAGTTCGACACGATCCCGGCGCTGCTGGCGCAGTTCAAGCCCGGCATCGACATCGTCACCGCCTCGCCGTATCACCCCGATGGCGGGATCAAGGACGTCCCGGCGTATCGGATCTTCCTCAGCCAGGGCGCATCGTTCCTGTATCGGGTGCTTGTCGACTGGCGCGTGCATACCTGGACGGCGCTGTATCGCGGCTATCGGCGACAGGTGCTCGAGCAAATCGCGTTCGAGTCGAACGGCTTTCTGGCGGGCACCGAGTTGATGGTGCGCGCGATGCTGGCCGGCTTCCGCGTCGCCGAGTACCCGGCCGTGCTGTACTCGCGGGTCGCCGGCGCCTCGAAGGCCAAGATCCTGCGCATCATCCGCGCGCACCTCGGGTTCCAGGGCAAAGTGCTCATGCATCGGCTCAACCTCCGGCGATTGGTCGAGGCGCCTGCCCAATCATGAAGATCCTGTCCATCGTCGGCGCGCGCCCGGAGTTTATCCAGGGCGCGCCGGTCAGCCGGGCGCTGCGCCAACGCCACCAGGAGATCCTGGTCCACACCGGCCAGCACTACGACTACCGCATGTCGCAGACGTTCTTCGATGAGTTGGGCATCCCGGCCCCCGATCACAACCTCGAAGTCGGCTCGGGTTCGCAGGGGCATCAAACCGGCGAGATGCTGGCCCGGCTCGAGGACGTGATGCTCGCGGAGCGGCCTGATCTCGTCATCGTGCGCGGCGACACCAACTCGACAGTGGCCGGCGCGTTGGCCGCGGCCAAGCTCCGCATCCCACTGGCGCATATCGAAGCCGGCGAGCGCAGCTTCGACAGGCGTATGCCTGAAGAGATCAACCGGTTGATCACCGACTCGATCGCCGATCTGTTTTTCTGCGTCAGCCGGACGGCCGTGCAGCAACTGGCGGTCGAGGGCATCGTCGCGGGCGTAACCTGGGTCGGCGATGTGATGCTCGACGCCAACCTGCACAATCGCCCGATCGCGCGGCGCAACTCCGAGGTGCTGGCGCGCCTTGGCCTTGCGCCGCGGAGCTATGCACTCGTCACGGTTCATCGCGCAGCCAACACCGATGACCCGACCCGGCTGGCTAACATCGTCACTGCGCTCAATCAGGCGCCCGAGCCGATCGTCTTCCCCGTGCACCCGCGCACGCGCCAGGCGTTTGAGCGCCTGGGCGCGGTCTGGGGCGATCACGTGCGCCTGATCGAGCCGGTCGGTTACTTCGACATGATGGTGCTCGAGGAGAACGCGCGCCTGATCGCCACAGACTCGGGAGGCGTGCAGCGCGAGGCATACTTCTTTGGCGTGCCCTGTCTGACGCTGCGCGATGAGACCGAGTGGGGCGAGACAGTCGCGGCGGGCTGGAATGTGCTCGCCGGCAACACCCCGGAGCGGATCGCAGCGCTGTGGCGCTCTCACGTCCCGCCGGCTGAACGACCGCCGATCTTTGGCGACGGCACGGCGGCCGACGCCATCGTCACGCACATCGAAGCCGCTCAACCGCTGGCCTTTGGCCAGGGCCGTCGCCGGTCGGCCGTCGAAGCCGCAGACCCGGTGGCCTGATCGATACACGCGAGGAGACTCAGGAATGCAAGTCGGTATTGTCGGTGGTGGGATCATGGGGATCACGCTGGGCTATCTCCTGGCCCGGCGGGGTGTGCAGGTCGAGATCTTCGAGGCTTCGCCTGTGCTGGGCGGCCTCGCGGGCCCGCTCCATCTGCCCGATGGCGTTGCGGTGGATCGCTTTTACCACGCCATCCTCTCGAGCGACGCCAGCCTGATGCAGCTCTGCCAGGAGCTTGGGATCACGGATCAGCTCCGCTTCCGCGAGACACGCACCGGCTTCTTCCATGAAGGCGGGCTGTACTCCATGAACAACCTTGTGGAGTTCCTGACGTTCAAGCCCCTCGGATTGATCGACCGCTTTCGGCTTGGTCTGACCGTGCTGTATGCTCAGTTATGGAACGATTGGCGTAAGCTAGAGGGCGAACCCGTCGAGCGCTGGTTGATCCGGGCCAGCGGACGGCGCACCTACGAGGCGATCTGGGGCCAGATGCTCAAGGCCAAGTTCGACGGCGCGTTCGCCGACATCCCGGCCACGTGGATGTGGTCGCGGCTGGTCCGCACGAAGTCGACGCGCAAGGGCGTCAACCAGAAGGAGATGTCGGGCCATCTGATCGGCGGCTACGCCACCCTGCTCAAGGCCATGGCAGAGCGGATCGAGGCGGCCGGTGGCGTGGTTCATCTGCAGACCCCGGTCCAGGAGATCGTGATCGAGCAAGGTCGGGCACGCGGCATCCGCGTGAACGGCGAGATCCGACCATACGATGCCGTAGCCGCCACGGTGCAGGTACCGCTGTTCCAGCGTCTGATCCCCGCGGCCGACGCGGCCTATCGCGACTTTCTCGGCCAGACCGAGTATCTGGGCGTGGTCTGCCCGCTGCTTGTGCTCGATCGGCCGCTGACCGGCTTCTGGACGCTGAATATCACCGACCTGCGCGTGCCGTTCACGGGCGTCATCGAAACCACAAGCTACATCGATCCGCAGTACGTCGGCGGCCATCATCTGGTCTACATCCCCAAGTACACGGCGCCCGGGAGCGCCTGGCAGACCAAGAGCGACGAAGAGATCAAGGCGACCTGGATCGAGAATCTCAAGCTGATGTTCCCGGATTTCGATGAACGCCGCATCCGCCACTTCCTGGTGCATCGCGAGCGCTATGTCGAGCCGTTGCATCGGCTGAACTCGACCCACCTGATCCCCGAGATCCGCACACCGATCGCCGGCCTGTATCTGGCGACCACGGCCCAGATCTACCCGGCGCTGACCAACGGCGAATCCGTGACCCGACACGCGCAGACGACTGTCGATCAGATCCTGGCCGATCAGCCGTCGGCGCGCCCGGTGCCGGTCAGTGGGTAGGGCACTTGCGCCGTGACGAGCGTCTTGCACAGCGAGGGGGTCCCCATGTCGGCAGCATCCTCCCATACCGAGCTTAACCCGGCCGCGGCGGCGCACAGCACCCTCGAGCTGATCTGGCTGCCGTTGATCGGTCTGGCGTTTGTGTTCGTCCTGGCGTTCACCAATCTCGTGGATTTTCCACTGACGTGGTTCGATGAGGGATCGCATCTGCACGTCCCGAAGACGCTTGTGCGGTTCGGCGTCTACGCGGACTACAGTCGAGACGGTTTTCGCTATTTCGGCCCAACGATCGGCGTCGGCCCGACCGTGATGTTGCCGATCGCGGCGGCCTTCAAGTTGTTCGGTATCGGCCTGTTTCAGGCGCGCGTCATCATGGCCCTGTACCTCGTCGGGGCCGTGATCGTCTTCTATGGGTTGGCGCGGTTGCTGGGTGGGCCACGTTTGGCGCTTGTGGCGACGGCGCTGCTTGTGGTGACGCCCGGCCTTGGCCTCGTGGAGTACGGGCGTCAGGTGCTGGGTGAGGTGCCCGGGCTGCTATTCACGCTGGCCGGGTTTTGGGTCTGGTTCAAAGCGTGGGACAGCGCCAGCCTGCGCCGGCTGACGATCGTCGGCCTGTTCTTTGGTCTGGCTGTGGTGACCAAGAACCAGTATCTGCTCGTGCTGGCGCCGACGTTGCTCTTCGCCTGGCTGGCCAACCTGTACTACAACTCGGCGCCGCAACGCGTCTTCCTTGTGCCGGGCATCTTGACGGCGATGGTCTACGCGATCTGGCAGGTCTATGTCGTGATCTTCCTCGGCCCGTCGACGGCGGCCGAGAACCTGACGATCCTGCGCGAGGCCACTTCCGGGGCGGCGCTGGTGTTCTCGACGGATCTGATGCGGCGCGGCATCGAGGAGCTGCTCAGCCTCAAGGTGTACTTTGGGCTGCTGATCCCGACGCTGCTTTATGGCGGTTTCCTGGCGTTGCCGCGCAATCGCGCCGGCCACCAGTGGGGCGTGTTGTTGGCGCTGGCCGTCGTCAACCTCGTCTGGTATGTGACGGCGTCGATCAGTTGGCTGCGTTACGCGTTCCCGGCGCTGGCTATTGCCAGCCTGTTCGTCGCGCGTTTCATGCAGGACCTCACGGCCGATTTCCAGGTCGATCTCCCCGCGTTCTCTCGGGCGCTGCGTACTCGTGAATGGACGCTCCCGGCCGCGACGGCCTGGCGCACTGTGTGGTTGGCCTGGTTGGCGCTCATGATCCTCGCCCCGCTGGGGAAGCTGGCGCTCGATGTGTTCCGCCCGCCCGATAACGGCCCGCTGGCGATGGCGCAATACATGCGCGAGCATGTGCCGGCCGAGGCCTGGGTCGAGACCTGGGAGCCCGAGATGGGCTTTCTGACGGATCACGATTACAACTTCCCGCCCCCTTCATTGCTCCCGAAGGCGGTGAGCTACATCTGGCAGGGCGGTCAGCCGCCAAGCGACTTCTATGCGTTTGCCGCGACAGAGCCGCCGCCGTATGTGCTTGTGGGCGAGTTCGCCCGCTGGGTGGAGCTGTATCCCGAAGACGAGCTTGCGGCGCGCTATGATCGGGTCACCGCCATCGGGGTGTATGAACTCTACGAGCTACGGCGCTGAGGGATAGGTCGGGTCAGGCCGGCCGCGAGCGACGAAGTCGGATGTCTCTGGCTCGAATCAATTCATGCTGGCAGACACAGTGCTGACCGGCCCTTGAAGGTGCTGCATGACGGATCAAGTCGATAACAACAGTTTGGATCGGGCGGCCGTGATCGAGATCGTGGTCGCCGGCGTGCGCGAAGCCCTTGTGCTCGCCTCGCCAGAGGCCGAGACGACCGAACTCACCGAGGAAACACGCTTGATCGGAGCAGGCGCCGTGCTCGATTCGCTCGGGCTTGTGACGGCCGTGCTCGAGATCGAGCAGCGCCTGGCCGACGAGCACGACCTTGTCGTGGTCCTGGCCGATGAGCGGGCCATGTCGCAGAAGCACAGCCCGTTTCGCTCGGTCGGCGCGCTGACCGACTACGTGTTGCGTTTGGCTGCCGAGAACACCCATGCCTGAGGCCGCAGTGCCGGTCGCGCTCGTCACCGGCGCCCGAAAGGGCATCGGCCGATATCTGGCCGAACACCTTCTGGCTCGAGGCTATCAAGTCGAGGGCTGCAGCCGCGGCCCGGCCGACTGGGAGGCCGAAGGTTATCGCCACCATGAGCTCGATGTCGCCGACGAGGGCGCGGTCAAGGCGCTATTCGCCGAGATCCAAAAGCGTCAGGGTCGCCTCGACGTCCTGGTGAACAACGCCGGCGTGGCATCGATGAACCACGTGTTGCTCACGCCCGATGCGACAGCCGCGCGGCTGCTCGGCACAAACTTCCACGGCACCTTCTTGATGTGCCGCGAGGCGGCCAAGGTGATGCGCCGCCGCAAATACGGGCGCATCGTCAACGTGAGCACGATCGCCGTGCCCATGCAGCTCGAAGGCGAGAGCCTGTACGCGGCTTCGAAGGGCGCCGTCGAGACGTTCACGCGCGTGTTCGCGCGTGAGGTCGCCGATTTTGGCATCACCTGCAACATCGTGGGCCCGACGCCGATCGAGACCGACCTCATCCGCAACGTACCCAAGGACAAGATCGACGGCATCCTCCAGCGCCTGGCGATCAAACGCCTCGGACGCTTTGAGGATGTGGCCAACGTGATCGATTTCTTTGTCAGGCCTGAAAGCGACTATGTCACAGGTCAGGTGATCTACCTCGGAGGTGTGTCGTGAGCATTCAGTGGCTGCTCGATCGGATGGATCAATGGCGCGCGGATCCGGCCCTGGCGCGAGGCAAGACCGCGACGACCTATGGCGATCTCGTCGATCGGGTCAACGAGTGGCGCGCGCGGCTGGATGCGCAGGGTATGCGCCAGGGTCAGGTGGTCGCGCTCCGCGGCGACTACACAGCCCAGGCCGTGGCGCTGCTGCTGGCGCTGATCGATCGCGGCGCGATCGTCGTGCCGCTGACCGAAGCCGCCGAGGTGCACCGCGAGGAATTTCTTGAGATCGCCGAGGTCGAGGTCGAGATCGCGTTCGACGCCGACGATCGTTGGAGCTGGCAGGCCCGCCCGGTGTCCGCCGTTAATCAACTGACCCTGCAACTACGCGAAGCGCAGGCGCCCGGTCTTGTCCTGTTCTCGTCGGGCTCGACGGGCAAGAGCAAGGCCGCGCTTCACAACTTCACAAGCCTGCTCGAGAAGTTCAAGACGGCGCGGCAGCGCATGGTCACGCTGACGTTTCTGTTGCTCGACCACATCGGCGGGATCAACACGCTCTTCTACACGCTCTCGAACGGCGGCACAGTGGTCTCGGTCAGCTCGCGCAACCCCGACGTAGTTTGCGAGGCGATCGCCCGCAACCGGGTCGAGATGCTGCCGACTTCGCCGACCTTCCTCAATCTGCTGCTGATCTCGGAGGCCTACAAGCGCCACGATCTGTCATCGCTCAGGCTGGTGACTTACGGCACCGAGGTGATGCCCGAGAGCACGCTCCAGCGCATCGCCGAGGTCTTCCCCGGGGTCAAGCTCCAGCAAACGTATGGCCTCTCGGAGCTCGGCATCCTGCGCTCGAAGTCGCGTGACAACCGTTCGCTGTGGGTCAAGGTCGGCGGCGAGGGTTTCGAGACCAGGATCGTCGATGGGCTGCTCTGGGTGCGCGCGCAGTCGGCCATGCTCGGCTATCTGAATGCGCCAAGCCCGTTCGACGCCGAAGGCTGGATGAACACGGGCGACTCAGTCGAGGTCGACGGCGAGTACATCCGCATCCTTGGCCGCAAGTCCGAGATCATCAACGTCGGTGGGCAGAAGATCTATCCGGCCGAGGTCGAGAGCGTGCTGCTCCAGATGAGCAACGTGCGCGATGCCGTCGTCGTGGGCGAGAAGAACCCGATCACGGGCCAGATCGTCACGGCCCGCGTCAACCTGTTCGAGCCCGAAGAGCCCGCGGCCTTCAAGAAGCGTCTGCGCGCGTTCTGCCGCGAAAAGCTGGCGACCTACAAGATCCCGGCCAAGATCGAGATCAGCGGCCAGGAACAGTACAACGCCCGCTACAAGCGAATGCGTCGGGCTGACCCGACGCCGTAAATCCGGCTGTGCCGCAAACCGAATAGGATAACAGCCGTGCCGCCTGCTCCAGGCGGCACGGCTGCGTTAGGGGCCCTGGGTCGGGCGTGGGGCGCGTGTAGACCCGCAAATTTACGGGTGCACTAATGACGTGTAAAGCGATAAACTCACTCTTGTTTGCCGGGGGTTGGTGGGGCAGGTCACTGCCAGGGCCACCCGAAACTCCAGCTTCTCAAAAGGGTGTTGATGCGTTCAGTTCGTCGCCTGACACAGGCATTCGTTCTTTGCCTGATCCTTGCCCTTGGGGCGCTGGCCTGGCCACGCGCGGCTCAGAGCCAGAGCGCGCCGGGCCTGTCGCTGCGCTTTTATGGGCATGGGGCGAACGCGCCGGATGTGGACCGGGTGAAGATCCTGATCGATCCCGGGGTGTCGGCCGACATTGGGGCGACGGATTTCACGATCGAGGTCTGGCTGAAGACGGCCAGCGGAAACAACGCCGGGGCGATCACGGCGGGCGCGAACGCGAACTGGATCAACGGCAACATCTTCATCGATCGCGACATCTACAATGCGCCGGCGTACGGTGACTTCGGGCTGTCGCTCGGGGCGGGGCGAGTGGCGTTCGGGGTCACGACCGGTCAGGGATCGCGGACGATCGTTGGGACGACCGATCTGCGTGACGGGGCGTGGCACCATGTGGCGGTCACGCGCAACCTGACGACGGGGCAGATGCGGTTGTTCGTGGATGGGGTGCAGGAGGCGAGCGCGACGGGGCCGACGGGGGATGCGAGCTACCAGGATGGGCGAGGGACGTCGTACCCGAACTCGGACCCGTATCTGGTGTTGGGGGCTGAGAAGCACGATGTGGGGACGCAGTATCCGGCGTACAGCGGCTGGATGGACGAGCTGCGGCTGTCGCGGGTGGTGCGCTACACGAGCGGCTTCACGCGACCGGGTGGCGCTTTCACGACGGATGGGGATACGGCGGCGTTGTACCACTTCGATGAAGGCGTGGCCGGGGCCTGCACGGGCGTGGTGCTCGACAGCTCGGGCGGGTCGAGCCATGGGCAGTGCCGTTACGGCGGCTCAGGCACAGCCGGGCCCGTCTACTCGTCGGATACACCCTTTGGCGGCACGCCCGAGCCGACGACGGTCGCCTCACAGACCCCCACACCAACCCGAACGCCGACATCCACTGAGCCCTCTACAGGAGGTGGCGCGTCAACCGCGACCCCGCGTACGCCCACCCGCACACCCACCCGAACATCCACCGCGGCCCCAACCCATGTGCCGCCAGGCCCGTATCGGGTTCGACTGCCTGCGCTGATCAAGGCCGGCCTCAGCGCCATGACCGCCGAAGACGTGGTTCCTGACCAACCGGCGGCCTGGTCAGGCGTGCTCTATCTACCCGTCGTCCAAAACGGCGTCGGTGGCGGCGCCAGCGATGGCCTATCGCTGCGCTTTTATGGGCATGGGGCGAACGCGCCGGATGTGGACCGGGTGAAGATCCTGATCGATCCCGGGGTATCGGCCGACATCGGGGCGACGGATTTCACGATCGA
>DKKP01000400.1 GCA_002455335.1 Anaerolineales bacterium UBA6663 | reverse complement strand
TGATTTCTGATTGCTGATTGGCGGCGCAATCAGCAATCAGAAATCAGCAATCAACAATCCCGATAGTGTCTCGGAACCCGAGCCAGGATCCCGCTGACTACGTCGTAGTTGTTCGTCCCCCAGCGGAGCGCAAGATCGTCGGCGGTCAGCGAAGCGTCGCCCTGGCGACCGAGGACGACCACGTCGTCGCCGACGCGCACGTTCGGGATGTGGCTGACGCCCACGATGATCTGATCCATGCACACGCGCCCGCGCACCGGGGCACGTTGGCCGCCGATCAGCACCTCGTTGATGCCTAACTTACGGCGTAAGCCATCGGCGTAGCCGACCGGCACGATCGCCAGGGTTTCGTTGCTGGTGGTGACGTACTGGTGGTCATAGCTCACGCCCGTGCCGGCGGGCACGGTCTTGACCTGGGTGACGCGCGCGTTCCAGGAGAGCGCCGGTCGGAATCCGGCTGGCGCGGGCACATCGCTCGAGGGGCTCAGGCCGTAAAAGACGATCCCGGTGCGCACCAGGTCGAAGCGCGCTTCGGGCAGAGTCAGCGCGCCGGCCGAATTGCAGGCGTGCACGAGCCGCGGGCGCTTGGGGAGGGCGTGCAGCACGGCCGTGAAGCCGGCCAGCTGTCTGCGCGCCGAGGTCTGATCGGTGTTGTCGGAGGCCGCGAAGTGTTGGAAGAGGCCGTCGAGCTCGAGCGCGGGGTCGGCCAGGATGCGCGCCGCGAGTGTCGGGGCGTCGGCGGGTAACGCGCCCAGCCGGGTCATGCCGGTGTCGAGCTTGAGGTGTAACCGGGCGCGCCGGCCGAGTGCGCGCGCCACAGCCGCGTAGGCCGTGATCGCGTCCGCGTCGAAAGCCGCCAGCGTCAGATCCCGGCCGATCGCTTCGTTGGCCTGGTCGGGCGGCGTATAGCCCAGCACGATGATCTCGCACCCGACCCCGGCCTCGCGGAGCGATAGCCCCTCGTCGGCCCGGGCCACGCACAGGCAGTCTGCGCCGGCGGCCGTGATCGCGCGCGCAACCGGCACGAGGCCATGCCCATAGGCGTTGGCCTTCACCACGGGCGCGACCCGTGTGCCAGTAAGCGTCTGCAATTGCCGGTAGTTGTCTCGCAATGCGCTCAGATCGATATCGACCCAGGTGAGCATGCGTCGGTATTGTAATCGGGTTGGCCATGATGCGTTGTGCGTGGTGTGAGATTCGCTCCACGCTCTCCGCTCCACGCACGGCGCCCCTCGCTCCACGTATAATCCTCACCCTATGACTCTCGAGATCGCGTTCGTGCTGCTGCTTGTCGTAGCGGTCGCGACGCTGATGATCACCGAGCGCCTGCGGCCCGATCTGGCCGCCCTGCTCGTCCTGGTCATCCTCGGGCTCACCGGCCTCATCGGGCCGGAGGAGCTCTTCAGCGGGTTTAGCCGCCAGGCCGTGATCACGCTCCTGGCGCTTTCGATCATCGCCGAGGCGCTCGATCGCACAGGCGTCACTCATCACCTGGGTCGGATCCTGCTCCACGCTTCGGGTGGCGGGCTGCGGCGTACCATCCTGACGGTCACGTCGGCGACAGCGCTGCTCTCGCTTGTGATGAACACGGTGGCCGCGGCGGCTGTGCTGCTCCCGGCCACGATGGGCATGGCCCGGACCAGCGGGCGCCGGCCCTCTCGGCTGCTCATGCCGTTGGCCTTTGGCTCATTGCTTGGCGGCATGGCGACGCTGTTCACGACTGCCAACATCCTGGTCAGCAATGCCTTGAGCGAGAAAGGCTACCCGGCCTACGGCGTGCTCGATTTCATCCCGCTTGGCCTGCCTGTGGCGCTGGCCGGCATCGCCGTGATCACGCTGCTTGGCCCGCGGCTGCTCCCCGATCGCGCGCGCGACGGCGAACGCGAGGCCCGGCCGGCCGGGACGCTGATGGATGCCTATCAACTCCGCCAGGAGGTCCAGGCGGCCTACGTCAAACCCAACTCGCCGATGGCCGGGCAGACGCTGGCCGCCGGCGGCTGGGGCGAACGCCTCGGGCTGAACGTGCTGGCGATTTCGCGCGGCGGCGCCGTGACGCTGGCCCCGCCCCGCACCGAGCGGGTTCGCGAGGGCGACATCGTGATGTACACCGGCCAGGTCGACGCGGCCGAGTTGCAACAGTACGGGCTGGTGCTCACGCAGGATCCAGATTGGAACCGCCAGCTGGCCTCCGATCAAGTCAGCCTGATCGAGGTCAGTCTCGCGCCGCGCTCCTCGCTGGCCGGCAAGACCCTGCGTGAGATGCGCTTCCGCGACAAGTACAACCTGACCGTGCTCGCGATCTGGCGCGAGGGCAACACCTTACGCGACGCGCTGGCCGAGATCCCGTTGCGCTTTGGCGACGCGCTGCTGATGCAGGGCACCCGTCGCCCGATCGAGCTCTTGCGGCGCGACTCGAACTTCCTCGTGTTGACCGAGGACTTTGGCGAGACCGAGGCGCCGCTCTCGCCGCAGGCCTGGATCGTGCTGGCGCTGACGACGGCGGCCGTGATCGTGCCCGCGCTCGGGCTGCTGCCGATCGCCGAGACGACGTTCGCGGCCGCCGTCATGATGATCCTGCTCGGCTGCTTGAGCATGGAAGAAGCCTATGCCGCGATCGAGTGGCGTTCGATCTTCATGATCGCCGGGATGTTGCCGCTTGGCATGGCGTTGACCGACACCGGAGCTGCAGGGCTGGTCGGCGAGATGCTTGTCGGCGTGATTGGCGGGTTCGGACCATTGCCGCTCGCCGGCGGCCTGTTCATCTTCACGGTGGCCGTGACCCAGATCATCGGCGGGCAGGTGACCCCCGTGGTGCTGGCGCCGATCGCGATCGCGGCAGCCGAGCACCTTGGCCTGGGCATACCCGGCGTGCGCGCTCTGGCGATGGCTGTCGCATTGGGCTGCTCGACCGCGTTCCTGACGCCGGTCAGCCATAGCGTCAACCTGCTTGTCATGGGGCCGGGCGCGTACCGCTTCAACGACTATCCGCGGCTCGGCATCCCTGTGACGCTGGCGCTCCTCGTCGTGTTGCTGGTCGGCCTGGCCGTGATCTGGGGGTTCTGAGCGATGTTCGAATTCGATCTTCTGGCCAACTCGGGCCGGGCGCGCGCGGGGCGTCTCAGCACACCGCATGGCGATCTGCTCACGCCGGTCTTTGCCCCGGTCGGCACGGCGGCCACCGTCAAGGCCCTCACGCCCGCGCACTTGCACGAGCTCGGCGCCCAGCTGGTGCTGAGTAACACCTATCATCTGTATCTACGCCCCGGTGACGAGTTGGTGCGCGATCTCGGCGGCCTGCATCACTTCATGCAGTGGCCGGGCCCGATCCTGACCGACTCGGGCGGCTTCCAGGTGTTCTCGCTCTCCAACACGCGCAAGATCGACGACGACGGCGTGACGTTCAAGAGCCACCTCGATGGCTCGCTGCATCGGTTCACGCCCGAGCGTTCGATCGCGATCCAGGAGAACCTGGGCGCCGACGTCATCATGGCCTTCGACGAGTGCCCGCCGCCCCTTGACCGGGCCTACAACGAAGTCGCGCTGCGTCGGACGCATGCCTGGGCCGAGCGCTGTGTGGCGGCCAAGACACGCGCCGATCAGGCGCTCTTTGGCATCGTGCAGGGAGGGGTGTTTGCCGACCTGCGCGCTGAGTCGGCCCGCTTCCTGGTCGGGCTCGATCTGCCAGGCTATGCCATCGGCGGTCTGGCGGTCGGCGAGAGCAAGGCCGAGATGCATGCCGCGCTCGATGTGGTCGAGCCGCTGCTGCCGGCGCATAAGCCGCGCTATCTGATGGGCGTCGGCTCGCCCGAGGACCTGGTCAATGGCGTGGCGCGTGGCGTCGACATCTTCGACTGCGTGCTGCCGACCCGCCTGGCGCGCAACAGCGCGGCGCTCACGCGAAGCGGCCGGCTCAACATGGGCAACGCGGTGTATGCGCGCGACCCGGGACCGATCGAGCCGGGCTGCGCGTGTTATGCTTGCCGGAACTTCTCCCGCGCCTACGTGCGGCACCTCATGCGCTCCGGCGAGATCCTGGGCGCAGTGCTGTTGACGATCCACAACGTCCACCTGCTCCTGATGATGATGCGCGAGATGCGCCAGGCGATCTTCGAAGATCGCTTCGAGGCGTACGCCGAGACGTTTTTGAGCGCGTGGTCGAAGGCGTGAAGCGTGGTGCGTGGGGCGTCGTGCGATCGCACGACGCCCCACAAGTAATAAAAGGTATCAACACATGGATCTGCTCCAATCAATCATCCTGGGCATCATCCAGGGGATCACCGAGTTCCTGCCGATCTCGTCGACGGCGCACCTGATCCTGGTGCCGGCGTTGTTGGGCTGGACGTTGGATGAGCAGTCGGTCTTCATCTTCGACATCCTGCTGCAGTTCGGCACGGTGATTTCGGTGGTCATCTACTTCTGGCGCGATCTGTGGGGCATCGCGCGCGCGGTCGTCACGGGCCTGATCGCGCGCCGGCCGTTTGAGACGGCCGAGGCGCGGCTGGGCTGGATCATCGTCGTCGGCACGGTGCCGGCTGTGGTCATCGCATTGCTCGCCCGTGATGCCGTCGAGGGGTTGCACGGCCAGCCGCTGATCGTGGCGACGATCATGGGCGTGGCCGCGGCCCTGATCTTCGTCTCCGAGCGCATCGGACGGCGCGATCGCGCCATCGAGACGCTTGACTGGAAGGACGGGTTGATCATCGGCGCGTTCCAGGCGCTGGCGCTCTTCCCCGGCGTTTCGCGCTCGGCGGCTACGATTTGCGGCGGCCTTGTGCGCGGGCTCGAGCGGCGGGCCGCGGCGCGGTTCAGCTTCTTGTTGATGGTCCCGGCGCTGACCGGCGCGAGCGTCATCGCCGTCAAGGATCTGCTCGAGACGCCGAACTTTGCTCAGTATTTGCCGCCGCTGGCGCTTGGCACGGCCGTGTCGCTGGTCGTCGGGCTGGCCTGTATTCACTGGCTGCTCGGGTTCCTCGCCCGCCAGAGCATGGCCGTCTTCGGCTGGTATCGCATCGGGTTCTCGATCTTGTGCGTAGCCTTTCTGGGGCTTTCGTTCGCGTGAGGGCACGGTCGTTGAGACGCGATCTTCTGGTAGCCGGGCCGGGTTTTGTCCTCGGTTTGTGTCTGGCTGCCTGCACAGCCGGCCCAAGTGGAACGCCGACCGTCGCCCCGACACCCGTCGTTGTGCGGGTGGCGGCGACCGACATGGGAGAGAGCCTGGCGCGCGACCTGGCTGAAGCGTATCGCGAGGTCAGACCCGATGTAACGATACTGATCGTTCCTGCGACCGAGCCCGATGCACATGTGCTCATCGCTGCCGAGATCGAGCCCGCCGGGTCAGGTTTCCGATCTCCGCTTGGCGGCGTGAAGCTCGTGCCAGCCATGGCAGCTGCAGCCGCGCCGCCCACGCTGAGTGCCGCTCAACTGGCTGCGGTGCTGTCGGGTGAGGTCGAGGATTGGGCACAGGTGGGTGGCTCGCCGGGGCCAATTACAGTCGTGACACGGGAATCCGAAAGCGAAGCTGAACGACTGATCACTCAGAGGTTTGGCCTTGGCGTCGCTCCGCCGACGGCCCGGGTCGCGCCCGGCTGGGCGGCGTCCCGGGCACTGATCTCCGGCACCGCCGGCGCGATCGGCGTGTTGCCATCGCCCGAGACCGACGCGACGCTGCGGGTGTTGTCCACTTCGTTGTCGATCATGATCGGGCTCGAGGCGCGCGCGGCGAACGAACCGACGGGCGTGGTTCGCGACTGGTTGGCGTGGGCCCAATCACCGGCGGGTCAGTTTGTGGTGGCCGAGCGACATATCCCGCTCGCCGCGCCCTGACCGCTTCCACGAGGGTCACCTCAAAAGGGCCATGACCAACGGCCCATCCTGGTCGCAGAACGCGGCCGCTATCGTTGTTCGGATGAGTCGCATCCTGATGGCGATGGCCGCCGTGTGCGCCAATCTCCTTGCCTGGCTTCCCCACCAGCTGTCCGACTGACCCATGCGCACAGTGCCCCTCACACGCTGGGTGCCACGCGTTGAACCGCGGCTATCGGTCGTCCCATTGCCGTTGATCGGGCTCTATCTCCTCGCTTTGCCTCTGTTGCTCTGGCGCCTTGAGCAGACACCGGCGATGTGGTTCGACGAGGGCTTTCGCGCCAACCAGGCCTATGTGCTGGTCACGACAGGGCAGTACGCCACAGCCGACTACGATGCTGTGCGACCCTTCGATCCGGCAGCGGGTACCGGCCCGGCGGACCTGCTTCCCATCGCCGCGACATACGCGCTATTCGGGCCCGGCATCTGGCAATCGCGTCTACCGAGCGTGGCCTACGCGCTCCTTGCGCTGACTGGCGTGTACCTGCTCGGGCGTTGGTTCAGGAACTGGCAGACCGGGCTGCTGGCGGCGCTGCTGATCCTGGCTGCACCGACGATTGGCGACACCGGGTTTGTCTGGCTCGGACGGCAGGTGATGGGCGAGATCCCGTCTGTCGCCCTGGTCCTGCTCGGTCTATGGCTGTGGTTCCGAGGTTGGGAGGTCGAACGCTCGGGTCGTTCGCTGTGGCGCGCGAGCTTACCCGGTTTGCTGGTTGGGCTGGGCCTGCTCTCGAAGACCCAGGGTGCTTTCGGTCTCCTGCCGGGTCTGACCCTGGTCGTTGCGGCGCGAGTATGGCGTCTGCGGCGCTCGGGGTTGCGACGGCTTGCGCGAGAGGTCGCGCCCTGGGTCGCGATCGCGATCGTCATGGTGGGCTGGCAGATGCTGTCCCGCTTCAGCGTCGACGAAAGCCGCCAGGCCGAATACGCGGCGATGCTGAGCGTGACGGTCGGCACCAATCTGCTCACGACGTTGTTTGGGCGGACGCTATCAACGAGCGCCTGGGCGATGTTCGGTTTCATGGTCGTGGTTGTGCTGGTCAGCGGCGGCATGCTGGCGCGTCGGGCCCGGGCCTGGCAGCCCCGAACCTGGGCGCAACTGACGCTGACCCTGATCGTCGCCGGACACGCGCTATGGTTTGCGCTGGTCTCGATCGGCTGGACGCGCTATGCGTTTTCGGGTTGGGTGCTTGCCTGGTTCCTGTTTGGGCTTGGCGCAAACGTCCTGTTGCGTCGGCCGGAGTTCGGGGCCTGGCCGTGGCGGGTCGCGACACTCGCACTCGTCGGCGCCGTGATCCTGGGCAATGTGACCCGGATCCTGGCTGAGCCGCGGCTTTCACAGATCGAGACGGTGGCGACGTACATCCGAACGAATCTCCCGGCCGATGCGGTTATTGAGAGCTGGGAGTGGGAGCTGGATGCGTTGACGCGCCGCACCGACTACAGCAGGCCCGGGCAGGCCGACCAGATGGCCGCGATCCGACGGGTGTTCTATCCTTCTGGCGGGCCCGCATCGACCTATAACGTCCTGCGCAACGATCCCGATTTTCTGATCATCGGCCGGATGGCGGCATTCACGCAGGTCTACCGGGCCGAGGTCGTCGCGGCCGAGTTCGATTTGATGATCCGGATCGGCGACTACGCCATATACCGCCGGCAACGTTGAGTGCGGCGCGGGTCGGCTGGCCTCGATCGCGACAAAGCCCTCAGTCGGCGGCCAGAAACGGGTTGAGCTGGCGTTCGCGCCCGATCGTGGTGGCCGGGCCATGGCCAGGGTAGACGGCCGTGGCGTCGGGTAGGGTCAGGAGTTGCTCGCGGATGCTCAGCATCAGGCGTTCGTAGGAGCCGCCCGGCAGATCGGTTCGCCCGATCCCATCTTCGAAAAGCACATCCCCGCTGAAGACGGCGCCGGCCTCCGGTGCGTAGAACGCCACGTGACCTACGGTGTGCCCGGGCACGAAGCGCACCTCGAACGTCGTGGCGCCGACCGTGATCGTCCCGACGTCATCCAGCGCCACTTCCGGATCCGGCCCAACCTCGAACGTCAGCCCATATTTGCGCCCGCCGCCTCCGGAGCGATAGAGTGGCAGATCGAGCGCATGCAGGGCGACCGGCACGTTCAGGGCGCTGCACAACTCAGCCACCGCGCCGATGTGATCGAAGTGAGCATGGGTGAGCAGGATGTGTCCGGCGCGCCAGCCCTTTGTGGCGAGAGCCTGGAGCACGATCTCAGCGTCGCCGCCTGGGTCGATGATGGCCGCAGTGCCGGCCGTGTCGGTCGCGATGTAGCAATTGGTGCCCAGCGGGCCGAGGGGTAGGGTGAGGAGTTCCATGGGTGCCTGTCAGGGTTGCCCTCGAAACATATCACAGGGCGAGAGGCGGCCACATGAGTATCTCCTGACGATAGGCCCGGGCGAGTTGGGATGTCGTTCTCAGCAACCAGCCCATTAGGCGGCTCTGCGGCGATGACGCGGAGCGATCTCGCGATAGGTCCGTGTGCAGCGGAGCGATCCGAGCTCTGCCCGGACAGGACCCGGCCTGGTTGTGGTTGTTGAGAGGCCTGGCAGGTGTCGTCTGCTACCCGTTGACAGGCCCGCCAGGTTAGAAATTCCGACCCGAATCGCCAAAGGCGTTTTGGCGAGGGCCTTGTTTTCTTGCAAAAGCGAGTGGACCTGTCAGGTCCAAGGTTAGAATCGCCACCCGCGGGAGCCGGATACCCCCACCCGACGTCTTTCTCGTACAATGACGTTGTCCACAACAACCAGGAAGCCAAGATGATCACCAATCTACATCGGGGCGCTCGTTCGCATGGGGCGTGGGCTCTGTCGGCATTGCTGGCCGCCTCGTTGGCCTGCGCCTCGTTGAACCCGGCGCCGACCCTTACGCCACAGCCGACACGCACGCCGGCGCCCTGGCCAACGCCGCTGCCTGCCGTCCCGCCGGCCGTGATCGACCGCCTGCCCGAGCCCGGCGCCGAACAGGCCCCGGCCGCGCCCGTGGTCGTGTACTTCGACGCAGCCATGGACCGGAGTAGCGTCGAGGGCGCGTTCAAACTGGTCTCGGACGACGGTTCGACCGTACCCGGCGCTTTCGCCTGGAGCGACAACAACGCCACCCTGACCTTCACCCCGTCGGAGCCGCTCGCCCACAGCCGCGGCTATCAGGCTGAGGTGGCCGCCGGCGTGCGCAACAGCGCCGGGCTCGAGCTGAACGAGCCGTTCGGGTTTTCGTTCCAGACGGTTGGCGAGCTCGCCGTCGCGCAGGTTTACCCCGCGCCCGATTCGGCCTCCGCCGCCGCCGACAGCGTGATCTCGGTCGCGTTCAACCGCCCGATCGTGCCACTCACCGGCGTGGCCGACCAGGCCGACCTGATCAACCCGCTGACGCTCTCACCCGAGACGCCCGGGACAGGCGAATGGGTCACCACAAGCCTGTACCGCTTCCGTCCCGCGCAGCCACTTGTCGGCGGGGCAACCTACGCGGCTCGCGTCGCGGCCGGCCTGACCGACACGCTCGGCACCGACCTGGCCGACGACGTCGCCTGGTCGTTCACGGTGGCGCTGCCCGCGATCGTCGGCACCGAGCCTGCAAGCGACGCGCTTCACGTGCCGCTGACGGCGCCGATCACCACGACCTTCAACCAGCCGATGGATCAGGCCAGCACCGAGGCCGCGTTTGCACTGGTCGGACCCGAGGGCGCCGTGCCCGGCGCGTTCACCTGGTCGGGCGATGGCCGCAGCCTGGGCTTCACGCCCGCCGCGCCGCTGGCGCTCGGGACAACCTACGCGGCTACGTTCGCCGCTGGCGCGCGCGCCGTCGGCGCAAGCGGCCCCGGCATGGCCGCCGCGACATCGTCGTTCACCACGGTGCTGCCCGCCCGGCTGGCCGCTGTTGAGCCAGCCGATGGCTCGGTCGACGTCGAGCCCTACGGTTCGATCCGCCTGATCTTCGACTCGCCGATGGATGTGGCCACGCTCGACGCGTCCATCGCGATCTCGCCCCAGGTCAACGGCGTGTACACGTACTGGAGCGAGGCGGAGCGCACGTACTGGCTGTCGTACGAACTGCTCCCCGGCACGACTTACACGCTCGCGCTCGACACCGGCATGCTCGATCCCTACGGCGCGCCGGCGCTCAACGAGCCGCAGACCGTGACGTTCTCGACAGGCGACTATCCACCGCAGGCCCAGCTCGGCGGAACCGGGCTGGTGAGTTTCTTCCCGGCCGAAGGCCCGACCGCCGCGACGCTCACGACGCGCAACACCGGGAGCATGGATTTCAACCTCTCGGCCGTCGACGAGACGACCTTCCTGGCCTACGCCGGCGGCTCGTACGATGAAGCAGCGCCGCTTGACATCGCCCGTACCTGGGTCGTCACACCCGGCGGCGTGCGCAACGAGCGCGTGATCACGGCCGTGCCTCTGGCGGAAGGGGGCGCATTGGCGCCGGGTCTCTACGTCGTTCGGGCGTATCCGGGCGGCGAGCTCGGCGAACTCGCCGAAGCCGTCCTGGTCTCCAATATCCAGCTCACGCTCAAGGCCGGCCAGGGCAGCGCGCTCGCTTGGGCCATCGACGTTCGCAACGGCGCCCCGGTCACGGATCTGCCGCTGACGATCCGCCAGATGGACGGAAGCCCCCTGGCCTCGGCCAACACCGACACCGAAGGCGTCGCGACGTTTGCCTGGGATGCCTATGTGCCCTCCTGGGCCGATCTCGCCGTGTTCTCCGATGACCCAACACGCGTGGCGGCCGCGTCGACGAGCTGGGCTTATGGCGTCGAGCCGTATGCTTTCGCCATCGAGCAGCGCTACGACGAATCGCCGCTGACCGCGTATGTCACGACCGATCGCCCGTTGTACCGCCCCGGCGAGACGGTCGAGACAACCGGCATCGTTCGGTCCGGGTTTAATGCCCGCTACACGCTCCCGTCGTTCGACGAGGTCGCCGTAACCGTCTATGACCCGATCGGCGTCGTCGTGCACGACGAGGTCAGGCCGCTCTCGGCGTTTGGCTCGTTTACGTTGTCGCTGCCGTTCGAGCCTGACGCCGAGCTTGGCTCGTACTCGGTCGTGGTCAGGCGTGTCGATGCCGCAATGAGCGACCCGCCGATCGGCAACGGTTACTTCACCCTGGCCGAGTACCGCAAGCCCGAGTTCAACGTCACCGTGACGCCCGCCGCGCCCGAGGCGGTCTTCGGCGAGACGGTCACAGCCGAGCTCGACGTGCGCTTCTTCTTTGATCTGCCCGTCAGCGGCGCAGCGGTCGAGTGGCGCGTGTTTGGCACGCCCACAGGCTTCGAACCGGATGTGCCCGGAGGCTTTTCCTTCACCGACCCAGACTTCGACCCGTTCGTGTTCTCGGGCGCCGGCCTGGGTCTGATCGTCGAGGCAATCGGCACGACCGATGCCGACGGGCGCGCGACGCTGACGTTCGAGGCCCCGGCCGGCGATCCAGGTCGGATCCTGAACTACGAGATCCAGGCCGTGGTCACCGACCCGGCCGGCGATGTGCAGGTGGCCGGCCGCGCCAGCATCACAGCGCATCCGGCGCAGCTCGCCGTCGGCGTCGCCGCCGATCGCTATCTCGTCGACGCCGGCGCGCCTGTGGCGCTCGAGGTGCTCAGCCTCAACGCCGACGGCACGGTCGCGCCCAACCAGCGAGTCCGGGCCGCGCTCGAGCGACAGGATTGGGATTGCGCCCAGAGCGTCGACCCGGTGACGCGACAGAGCACGTGGGATTGCGCTGAGACGCGCACGCCGATCGACGATGCGCCTGTCACGACCGATGCCCAGGGCCGCGCATCGGTGGACTTCACGCCCGACGAGGCCGGCAGCTATCG
>DKKP01000149.1 GCA_002455335.1 Anaerolineales bacterium UBA6663 | reverse complement strand
CCCAGCTCTCGGGAGTGAGATCACTCCTCCCGGCGACCGGAGAGCAACATGAGGATGTGCAGCAAGGAACCGAGCGACGCGACAAACGCGGCCACATAGGACAAAGCCGCCGCATTGAGTGTCTCGTTCACCCCTGGCATTTCATCACGTCCCAAGACTCCCAAGGTCACCAGCTGCTGCTTGGCCCGACGGCTGGCGTCGAACTCCACGGGGAGCGTGATCACCGTGAACACGGCCACCGCGCCGAAGAGCAGCACGCCCAGCCAGGCGATGTCGTAGCCGACGCCCGCGCCAAACGACAACAGCGCGAAGCCGGCCATCACCACGATTGGGCCGAGCCACGAGCCGAACTGCACCACGGGCACGATCGCCGAGCGAATCTGCAACGGCCAGTAACCCTGCGCATGCTGTAACGCATGCCCGGCTTCGTGCGCGGCGATACCGACCGCCGCGACCGATGGCGTATCGTAGTTGGCCGCTGAGAGGCGCAGGGTTCGGCTGAGCGGGTCGTAGTGGTCGCTGAGGAAGCCGTCCACGCGCTCGACGCGGACGTCGCTCAAACCGTTGGCGTTGAGGATGGTGCGCGCGATGGCGGCCCCCGTGGCGCCCCGGCCGGTGAATACCTGCGACCACTTCTCGACAGCGGCGCGGACGCGCCATTGCGCCCAAAGGCCGAGCAGCACCGCAGGCAGGCTGAACAAGAGGTAAAGCGGACTGATGTACATGGCGTCTTTCCTTGCGGGCGCCGGATTCTGTTCGCCCGGCGCTCCGGAAACGTCACGTTGCAGTATGCAAGAGGTTCCTTAGCAGTGTATCAGAGCCGGCCGACGCTCGGCTGACGATTTCCGACCCGAGAGCGAAGGAGGTGAGAGACGGCGCCCAGGCTCCGCGGCACGCGAAAACTACTCCGAATCCCTCTGTGCGGCCGGGGTCGACGAGATGTCCGGCAGCGCGTATCATGGTCGGATGCTTATGTCCCGCTTTTCCGCTATTCGATTGCTTCTGGTGGCCCTGATCCTCGCGGCGTGTAGCCCAGCCCCGGCGCCGACGGCCCTGGCGCCGGTTGCGGCCACCTCGACCACGGTCCCCGCGCCGACCGAGGCCCCGGCCACAGTTGCCCCGACATCGCCCCCGACCGAGGCCATCGCGGCAGCGCTACCGACCGCCACGGCGACCGAGCCCCCGGCCCTGCTCAACCCGTTGACCGGGCTGCCGGTCGACGACCCGGCCGTGTTGGCGCGCCCGCCGCTGGCGATCAAGGTCGCCCACTTCCCGCGTGCCGTCCGCGAGGCCCAGGCCGGGTTGAGCCTGGCTGACAACGTCTGGGAGGTCTACGCCGAGGGCGGGGTCACGCGCTTCAATGCGATCTTCTGGAGCCAGATGCCGCAACGTGTCGGCAACGTCCGCTCGGCGCGGCTGCTCGATGCGATCCTGATGGACGCGTATCAGGCGCTTCTGGTGACTTCGGGGTCGAGCACGGGCACCATGAACCGGCTGCGCGAGGACGCCGAGCGCTATCAGCGCGTGATTGCCGAGGCGACCGACTACGGAGGCTGCCCCGTGCTTTGCCGCGAAGCCTCCGCGACGCTTTCGGCCAACAAGCTCTTCACCGAGCCGGCCGCGGTCTGGGCGATCGCGGCCGAGCGCGAACTGGCCGGCGCACCGACCTTCCCCGGGTACGTCTTCGACCCTGCGGCGCCTGTGGGAACGCCGATCGCGACCGTGCATCTCGACTGGCAGCTCAACAACACCATCGCCGAATGGCGCTATGACGCCGCGATCGGCCGTTACTGGCGCTGGATCGACAGCAGCGCGACCGGCCCAGGCAACCCGGCCTTGGTTCAGCACATCGACACCCTGACCGGGGCGCCGCTCGTGGCCGACACCATCGTCATGGTGACCGTGCCGCATGTGGCCAGCAACATCGTGGTCGAGGACGGCGCTGTGGCGCAATACAGCTACGATGTGCTCTTCACGGGCGCAGGGCCGGCAAAAGTCTTTCGCGACGGCGTGATGGTCACAGGCTCCTGGGAGCGCGCTGAAGGCAAAGGCCAGTTGCCGCGCTTCCTTGACGAGGCGGGTGAACCGATCGCGCTCAAACCGGGCGTCACGTGGTTTGCCGTCTACGTCACGAACTCGCCTGAGACGCTGGACGCCGAGGCCGGGATCTTCCAGTCGCGCTTCAAAGCGCCCGGGCTGGCTGTGGCCCCGTGATCGGGTGGCTCTACACCCTCACCGTCCTGGGCATCGCCGTCTTTGGCCTGCACATGGCGCTCCTGTTGCTCCTGGCCTGGCTCTCGCGCCGGCCAGTACCGGCGCGCGCCGACGGCACGTCGAGCGCGCCGTGGCCGCGGGTGCTGGTCCAGATCCCGCTGTACAACGAGCGCACCGTGGTCGAGCGTGTGATCGCCGCGGCTGCGGCGTTCGACTATCCGCGCGAGCGACTTCTGATCCAGATCCTCGACGATTCGACGGATGAGACGGCGCCGCTGGCACGCGCGCTGACCTCGCGTTGGGCGGCCGTCGGCGCGCCGATCGCGTATGTCCATCGTCGAGACCGCTCTGGCTTCAAGGCCGGCGCGCTCGCGGCGGGCTTGGCGTTGGCGCGCGAGGCCGAGTACGTCGCGATCTTCGACGCCGACTTCGTGCCGCCGCCCGACATCCTCAAGCGCTGGCTTGCGGCGTTCAAGGATCAGCCTCGACTCGGTCTGGTGCAGGGGCGCTGGGAGCACCTGAACGGCGCAGCCAACTGGGTTGCCCAGGCTCAGACGCTGATGTTCGACAGCTACTTCGCGGTCGATCAGGTCGCGCGCTCGGCGAACGGGCTGCTGATGAACTTCAACGGCAGCGCCGGGATGTGGCGACGGGCCTGCATCGACGACGCCGGCGGCTGGCAGGGCGATACCCTGGCCGAGGATCTCGATCTCTCGTACCGGGCTCAGATCAAGGGCTGGCGTCTCGCCTATCGCGCCGAGATCTCGGCGCCGGCCGAGTTGCCGACCAGCCTGATGGCCTTTCGACAGCAGCAGTTCCGCTGGGCGCAGGGCTCGTTTCAGGTATTTCGTAAGCTTGGCGTTCGGCTGCTGCGGGCGCGATTGGGCTGGCCACGCAAGATCCTGGGCGCCCTGCACATCCTTGGTTATCTGCCGCACGTGTTGCTTGTGTTATCGCTGGGTCTCAGCCTGCCACTGGCGGCGTTGGGCGGGTTCGCGCCCGTGCATTGGAGTGCGCTCTCATGGCTGGCCATCGTGCCCTTCGTTGTGGCGGCCTGGGGGCAGTGGGCGCTGGCGCCAGCTCGGGGCGAGACTCGCTGGCGCGCGCTGGGTCGGATGTGGGTCTTCCCGTTTTTGACCCTGATCTTTCTCGGGCTGGCCTGGAGCACCACGGTCGCCTTCATCGGTGCCCTGGCCGGGCGCGGCCGGGCCTTCGAGCGCACGCCGAAACAGGGCGACGGCACGGCCCTGTACAGCGTGCGCACCGATCGCTTCCTCGGGGAGTTCGTCCTGGCGCTCTATGCGGCCTTCTCGGGCTGGCTGGCCCTCCAGCGGGTGCCCGAGCTTGCGCCCGTGTTGTTCCTTTACGCAACGAGCTTTGGCCTCACCGTGTTGCTCGGGCTATTTGAACAGCGCGTCACAGGTCGACAGTCGCGGGCCGAGTCAGCGTGATCAATTGTGCGCTGAAACGCCGGCCGCGGATTGCCACAAGACCGTGACCCGGGCGGTCACGGTATCGACCTAGACTGGCGGCATGCACACGCTTCGCCGCGTCAGCGACCGGAGACGCCTCAGCTGGGCGACATCCGGGCTGACCCTCGCGCTGATTGCGGTATCGATCAACGGATGTTGGGTTGCGTCCTCAGCGCTGCCAGCGGCGACGTCGAACGCCACCGCCATGCCGATCCTGCCGGATTGAGTCCAGGCGTTGACGAAGATCGCCACGCCGCCCCCATTGCTGCCGACGTTCGCCCCGGATTGCGCGTGCGAGATCGAGAACGCCAGCGCAACCGAGAAGACCTGTCTGGTGCGGGCCGCTCCCGATCAGGTGTACGCCTGCGCGCGAGCTCTGCTTGATCGTTTGGATCAGGTCTCGACGCGGTCAGCCGGCGGCGCCACGCCGTAGCCAGGCGCGAACGCGGGGGAGGGCCGTGGTGAAGAGATCGTAACGCCACGCGGCGGGGGCAAAATCCCAGGCGCCAAGGCCGTGATGCACGAGGCCGTTGAACCCCTCCTTGAAGCGCCAGACCCCCCACATCCGATCGTGCTCGTCGAACACGTCGGGCGCGCCCCAGAGGTCGTAGGTCATCAGGCCCTGAGCGTGCGCCCAGCGGATCGCCTCCCACTGCAGCAGATGGTTGGGCATGCGATCGCGGTGAGCGGCCCGGCTCATGCCGTAGAAGTACCAGGCCGTTGGGCCATAGCGGAAGAGCACCACGGCGGCCACGGCCTCGCCCTCCACCTCGGCGATCAGCGGCTGCGCCTGACCGGCCGCGAGCAGCGTGCGCCACACGTCGACGTAGTACGCGGCCGGGCGGATGAGGAAGCCGTCGCGGGCCGCCGTCTCGGCGTAGAGCGCCGCCAGCGTTGCGAGGTCGGCGAGGCCGCCGACACGGACCACGACCNNGGACGCCTGGTCGGCTTCGGCCCCAAAGGGCCCCAGCTTGAGGGCGACGTCGGGGTCGATCTTGACCGCGATCGCGCCCCGGCGCCGGGCGAGCGCCTCGAGGTCAGCCAACACTTCCTCGCGGAGCGCCGTGTCGCCCCAGTCGAGCAGCGGCCCGCGTGGGATGTAGAGATAACGGATCAGCCCGCCGGCGGCCGTGCGGGTGAGCACCTGGGCGGCGGCGCGACCCTCGGCCCAGGACAGCCGTTCGGCGCGCCAGCCCCAGCGGCTCTTGACCTCGCCCCAGGCCCAGGATTGCAGGATGTGCGCGCCGGGGAGCGATTGCGCAAGCGCGTCCCAGGCAGCCTGATCAGTCACAGTCGTTAGGGTCATGATTGCCACTGTGCAAACGGGCGGCGCGGCGATGGTGTGGGCCCGAGAGGAGGCCGATCTGCTCGCCGCCTGCGCCCTATTCGCCTGTGCCTCGCCGTGCCACGTACCAGGTGTAGAGCCGGTAGAGCATTGGATTGTAAACCTGGTCCCACGCGCCGACGGTGCGTGTCAGGCGCCCGCCCCAGCCGCGTTTGAACCGGTAGACCCCCCACAGGCCATCGTGGCGGGTCTCGAGGCCGGCCTCGAGCTCGGCCTCGTCGGCATCGGGCACGCCCCACAGGTCGTAGGCCCGCGCGCCCTTCCCGCGGGCCCAGTTCATGGCCGCCCACTGGGCGAGATACGGCGCCATGCGCTGGCGCTCGTGGTCCGACGAGGCGCCGTAGAGATACCACGCCATGTCGTCGGAAACAAAGGCCATGACGGCGGCCAGGAGCCGGCCGTCGAGCTCGGCCAGGGCCAGCGCGACCTGGCCGGAGCGGGCGAACGACTCGTAAGCGGCGGTGTAGTACGCCGGGGCATGGACCCCGAACCCATCGCGCGCGCCCGTCTCCTGCATCAAGGCGTTGAAGGCCGGCAGATCGTCGACTGAGCCGATCCTGGCCTGAACGCCCTTCTTCTCAGCCAGGCGGATGTTGTAGCGCGTCTTCTGCTTCATGCGCGCCAGCACGGCTTCGGCATCGTCGTCGATGTCGACCACGATCGATCGGCGTGGCTGGATCGTGTGGGTTGAGGGGCGGAGGCCGAGGGCCGACAGCGTTGCCGCGTTCTGCGGCGTATCTTCCCTATCGGGCTCGAGCTTGNNATGAAGGCGCCGCGGCTCCGGGCGACGGTCGCCAGAGCGTTGAGCTGAGCGGAGTCGGGAAGTTGGCCACGCGGAACGTAGGCCAGGCGGAGCCCCAGCGGCAATCGACGGTAAAGGATCAGCTGGTCGGCGACGGGCTCAGCTTCCCATCCAAAGCGGGCTTTGAGTTCCCCCCAGGCCGGGGTTTGTAGCAGATGCGACATTCCATCCATTGTAATAGAGTGGTATTGGGTCAAGGTGGAGAAAGGGGGCGTCGTGAGG
>DKKP01000229.1 GCA_002455335.1 Anaerolineales bacterium UBA6663 | reverse complement strand
CAGCAGTTGCAGCCGGTGCCCGAGACGACCGCGATCCCCCAGCCCTCGGCCGCCCCGGCGACCAGGCCGATCAGCGCGTCGTTGACCGCCATGACCGGCGCGGTCAGGCCGATGGCTCGAACACGCGCGATGTGGTCGGCGCGCTCGAGGTCCCAATCGAGCCCGGCCAGCCCCAGACCGGCGCCAACGACCTGGTCGAGCGTCTGCCCGGCCTGCGCCAACGCCTGGGTCGAGACCTGGCGCAACACCTGCTCGAGGCCGTCGTAGCCGACTGTCTCGTGATTGCCCGCGCCGCCGCNNGCTCATCGCATCAGCTCCAGAACTGCGGCAGGTGCGCGCGATGCGTGGTCAGCAGATCGTCGAGCACCGTTTGGGCCTGGCGCTGTGATGGGCCGAGCGGGTGCGCGATCAGCGCCGCAAGCGCGGCCTTGCGGTCGCCGTGCACGGCGGCCTCGACGGTCAGGAGCTCGAAGGCCTTGACCTGGGCCACAAGCCCGGCCGCGACCGGCGGCAGCGGCTCGGCCGGCAACGGCGTGATGCCCGAACGATCTACCCGGCAGGGCAGTTCGAGCACCCAGTCGGTCGGCCAACCCGGCACGGCCCCGTCCTGGCGCACGTTCACGACCTGGATCTCGCTGAGGTCGTTGTGGTGCGCGTTGAGCAGCTGCGTGGCCGCGGTCGAGTNNGCCGCGCTTCATCAGGTCAGCCGGCGGCGCGGTGTTCGCCGGATCGGCATAGTAGGCCAGCAGGCCCTTCTCGACCTCGGCCACCTCCTCGGCCCGCGACGGCGGCCACTTCGCCTGTGCGGCCACGCGTTCGGCCGTGTCGTAGAAGTAATGCAGATAGTAGTTCGGGATCATGCCGAGCATCTCGAGCACAGCGCCGTCCCAATCCTTCTGCTCGGCGGCATAGGCGGCGAAGACGCGCGGCCACAACTCCTCGCCATCGAGCTTCAGCCCGCGATGCCAGGTCAGGTGGTTGAGCCCAAGCGTGTTCAACTCGAGCCGCTCGGGCGCGATGGTCTCGCCCAGGTCGCGCTCGAGCATGGCCTTGAACTGCATCTTGGCGCCAAGCGGGATGTTGCAGACGCCGACCGCCGACACCTCGGGCGCGTGGCGGCTGAGCGCCTGGGTCACCAGGCCGGCGGGATTTGTGAAGTTGACAAGCAAAGCGCCGGGCGCGGCGACCTCACGCATATCGCGCGCGATGCTCAAGATGACCGGGATGGTGCGCAGCGCCTTGGCCATCCCGCCGACGCCAGTCGTCTCCTGACCGATCAGGCCGTGGCGCAACCCCAGGTACTCGTCGGCGCGGCGGGCCTCCATCTGGCCGACGCGGAGTTGCGTGCACACGTACGAGGCGCCGTCCACGGCGGCGCGCTGATCTTCGGTGAGCACGACCGAGAACGGCGCGCCATTCGCTGCGACCATGCGCTGCGCGAAGCCGCCCACGACAGCCAGACGTTCGGCGTTAACGTCCATCAACCAGAGCTCGGTCACGGGCAACGAGCCGACCCGATCGAGAAAGCCCTTGATCAATTCGGGCGTGTAGGTGGAGCCCCCACCGATTACGGCGATCTTCATTCAAACCTCCTGCGTGAAAGCCGGGCGCACCGAGTGCCCGGTTAGGCGCACAACCGCGTAGACACGTGTCCACGAACGCGTGTCTACCCGAGCGGCAGTGGGCGATCATTTGTCGGTCGGTGGCACCTGCGCAGGCACCTAGACGCCCAAACAGCCGCACGAGCGTCGGTGCACAAGCGTGGTTGGCAGCAGCGTGACGGGCTGCACCGGCCGTCGCTCGATCAAGGCGATCAACTGGCGCGCGGCCTCGGCCCCGACCTCTTCGGTGGGGGCGCGGACCGTGGTGAGCGGCGGGGTGAGCGCAGCAGCCAGTCGTTGATCGTCGAAGCCGACCACCGCCACGTCTTCGGGCACGCGCACGCCGGCCGCGTGCAGCGCGCGGAGGGCGCCCACGGCCGCGTCATCGTCGCCGGTGAAGATGCCATCGAACGGCACACCCTCGGCCAGCAGCCGGGCGACCGAGCGCTCGGCGACCTCGTGATTGAAGTCGCCGGGCACGCACAGGGCCGGATCCACATCGAGCCCGTGGCGGGTGTGCGCCTGGCGATAGCCGAGCTCGCGCCAGTAGGAATCGGCAAGCAGGTCGGGACCGCGGAGCAACACGACGCGGCGCCGGCCATGCGCCTCGATCAGATGCTCGACTGCTGCGCGCGCCGCGGCCTTGTTCTCGATCGTCACGCACGGGATGTTCAGGCCATCGGGCGCGCTGGCGTGGAGCAGGACAAGCGGCGTCTCGGTCGCGTGCAGGGCGCGCAACGCGGTCTCGTGAAGCGAGCCGGCCGAGACCAGGACGCCGTCGGTGTTATGGCGGCCGAGCGAGCGGGGCAGCTCAGTCTGGGGCCCGTTTCGTCCCGCCGTCGAGATCAGCAGGTCGTATCCGTGTTCGACCGCGACGCCTTCGACCCCGGCCAGCAGCGGCCCAAAGAAATCGCCGCTCGATACCGCCAGCATCAGGCCCAGCGTGTGTGCGCGGCGCGTGGCCAGGTTGCGGGCTGCCGCGCGCGGCACGTAATGGAGCGTCTGCATCGCCGCCTCGACGCGGGCCATGACCGCGCCCGAGACCGGGGCCGTGCCGTTGACGACCCGGCTGACCGTCGAGATCGAGACCCCGGCAAGCCTTGCGACATCCGAGATGGTCGCCGTGTCTCCGGTCACCGGATCGGGAGCTAGATATCGGGAATTCATCGACTGAAAGCGTTTGCGAAAGCGCTTTCAGAAGAATAAGCTAGAGGTCTTGGGTTGTCAAGAGGCCCTGCCCTGTCGGACGAGCAGACAGGACACCCAGAGCCCGGTCACCGCGCCGGGGATGATGCCGATCAGGACGAGTTCAATCAGGCCGCTTAAGCGCGGGCCGACCGCCAGCCCGAGCCCGAGCCCGGCCAGCGCCGCGCCGAGCAAAGCGACCCCCGCCCAGCGCCACAGGCCTCGAAACATCAGCCACTGCACGGCGCACACCGACACGCCAACCAGGATCAGGGCCAACATGTGGCTGAGGTTGATGAAACACTCCATCCCCAGACAACGCTGAAACGACCAGACCAGCGGGATCAGGCTGAAGAACGACACGACGTTGGCGATCAACCAGCGCCCGGCCCGGCAGAGGCGATACGAGAGAATCCAGCGCTGGCCGAGCGTGGTGAGGACGATCAGCAATGGGAGGAACACCGGCGCGGTCGCCCAATCGCTGTCGAGGTGCAGCGCGCCGACAATGGCGAAGCTGAGAAGCAACGCCGCGGTCAGGCTGCCGGTCGCCGCCACCATCCAGAAGGCCCAGGCTGTTCGGCAGGGCAAATCCAAACACCGCGGCGACCCCGATTGAGGCATACGCCCCCCCTGAGTTCCGCCCGATCGGTCGCCAACGGTCAGAGCGGGGTATGGCGCACGCGGCCGACGTCGATGGCAGCGGGTGCCGTCAACGCCGGCCGCTCAACACCGGCGTCAGGCGTCCAGCAACCACTCCAGCCCGAGCGCCTTCATGCGCTCGCCCGTGATCTGGCCCTGAGCATCGTAGCCGGCCATCTCGTAGTACATGTCCTTGGCGGCCTCGATCTCGGCCGGGTCGAGCACCACCCCCGCGGTGGGGCCGGTGCCGACCAACGCCTTGAAGAACTTCTTGGGCAGCTTGTCGTCTTTGCGGCTCAGACCTTCGCGCTGATTGAACCAACGCAGCAGCGCCAGCCGACGATCGCCGATGGTCTGCATCTCGTCGATCGAGAAGTCGTCCCAACCTGTGATCGCCTTGACGGTCTCGACAGTCTCGGCCGGGCCATACAGGTTCCAGGCCGGCCCATAGACGAACTGGCACAGGTTGGCGCTGTCGAGGAAGCCGTACATCTTCTGCGTGGTGTATGCGAAGTGCACCTTACCGCGGCCCAGGCTGCCATCCGGGAGCCGCTCGGTGACGCCAAGCAGCGCCAGCCGCTCCATATACTGATCCGTGGCGCCCGACTCGACCATCGGGTCGTGTTCGGACGATTGATGATCGGCGCCAAAGGCGTTAACGGCGTAGATCAGCCCGAGCGAGCGCTTGGCCTGCGGCATGTGCGCCGGCGCCTCGGCGCCCTTGACCGTGATCAGGTAGTCCTCGCCCTTCTCGAGACGATGCGCGGCACGCTCGGAGCCTTCGGCCAGGATCGCGCCAAAGCCCTCGCGCTTGGCGATCATCTCGGTCATCTTGACCATCGCCTCAGCGTTGCCGTAGCGCAGCGGCATCCCGATCTCTTCCTCGGTGAGCACACCCTCCTGCACGCACTCCATCGCCCAGGCGATCGTGGCGCCGGCGCCGATCGTGTCGAGGCCGTACTCGTTGCAGATCTGGTTGGCGAGCGAGACGGCGTGGAGGTCGTCGATTCCGCAGTACGAGCCAAAGCAGGCCAGGGTCTCGTATTCGGCCCCGCCGTATTTGGGCATGACCTTCTGGTTCATAAACTCGGTCTCGACGACGCGCTTACAGCGCACGGCGCAGGCATAGCACGTGTCGCGCTCTTTGAGGATGGTCTCGGCCATCACCTCACCCGACAGCGGCTCGCAACCCTCGAACTGGCCTTCGCTGTAGTTGCGCGTCGGCAGCGTGCCCATGGCGTTTTGCGGCATGACAACGCCGGCCGTGCCATACAGCGCGAGCCCATTGACGTCGCCGTTGTCCTTGAGCCCGCCCGCCCCGCTGCGCGCCAGCGCGCTGAGCGCCTCGGGGTTGGCGAGCGTGAGTTTCTTGCTGGCTCCCCGGACGACCACGGCCTTGAGCTTCTTGCTGCCCATCACGGCGCCGAGCCCGGTGCGGCCATTGGCGCGGTTGGCCATATTGATGATCGACGCGATCCGAGCCAGCCGCTCACCCGCGATGCCGCATTGCGCGATCTCGATCTTGTCGTCGCCGAGCTCCTGCTTGAGCAGGTCATCGACGGCGCTTGTGGTCTTGCCCCACAGATGCGCGGCGTCGCGCAGCTCGGCCTGGCCGTCGTGAAGGTAAAGGTACAACGGACGGTTCGCCTGCCCGCGGACGACCAGGCCGTCGAAGCCGGCCGCCTTCATCTCGGCCGGGAAGAAACCGCCGGTCTGCGAGTCGCCGATGCCGTGGGTGAGCGGCGATTTGGCGTTGGCCGTCATCCGGCTCTGGCCGCTGATCGGCGCCCCGGTGAGCGGCGAGAGCATCAGGGTCAGGATGTTCTCCGGACCGAGCGGGTCGATGCCGGCCGGCATATCCTTGAGGATGTAGTACAGGCCCATCGCCGAGCCGCCCATGTATTTACGATAGAATCCGGGTTCAGGATTCTCGATCGTCAGCGTCTCGCGGGTCAGATCGACGTGCAGGATTCGGCCAGCGTATCCGTTCGGCATGCGATTCCTCCCTAAGGAAAACGGCGAAACAACGCCATGAGTGACTCATCCGCCCAGGTCTACGTCAAGCTCTACGGTCTGCTCCGGCCCCACCATCCAGGGCCAAATCGTAGCCAACCCTTACCGGTGACCGTATCGACCGGCACAACCGCTCGTGAGGTGGCCGAGGCCCTCAATCTCCCCCCGAAGCTGGCCCGCCTGGTCTTCATCAACGACCAGCAGGCCGGGTTGGATGACCCGCTCCAACCGGGCGATCGACTGGCGTTCTACACCGGCACAGTTGGCGGCTGATCGCTCCGGGACCTTCATCCCATCGTAACCGAAAAACGCAAAACTGGACCCTTTCGCCCTGGATGGCGTGCACGGGCGCGTGGTCACCCTGGTCCAGACGCGGCTCCCAACAAGCCGGATCTTCGCCGCGAATGTCGCGAGTTGGGTCTCACGAAGCCGGCGCGCCATTGTTCAGCCTTGGGATTCTCAGCCCGGATCTCGCAGGTTTCGCGGATGTCACCCAATCCGCCGCTATGGCGGAACGCGCACGCCCCTCCGGGCTTTCGGAGGGGTCTATCTGCGAAAGCAGCAAAGCGCGCTGAAACCACGTGAGGTCGTTGGCAAACTGGCTGAGTTCGTCGTCGGGATGACGCGCGCCAGACAAGTTGCACGACTGACGCTCAGGGGTTTGCCAGCAGGATCAACGCATGCTTGCACGTGGAGGGGCGCATAGCACCGGATGCCGCAGCACCGGGAATGGCCTTATCCGTTTTTCACTACACCAGCGCCTAGCCGCGCCGAAAGCGTCAGCAATACTGTCTGGACCCACGACCGACGCGTTATGGACCCAGGACGATTCTCTCTGGAGGCACCGATGAACCCGTGCGAATGCGTCCCACGCTGCATTTTCTTCAACGACAAGATGAAGGACAAGCCCGCCACGGCCGACATGATGAAACGCCGCTACTGTCAGGGGGACTTCGAAGCCTGCGCCCGACACCGCGTCTTCAAAGCGCTCGGGCCGAGCCAGGTCCCGGGCGACATGTTCCCGAGCCACGCCGAACGCGCGGACCAGATCCTGGCGGCCGCGCACACCTGACCCGGGAGTCGCCTCGCGGGTGCCGGCGTGGCGCTCGGCACACGTAGGTCGAAACCAGAGCTCGCCGGCCGCGTGCCTGCGGGCACCACCGCTCTTCTTCTCCAAGGGCCTACGGCGAATCAGCCGTGGGCCCTCTCCGTTTCGATGAAGTTCCCGGCCTCGGCGCGCTCGAGCACGGCCTGGATCGTGGCCACCAACTCCCGAGCGGCCTCGGCGCTCAACTCGACCGCGACCCGCTGGCCCGGCCCTCGGACGACATCGACGAAATCGATACACAGCGCGTGCTCGTCAGGCGCGTGAAACGGATGATCGTAGGACACATCCGCTCGACGAACTGTGAACCAGTCGGCTGCGCCCTTTGCGCTCCCGACGAGGTCAATCTGTTGGGCGATCATCGTGCACATCGTGGGTATCCTCCTGTCGGCGCTCAGGCGCGGGTCGCCAGATGCTCGCCGAAGAACGCAAACACCTTTGACCAGCCGTCGACGGCCTGCGCCTGTCGGTACGCGGCCCGGTCGTGGTAGAAGAACCCATGCCCGGCGTCCGGATACATGTGGAAGCTGTACGTCTTGCCATGCTGCTTGAGCATTGCCTCGTGGATCGCGACCTGCTCGGGGGTCGGGCTGCGATCCTGGTCGCCGAACAACCCGAGCAGCGGGCAACTGAGATCCGCTGTGTAGTCGATCGGCGCGACAGGGCGTCTGGGTGTAAGGTCGCCGGGCCCCATCACGACGCCGCCGCCCCAACAATCGACGACGGCGTCGAAGGCCTTTGACCGGCACGCAGCCAGGTACGCGTGCCGACCGCCTGAGCACGTGCCGAAGATGCCGACCCGGCCGTTGAGATACGGCTGGGCCCTGAGCGCGCCCACCGTGGCGGCTAGATCCGCGAGCACGTCGTCGTCGGCGACGCCGCCCTCGGCCCGCACCGCGGCCGCGACATCGTCGGGNNCGTGCCGTGGCCGGCGCGCTCATACAGGTTGGGGCAGACGGCGACATAGCCGTGCGCCGCGAACTTGCGCGTGGCGTCGAAGTACCAGGCATCCCACCCCGGCATGTGATGAACGAGCACCACACCCGGGAACGGCCCAGCGCCGAGCGGCCGCGCAAGGTACGCATGGATCGTATCGCCCTGCCCGCCGGGCCAGACGATGGTTTCGGCCAACATCCCGTAATAGGCATCGGTGCGCTGCATGGGTGCTCCTGGGCTCGCGATCGGATATGCGATTCTACCGCCAAATAACGCCCAATCGGCCGCCACGGCGGAACGCGCATGCCCCTCGGGCACCGAAGCGCCAAGCAGCGACATCCGTAGTAGGAGCGTACTGACCGCACGCGCTTGCACACCGGTGACGGAGATCGGCATGCTATACTTACTTACCGGTCGGTCAGTTTTCCCGGCCAGCGAACAGGGGATACATTTATGGGCACCGATCTGCTTACGGCCGTCGTCTGCATGCTGTCGGCCCTCACGCTGTATACCGTGGCCGTCTGGGCCGAGCGATTTGCGGGTCGGCTCAAGGCCTGGCACCTCGCGCTGTTCTGGGCCGGGCTGGTCTTCGACACGACGGGCACCTCGTTGATGAGCGCCATGGCCGGCACACCGCAGCTCGATTTCCACGGCATCACGGGTGCACTGGGGTTGCTTTTCATGTTGGGGCACACGCTGTGGGCCACGGGCGCGCTCTGGCTCAAGCAGGAGCGCGTGCTTGTCAGTTTCCATCGCTTCAGCCTGGCCGTTTGGGCGCTCTGGCTCATCGCCTTCTTCAGCGGTGTGGCCGGGGCGATGGTGCCTTAAGGTTTACAATGGCGGCATGACCCAGCCTGAGCCTGCCCTCCGCAGCCAGATCCTGGCGATCGCCCAACGCAAGTTCATCGCCAGCGGCTATCACGCCCTGGCGATGCGTGAGATCGCCGAGGCCCTGGGCGTCTCGAAGGCCGCTCTGTACTACCACTTCAAGGACAAAGAAGAGCTCTTCCTCGCGGTTCTCCTCCCCTATCTTGAGACGATGGAGACGACGCTGGACCAGATCACGGCGCTGCCGGGATCGACAGGTGAACACATCCGAACCTTTGTCAGGCATGTGCTGACGCAGCCGGCCGAGGAACGCGCCATCATCCGACTGGGCAGCCAGGAGCTTGGGCAGCTCAGCGCCGCTTCACGCAAGGCGTTTGGAAAGGTCTATCAGGAGAAGTTCATCGGCAAGCTCAAGGCGCTGGCGCAACGCGGCGTCGATCGCGGCGAGTTTCAACCGCATGACCCCGAGATCATCACCTGGGCGCTTCTGGGATTGATGTACCCCTATTTTTACCCCGCGCATACCGGAAACCGGCCGCTGCCCGAGGCGGTTATCGAATCGATAACCACGATCTTCCTCGACGGCATCCGACAGCCGAAAAAGCGTTAGCCCCGTCACGCCAAAACGATCCGATTCGAGATGGACTCGCCGGTGTGGATTCGGCCGATGACCTCAGCGATCAGCGGCGCCACAGAGAGCGCCACGATCTTGGGGCAGCACTGCGTCGCGGCCAACGGCAGCGTGTTCGACACATAGACCCGGCCGATCCGATCGTCGGACATGATCCGTTGGATCGCGCTGGGCAGCATCACCGGGTGCGTGATTGCGTAGGCCGCCTGGCCTTGGGCACCGGCGTCGTAGAGCATATCGAGCTCGTCGAGGATGCTGCCGCCCGCGATC
>DKKP01000320.1 GCA_002455335.1 Anaerolineales bacterium UBA6663 | reverse complement strand
CGGGCTGGATGGGCCAGGGGCGCGCCGGGCGACCGGTGTGCGCGGTGCCGGGCCGGCCGCCGTGGTGACCGATATCGGCCTGCTCGCCCCCAACGCCGACGGCGAATTGGTCCTGACCGCCGTGCACCCGGGCCGCACCAGCGATGAGGCCCGCGCCAACACCGGCTGGGCGCTGCAGGTCGCCGACAACCTGTTGACGACGGAGCCGCCGAGCGTTGAAGAACTCCGACTGTTGCGTGAGGAGTTGGATCCCGACGGCATCTATCTCAAGGGCGGAGGCGGCTGACCTGGCCCCCGATCGGGTTAGTCGGCTGAGAGATCCGTTTGATGCCGCACGGGCGAACCAGGTTCGGCGCCATTCGTCTCCGTGTGCGATTGGGCCAACAGAATTCGGTTTTCGGGGCACAGGCTTGACGATTGTTCGGCACAGGCGTATATTTCTCCCATTCCCTCGGGCCAACAAATAAACAATTGCCATTGCTTGACTTTCGTCGCATAAAAGTCGGGCGGCTCGCTGTATTGACGAACCCTGTGCGAGCCGTTGGCCCTGAAAGGTACAAATGGAAGTCACCGGTCTTTACGTCTACCCGATCAAAGCCTGTGCCGGACACAGCCTCGCGAGCGCCCGCCTGACCCCACGCGGCCTGGATCAAGATCGCTGGATGATGGTGGTCGATGGCGATGGGCGGTTTCTGACTCAGCGAGAGTGCCCGACGTTGGCGCTTGTGCAGCCGACACTTCACCATGGAGCGTTAACCCTGTCGGCAACGGGCGCCGGGGCGTTATCGATCCCACTTGTGTTCGACGGACCGCGGCGCCCTGTGGTGGTGTGGAAATCAACCTGCGAGGCGATCGATCAGGGCGAGGCGGCGGCGGAGTGGTTCAGTACGCACTTAGGCCGAACAGCCCGGCTAGTGCGCGTGGCCGACGGATTTCACCGCATGCTCGACTCGACCTATGCGCCCCGCCCCAGCGACACAACGGGCTTTGCCGACGGGTACCCGATCCTCTTGCTGAGCGAAGAATCGCTGGCCGATCTCAACCGTCGGCTGGCGCCGCAGCTGCCCATGAACCGGTTCCGACCCAACATCGTCGTGCGCGGCACGACGCCCTACGCCGAAGACACGTGGCGGCGCTTCACCATCAACGGTCTGGCCTTCGAAGGCGTGAAGACCTGCGCGCGTTGCGCCGTCACGACCACCGATCAAACCACGGCCGCCCGTGGGCGCGAACCGCTGGCGACGTTGGCCAGCTACCGCGACAGCGAGCGCGGCGTGCTCTTCGGCATGAACGTCATCCAAACCCCGCCCGACGACAACCCAACCTGGGATTGGGGCACGGTTGCGGTGGGAGACGTTGTGATTGCTGATTGTTGATTGCCGCTTTCTGATTGTGAGCCAATCAGAAAGCGGCGGAGACTGGAGGATCGCACATGACACACAGACAGCGCATCAGCAGCGGCACGCCGTGGGAAGACATCGTCGGGTACTCGCGCGCGGTGCGGGTAGGAAACGTCATCGAGGTGGCCGGAACGACGGCCGTCGATGAGCACGGGCAGGTCGTGGGCGTGGGTGATCCCGCGGCGCAGACCACGTACATCCTGAACAAGATCAGGCATGCGCTGAATGCGGCAAGCGCAACACTCGCCGACGTCATCCGCACGCGGATTTTTGTGACCGATATCGCGCAGTGGGAGGCCATCGGCCGCGCCCATGGCGCGTGCTTCGGCGACATCAGGCCCGTGGCCACTATGGTTCAGGTCAGCGCCCTGATCTCGCCCGACCTGCTGGTCGAAATCGAGGCCACGGCGATCGTGGTGGACGGTTGACTTCTGATTGCTGATTGGGCGGCCCAATCCGCAATCAGAAATCACCAATCCGCAATTCCCAAAGAGGGAGTGCGATCCGTATGCAAATCTCGCCGATCCTTGTCCCTTACGATCACGACGTCGCCCGTTGGGGAACGGCGACCGGGCCCCAGACCTTGGTGAACGGCGGTCTGCTCGAGCATGTGCGCGCGGCCGGGCACACGGTCGCCGCGCCGATCGAGATCACATTGCCCCGCGGTGAGCGAACGCGTGACAGCGTCACCAACCTCGCGCGCATCGGCGCCCGTCTGTCGCGCGCCGTGGCCGAGGCCGTGAGCCGAGCAGACGGGTTTGCGCTTGTGCTGGCCGGGAACTGCCCACATGCCGTGGGTGCGGTCGGTGGATTGGCGAGAGCCGGTTTCGTGCCCGGCATCGTGTGGTACGACGCGCACGGCGACCTCAACACCTTCGCCACGACCGAGACCGGATTCATCGGCGGGCTGCCCTTCGCCGTGGCCCTCGGCTGGGACCTTGACGACTGGCGCCTGGCCTGTGGGCTCGAGCACCCGGTGCGCGCCGAAGCCGCCGCCCTGCTCGGCGCAAACGATCTCGATGCCGCCGAGCTCGACGCCCTGGCGCGTCATCCGATCGCGCGCCTTGACGCTGCCGAGCTCGACCCGGCCGGAACGCGGACCACGGGCCTGCTTGCCCCGCGCGCCGCAGAAGCCGAGGCCTGGTACCTGCACCTCGATTTCGATGTGGTCGGGCCAGAACATGTTCCTGGCGCGACCACGCCCAGCCCGGCCCCGGCCGACGGCGCATCTGTGCTCGCCAGCCTGCGCGCGGCGGCTGCCAGTGTCTCACTACGGGCCTGCAGCCTGGCCACCTATAACGCCGCGGGCGACCCCGAACGACGCGGGCTGCCGTATGTGTCTGCCGCCATCGATGCGATCCTAGCCGGCGTCGTTGCGCACCGCGCGTTGCGCGCCGCGGCATGAGCTAGAAGAGGACGATCATGAACAAAGCACTGACGGCGAACGGCGTGGTGCCGTTGGACGAGACCGACCACAAGATCCTGGCACTGCTTAAGCAGGACGCCCGATTGACCAACGCCGCCATCGGCGAACAGGTCGGGCTTACCGCTTCGTCAGTGTTCGAGCGAGTCAAGAAACTCGAGCGCCGCGGCGTCGTGCACGGCTATACGGCCCGGATCAACCATGCGGCCCTTGGGCAGAAACTGACGGCCTTTGTCAGGCTCTCGGCGGCCTATGACGAGATCCACGACCGCGGCATGCAGGCGATCGCTGACGAGCCGGAAGTCGTCGACGCGCATACCGTCGCCGGCGAGGATTGTCTGATCGTCAAAGTCAAGGTGCGCGACACCGATCACCTCCACGACTTCCTCATGCGCGCCAAGGGCCATGTCACGCTCCTGCGCGCCGTCACGATGATTTCGATGGCGGCCCTCAAGGAATGAGGCGTGATGATGGAGACCAGACTAACAGGATTGAGCGCATGACCACCGCCGAAGCAAATCTCGAGACCCCGTCCGCAACCCAACCGCTCAAAGCGTTGCCTCTCGGCGCGATCGCGCTTGCGCATGCCTCGGTCGACATCCAGACCAGTGCGCTGCCGATCCTGCTGCCGCAGCTCTTGATTGCGCTTGATCTCAACTACGCTCTGGCGGCCGGCATCGTCAGCGCCAACGCCGTGGTGATCGCCATCGCCCAGCCGCTCTTCGGGCTGCTGGGAGACAGACGCCCGCTTCGTTGGTTAGCGCCCCTGGGCGTGCTTGTGTGCGGCGCCGGCCTCGCCCTTGTGCCAGTCGCCGGCCTTGGGCTTCAGAGTTACGCCCTCGTGATCGCAGCCGTCATCCTCAGCGGGCTTGGCTCGGCGGCCTTCCACCCGGAAGGCCTGGCCGGCGTGCGCCAGGTCAGCGGCAGTCAGCGGTCAACCGGCTCATCGGTCTTCTTCTTCGGTAATCTCGGCTTTGCCCTTGGGCCGATCCTGGCCGGCGCCCTGCTCGACAACGGCGGCCTCTCGTCGATCACGCTTCTCGGCGCGATCCCGATCGTCACGGGCACCTTGTTGCTCTCTCAGCAAAAAGCCTACCGGCGACCGCACGGCGATGGCAAACACGCCGTGACGAAGCGGCAGGCCGCCGTCGGCCTTGTCGCCTATCTGATGCTGCTGATCATCGTGCGGCAGACTGTCACAAGCGGGCTGACAACGTTTATCCCGCTGTACTTCCACGAGCACTTCGGATCCGAGGCTGCCGTGACCGCCGGACTGGTCTCGGTGCTGTCGCTTGCCTCGACAGTCGGCACGCTCTTCAGCGGCGCCGTAGCCGATCGGCTTGGCCGGCGTGCGGTCATGGTCGGGTCGATGGTGATCGTGCTCGGCGCGCTGCTGCTCTTCATCAATACCTCGGGAGTGCTGCAGATCGCCGCATTGGCTATCGCCGGCGCAGCTCTGACGGCGCCCTGGACGCTGAGTGTGGTGATGGTCCAAGACGCGATGCCCGGCCAACCCGGGCTGGCCAGCGGACTGACGCTCGGCACGGCGTATAGCGGCATCAGCCTGGCTGTCTACGCGCTCGGTCTGGTCGCCGACAACTTTGGGCTCGATCTGACCATGACCGTCGTGATCTGGATGCCCGCCCTGGCGGCCGCGCTTTCGCTCTGGGTTCCCAATCGCGTGCCGCAGGTCGTGGACGAATCGCCTCTGAGCGGATGACGGACGCAAGTTTTTGCTGGCCGTCTGACGACGCGCACGATAAGCTCGAAAAGTCCGACAGGTGGGCGGACAAGATGCACTGCCTCGCGCACGCGGCGCATGGCGTCACACAAGGTTGGTTTGCGATGTCTCAATCCAAAAACTGGTTGATGTTCGGCGCGCTCGGCTTGATCTGGGGCTCGTCGTTTCTGTGGATCAAGCTCGCGCTCGAGGAGATCGGTCCGTTTGCGGTCGTCGGCTGGCGCACACTGTTTGGCTGCCTCGGCCTTGTGATCATCCTGTGGCTGAGGCGGATCCCGCTCCCGCGTGACGCGGCCACGCTCGGCAAGTTCGCCGTCATGGGCACGCTCAACGTCGCGCTGCCCTGGCTGCTGATCACCTGGGCCGAGACCCGGGTCGACTCAGGGCTGGCCGCCGTGCTTAACGGCGCGATGCCGTTGTTCACGACCGTGATCGCGCACTTCGCGCTCCACGACGACAAGATCACGGCCGGGCGCGCGCTCGGCCTGATCGTTGGCTTCATCGGGGTCGTAGTGCTGGTCGGCGCCGAACTCGATCTGACGAACTTCTTTGAGGGCGACTTGATCGCCGAGCTGGCCTTGATCGTGGCCGTGTTGCTCTATGCGATCTCGGTGACCTTTCAACGACGTTATCTGCGCGGACAGAACCCGGTTCTGCAATCGACGCTCAGCCTTGGGGTCGGCGGGGCCCTGGTGTGGATCGCCACGCCGTTCTTCCAGCCGTATCAGATCCCGACCCTGCCGCTCACCTGGACGGCCGTGCTCTGGCTTGGGTTGCTTGGGTCGTGCATCGCCTTCATCATGTCGTATGGCCTGCTCAACGCCTGGGGGCCGACGCGTTCATCGCTTGTGACGTACGTGTTTCCGGTGGTTGGGTTGCTGTTGGGTGCAGTCTTTCTCGGCGAGACGCTGACGTGGCGCCTCGCAATCGGAGCGGCGCTCGTCATCGCCGGGATTGTCTTTGTCAATGCCCGGACGATCGTCGCCGCGCTCCGCCCGGCGCCCGCTGCCTAGCGCCCTGGTCCGCGGTTCGAATTGAAGCCGCACATGCGTTCGTGCGACAATTTCGGTTGTGATCGCGGGTGAGCCGAACGACCCTCAGGAGATGGATCGATGACCCAACGACGTTATGCCTTCGCTCAACTCGACGTGTTTACCGACCGCGCCTTTGGCGGTAATCAACTGGCAGTCTTCACCGATGCGCGCGGGCTGACCACGGCCGAGATGCAAACGCTGACCCGCGAGATGAACTTCTCAGAGTCGACCTTTGTCTTCCCTGCTGAAACGCCCGAAACGGCGGCGCGCGTGCGGATCTTCACGCCCGCGATCGAGATGCCCATGGCCGGGCACCCGACAGTCGGCACGGCCTGGTGGCTGGCGCAATCAGGCGCGCTGACCGGCGCCAGCGCCCAACTTGGTCTGAATATCGGTCCAATCAAGATCGACCTCGAACGCGACAGCGACGGTAAATTGACCTTCGTGTGGATGACGCACCGCTTGCCCGAGTTCGGCCCGGTGCGCCATGATCGCGACGCCGTCGCCGGCGCGCTCGGGCTGGCTGCCGCCGATCTGCGGCCCGACCTTCCGCTGCAGGAGGTCTCGACCGGCGTGCCCTTCCTTTTCGTGCCCATCGTTTCGCTCGAGGCGCTCGGCCGGGCGCGGATCAACCAGTCGGCCCTGGCAGGGCTATGGCCAAACGGCGAGCCGCGGATGGTGTACCTCTTCACCGCGCACAGCGACGGACTGCGCGCCCGTATGTTCGCCCCGCACGTCGCGGACATCCCCGAAGACCCGGCCACTGGCGCGGCAGCCGGTCCGATGGCCGCTTATGCCGTACACCATGGGCTTAAGCCTGATGGCGGCTTCGTCATCGACCAGGGCGTCGAAATGGGCCGCCCGAGCCGGATCCATGTCAGCGCTCGCCGCAGCGGTGATGCCTTCGTCGAGGTGAAGATCGGCGGGCAGGCGGTCGTGGTCGGGATGGGCCAGATCTTCTGGTGAGGCTTGCTACAATCCAGTCGTGCTCCGCGAAGACCTGATCCTTCGCACGCGCCTTGTTCCGCCGCGGCTTCATCGCCACACGTTGCCCCGGCCTGCCCTCGACGCACGCCTGCGTGAGGCGCTGGATCGACGCTGCACGGTCGTGCACGCCGGCACCGGTTACGGAAAGAGCACGGCGCTGGCGGCCTGTGTGGCGCAGGCGTCCGATCTTGCGGTGGCCTGGTATAGCCTTTCTGAGGCCGATACGGACCCGCAACGCTTTCTGGCCTATTTGATCGCGGCCTTCCGAACGCGGTTCACCGCGCTCTCGAATCTTCCACAGGCCCTGCTACAGGATGCCGGCCCAGGCGGCGAACAGCGTTGGGATCAGGTCGTCGACGCGCTGAGCAATGCGCTAGTCGACGCCCTGAGCGGCCCGGCCTTATTGATCCTTGACGACTACCACTTCGTCAGCCAGACCCCGGCAATCGCGGGGCTCACCGAACGCTTTATCGGCAACGCGCCGGCCGACCTGCATGTGATCCTTGCGACGCGGCAGCCGCTGCACAGCCCGGCCTTCACAGCCTGGCGCGCACGCGGCGAGTTGCTCGAGATCGATCGCGCAGCACTCGCCTTCCAGCCCGACGAGATCGATACGCTGTTTCGCGAGGCCTACGGCCTGGCGCTCACCGCCGAAGAGAGCGCGGCCCTGGCCGATCGCACCGAGGGCTGGCCGATCGCGTTGCAGTTAGTCTGGCAGGGCATGCGCAGCAGCGGCGCACGCAGCGCTGCCGAGCTTCTGGTGCGCGGGCAGACGTCGGGCTCGCTGACGGCGCTCTTTGAGTTCCTGGCAAACGAGGTCCTCGGCCGTCAGCCACCCGAGATCGTCGACTTCCTGCTCGACACGGCCGGGTTGCACGAACTCACGCCCTCCGCCTGCGACGCTGTGACGACCCGAGCGGGCTCAGCCGAAGCCATCGTCGACCTGTTGGATCGCGACCTGTTCGTCGTGTCGCTCGGCGATCAGCACTATCGCTATCACCATCTCTTTCATGATTTCCTGCGGGCGCAGCTGGCTACCCAACCCGAGCGCGCCCGCGTGCGTGCCGAGCGCGCCGGCGCCTTCTTCGAAGCGCTGGGTGATCCTGAAGAGGCTTTCTTTCACTGGATCACGGCCAGGCGCTTTGTTGACGCCGCACGGGTGATCGAGCGCGACGGCGAAGCCTACCTTCGGCGCGGGCAGCTCGACACAGTCGCCGGCTGGGTGGATGCGCTGCCCGCCGAGGTCGTGGCCGAACGGCCAGCGTTGCACCATCTCCTGGGAGACCTGAGCCGGCTGCGCAGCCGCTTCGATGACGCGCTCGCCTGGTATCAGACAGCCGAGCGCGCCTGGCGCAGCCAGGGTGACCGGGTCGGGATCGGGAGGGCATTGCGCGGCCAGGCGCTGGTCTATCTCGATACCGTACGGCCTGCCCAGGCAGAGAGCTTGCTCGAAGAAGCGCTGCGACTGAGCGATGGCCTCGCGGATCGTGAAGCGCGGGCGCGCATGCTCGAGTTGCTTGCCGAGAACAAATTGAATATGGGCAAGCCCGATGAAGCGGAGCGTCTGCGCGTGGAGGCCCGAGGGTTGCGCGAAGAAGGCCCGGGCGAAGACGCGTTGAGTGTGCGCGTCAAGGTTCGCACCGGTCGGCTGGCCGAGGCGGCTCAGATCCTGACGGCCTGGCGCGGCGCCGAGCGCGATGCGGCTGCGCTCGGTCAACCCCACGCGCCACGGGCGCATCGCGAAACTGTGCTGCTGCTGTCCCTGATCCAGTCGCTCGTCGGGCATGGCGATGCCGCCTTCGCTCTCGCGCAGGAGGGCGCTGACCTGGGCGAGCGGCTGGGTTCGCCGTTCGTCACAGCAGTGGCCCACATCCGTCTCGGGCATGCCTGGCTTGTGCGCGCCCGCGCCGGACATGATCCACGGATCGCCCGCGACAGCGCGATCCAGGCTTATCACGCGGCGATCGCCCTCGGCGATCAGCTCTCGGTGCGCCGGATACGGGCCGAGGCCCTCTGGGGCCTGACACTTGCGCACGGGCTGTTCGGCGATGGCGTCGCAGCCGAACATGCCGCCGCCGAAGGGATCGGGATCTGTCGCTGGGCCGGGGATCAATGGGTCGGCGCGCTTACCGAACTGGCACTGGGCGCCAGCGTCGTTCGTGAAGGCCGGCCCGCCGAAGCAACAGCGATCCTGATACGCGCGCTGCAGGCCTTTCGCGACTGCGGCGACACGTTTGGGCGCGCTGCGGCCCGTCTCTGGCTGAGCCTGGCCTATCACGATCTGAACGCGCCCGACAACTTCGTGACGCAAACCGATGACCTCCTGCAGGTGTGCGAGGCGAACGGCTTCGATCGGCTTCTCACCGGACCAAGCCTGCTCGGCCCGCCCGACCCGAGGCGCGTCATCCCGATACTGCTCGCCGCCCGTGCGCGCGGGTTGCGGCCGGCTTTCGTCGATCGTTTGCTGGCGGAGGCCGGTGTGCCGCACATCCGCACGCACCCCGGGTATCAGTTGCGTGTGCAAACGCTTGGCGGGTTCCGGGCCTGGCGGGGCACTGTCGAGATCGACCCTCGCGAATGGCAACGAGACAAGGCCCGGCAGCTCTTCCAACTGCTGCTGACCCAGCGCGGCCGACCGCTCCAACGCGACGAGATCACCGAGCGGCTCTGGCCCAATCTCGCGCCCGATGTCGCAAGCCGCGACTTCAAGGTGGCGCTCAACGTGCTCAACAAGGTGCTCGAGCCGGGCCGATCGACCGAGACGCCATCGGCTTTCGTCATTCGTGACGGCACGACGTATTGTCTGCGGCCGGAAGCCGATCTGTGGCTCGACCTGACCGAGTTCGAGACGACGGCGGAAGCCGGCCTCAACCTGATCGATGGGCCCGAAGCCGATGCGCACGACAAGGCGCTGACGTTGCTGCAGACCGCAATCGGGCTCTACACAGGCGACTTCCTGCCCGAAGCCCTCTATGAGGGCTGGGCAGCACATGAGCAGGAGCGGCTGTTGGCACTTTATCTCCGCGCTGCCGATCGGCTGGCGGGCCTCTTGCTCGAGCGCGGCCAGGCCGAAGAGACCGTGGTCATGTGTCAGCGCATCCTGGCTCGCGATGCCTGTTGGGAGCGCGCCTACCAGATGATGATGCTGGCCCACCGGCAACTGGGCAATCGCCCGCAGGCGCTGCGCGTCTATCAGCGGTGCGTCGCGGCCCTGCGAGCCGAACTCGACGTGGCGCCGTCACCGGCGACAGTCGCCGTGATGGAGGAGCTCAGCCGTTGACCCCCATTCGTGTTACCCAATTGTGACCGCCCCCGACTAGGCTTGCCCCATGACTCGCTATGCCCGGATCCTCAGCACCGGACGCTATATCCCTGAACGCGTGATGACCAATGCCGAACTCGACGCCCTTCTGGGTGAGCCGGTGAGCGACTGGCTTGTCGAGAATGTCGGCATCCGCGAACGGCGCCTCATGGCCCCCGAACAGACCACGTCAGACCTGTGCGTCGCCGCGGCGCAGGACGCGCTGCGCAAAGCGGGGCTGAGCCCGGCGGATCTTGATTTGATCATCGTGGCGACCGACACGCCCGATTACCTCAGCCCGGCCACGGCCTCGGTCGTGCAGGCCGGGCTCGGTGCGCCGCGCGCCGGCACGTTCGACGTCAACTGCGCCTGTGCGGGCTGGGTGACCGGGCTCGACATCGCGGCCAAGTACATGGCGTCCGACGCCGACTACAGGCATGTGCTCGTCGTCGGCGGCTACGGCATGAGCCGATTCATCAACTGGAAAGACAAGAAAACCTGCACGCTCTTCGCCGACGGCGGAGGGGCCGTCGTGCTCGGCGTCGGGGATCAGCCCGGCTTCGCGGCCAGCAAGCTGCTCGCGGTCGGCGAATACCACGATGCGCTCGGGATCTACACCGGCGGCGCGAAGCGCCCCGCCTCGCCCGAGCAGCCGCACCAGCACGTCGAATTCGTGCGCAAATTTCCAAAAACCTTCAACAGCGAACACTGGCCGCCCTTGATCCGTGCTACGCTGGAAAAAGCGCAGGGCGTTCCGGGCGCCCCACAGACGCTCGACGGGATCGACAGGTTCTACTTCACGCAACTCAACCTGCGCACAATCGAGTTGATGATGGACGCGCTCGGCCAGCCGATGGCCAAGACTCACTGGATCATGGACAAGTGGGGCTACACAGGCTCGGCCTGCATCCCCATGGCCCTCGACGACGCGCTCGAGCAGGGGCGCGGCCCACGGCCAGGCGAGTGGGTGATGTTCTGCGCCAGCGGCGGCGGCATGGCGATGGCCGCGTCGCTGTGGCGGTGGTGAGTGCGACGAAGCTGAGGTGAATGATGCACGTCGGCGACTATCTCGGGCGACGGACGCTATACACGCCGGACCGGCTCGCCATTGTCGATCACGGCAAGACCCCGGCGTTGCGGCTGACGTTTCGTGAGTTGAACGATCGTGCCAACCGCCTGGCCAACTGGCTGCGCGCCGAGGGCGTCGCGCGGGGAGACCGGGTGGCGATCCTGGCTCGTGACGGCGTCGAGCACCTGATCGCCTTCTATGCCTGCGGCAAACTCGGCGCGATCCACACGCCACTCAACTGGCGGCTGCACTGGCGCGAGAACGCCGCCATCCTTGAACATGTCTCGGCGCGCGGCCTCATCTTCGGTGATGACTACCAGGCTCAGGCGGGTGAGATCGTGGCCGCGTTGCGAGCCGGGCCGGCAGCCCTGAGCTTCCTGCTCCATCTCGATGGGCCAGGCCTGCCCGGCAGCCTGTGGTTCGACACAGCGTTGGCGCAGGCCTCCGACGCGCCCGTGACCTGCGAGACGCTCGATCTGGAGGACATCGCCTGTCTGCTCTTCACGGGCGGCACCACCGGACTGCCGAAGGGCGCGATGATCAGCCATCGGCAGATCAACTGGAACTCGCTCAACACGGTCATTCACGACCTCACCCACGGGGACGTCTATCTCAACGTCTTCCCACTCTTTCATGCCGGCGGTTTGTTCACCTATCTCGCGACCCAGGTGACGTTTGGAAACACCACGCATCTGGTGCGCCAGTTCGACGCGACCCAGGTGCTCGACCTGCTCGAACGCGAAGCCATCACGGTCTTCGCCGCGGTCCCGACGATGTACCAGATGCTGACCCAGGCCCCGAACTGGGAGAAGGCCGATCTGAGCCGGCTGCGCTTCTGCACAAGCGGCGGCGCGCCGCTGCCCGTGCCCCTGATCGAGCGCTATGTGGCCGAGAAGGGCGTGAAGTTCAAGCAGGGCTTTGGCATGACCGAGTTCGGGCCGGGGCTGTTCGCCCTGGCGCCCGAAGATGCCGTGCGCAAGGCCGGCAGCATCGGCCGGCCGAATTTCTTCGTCGATGTGCGCGTGGTGGACGACCTCGGCGAGGCACTCGGGCCCGATCAGCCCGGCGAGCTCGTGTTGCGTGGGCCGAGCGGGTGCTCGGGCTACTACAACGACCCCGAGGCCTCACGCGCCGCGATCGATGCCGGCGGCTGGTTCCACACAGGCGACATCGTGCGCTACGACGACGAGGGTTACTTCTTCGTCCTCGATCGCAAGAAAGACATGTTCATCTCGGGCGGCGAGAATGTCTACCCGGCCGAGATCGAGGCCGCGCTGTACAGACATCCAGAGGTGCTCCAATGCGCGGTCGTCGGCGTGCCCGACCCGCAATGGGGCGAGGTCGGCGTCGCGGCCGTGGTGCTCAGGCCCGGCGCCCAGGCTTCGCCAGACGAGTTGCTCGCGCATCTGCGCGGCCAACTGGCGCGCTACAAGGTGCCCAAGCGGGTCGAACTGCTTGACGCGTTGCCGCTCTCGGGCATGGGCAAGATCCTGAAACGCGAGCTGCGCCGGACCTATTCGCCCGGCCCATCTCGCTGAGAACGGTCAGCGATCAGATATCAGCAATCCACAATCAGTAATCACCAATCACAGGAGTCTCCATGCCCACCGTCCCCACCCTGCCCGGAGTCACATCGCGATTGATCGATACGCCGCGATTGCAGCAGCATGTGCTGTTCAGCGGCCCTGAGGACGGCATCCCGGTCGTCTTCATCCACGGCAATTTCTCGGCCGCCACGTACTGGGAGGAGCTGATGCTGTCGATGCCGCCGCAGTATCGGTGCATCGCGCCCGATCTGCGCGGCTACGGCGACACCGAAGACAAGGTCATCGATGGCACCCGTGGCGCGCGCGACTGGTCAGACGACCTCAAGGCGCTGTCGGATGCGCTCGGCACGAAGGCCGCGCATCTGGTCGGCTGGTCGGCCGGCGGCGGCGCGATCCTGCAGTTCGCGCTCGACTACCCCGAACTGGTCGCCTCGCTCACGCTTGTTGCGCCGGTCAGCCCGTACGGGTTCGGCGGCACAAAGGGCCTCGCTGGCACGCCGTGCTACGACGACTGCGCCGGCTCGGGCGGCGGCACGGTCAACCCCGAATTCGTCAAACGGATCCAGGCCGGCGATCGCAGCGCCGAGGACCCGAACTCGCCGCGCAACGTGATCAACGCCTTCTACTACAAGGCGCCGTTCAAGGCCGGGCGCGAGGAGGCCTTCCTCGAAGCCGCGCTGCTCGAGAAGACCGGCGTCGACAAATACCCTGGCGACCTGACCCCCTCGGCCAACTGGCCCAACGTCGCGCCGGGGACGCTCGGCCCGATCAACGCGCTCTCGCCCAAATACTTCAACGCCAGCGGCATCGTCGACCTGGCCAAGAAGCCGCCTGTACTCTGGGTGCGCGGCGACGCGGACCAGATCGTGGGCGATGCCTCGTTCTTCGACTTTGGCACGCTCGGGCAGCTCGGCTTCGTCCCCGGCTGGCCGGGCGCCGACGTCTTCCCGCCGCAGCCCATGGTGGGGCAAACGCGCGCCGTGCTCGAGGCGTATCAGGCCAAGGGCGGCGCGTTCAAGGAAGTCGTCATCGCCGATGCCGGCCATTCGCCGCATATCGAGAAACCGTCCGAGTTCCTGGCGGCCTTCACGGCCCACCTGGCCGCCGTCTGACAAGGAGAAGGTGGTGTAGGTTGATCGAGGGTCAGGGGAAGCCCTGACCCTCGATCAACCCACCACCCCAACGACCATGCCTGGAACCCATCGTCTTGCCCGTGGGGTCGCCGTCGTCGGCGCAGGGATGAGCGCCTTTGGCGCCTTCGCGCAGAAATCGAGCCGTGACCTGTTCGTCGAGGCCTTCAAGGAGCTGCGTGCATCGATCGATAAGGGGCTCGACCCAGGCGCGATCGAGAGCCTGTTCGTCGGCAACTTTTCGAGCGAGCTGTTCGAGCACCAGGGCCACACAGCCCCGCACCTGGCCGACGCGATCGGCCTGACCCCGCGCGCGGCCACGCGCGTCGAAGACGCCTGCGCCAGCGGCGGCG
>DKKP01000227.1 GCA_002455335.1 Anaerolineales bacterium UBA6663 | reverse complement strand
GTCGCCTCGTCGAGGATGAGCACATCCGGGTCGGCCAGGATGACGCGCGCGATCGCCAGCAACTGACGTTGGCCCTGACTGAGGTTGCCGCCGCGCTCGGTCAGCATCGTCTGGTAACCGTGCGGGAGCCGATGAATGAAGGCATCGGCATTGGCCATCCGCGCCGCCGCGATCACCTCGGCGTCTGTGGCTTCGAGCCGCCCGTAACGGATGTTGGCCATCACGGTGTCGGCGAAAAGGAAGTTATCCTGCAGCACAAGCCCGATCCGCCGACGCAGGTCGTCCTTGTGCACGGCCGCCACGTCGACGCCGTCGATCTCGATCGTCCCGGCGGCGATGTCGTAGAAGCGCGTCAGCAGGTTGGCGATCGTGGTCTTGCCAGCGCCGGTGGGGCCGACCAGCGCGACAGTCTGACCCGGCGCGGCCTCGAGATCGACGTGTTTGAGCACCGGGGTCGCCGGGTCGTAGCCGAAGGTGACATCGGTCAGACGCACCCGACCGCGGATATGCGCGAACGGCGCAGGCGCATCGACGTCGGCCTCGGGCGTCTCGTCCATCAGCTCGAAGACGCGTTCAGCGCCCGCCAGCGCGGCCTGGATCGACGTGAACAACTGCGCGATCATGTTCAGCGGCCGCCCGAGCCGGCCGGCGTAGTTGATGAACGACGCGATCGCGCCGATCGTGGCCAGTGACGACACGGCCAGCACCCCGCCGGCGCAGGCCACCACAGCCAGGCCGAAATTGTTGACCATGTTCATCAGCGGCCCCATGAAACTGGTCAGCACCCGGGCGCGCAACGCGACCCTCTGCAGCCGACGATTGACCGTCACGAACTGCTCGGTCGTGGCAACTTCACGGACAAAGGCCTGCACCACCCGCTCGCCGGTGACGGTCTCCTCGATAATGCCGTTGAGCTCGCCGAGTGCGGCCTGGGTCTCGCGGAACCCGACTCGCGTGCGGCTGGCGATGGCGCGCGTCAGCACCACCGTGAGCGGCATGACGATCAGGCTGACGATCGCCAGCGGCACGTTGATCAGGAACATCAGCACAACCACGCCGATCAGGCCGACGACGTTGGCGATCAGCTGGCTGGCGCTTGTCGCCAGGATGTTGCTGATGTTCTCGACATCGTTGGTCAAACGGCTCATCAGTTCACCGTGCGAGCGCTGATCGAAGGTGCGCAGGGGCAGGGTCTGCAACCTGCCGAAGAGATCGACGCGGAGGTCACGCACGACTCGTTGGGCGACGCCGGCCATCAGGTAGGTCTGCCACCAGGTGCCGGCGGCTGCGGCGAGGAACGACAAGAGCATCCAGCCCAGGAGCCCGGCCAGCCCCGGCAGATCCCCAGTAGCGATGTACCGATCGATCGCCAGGCCCATCAGGTACGGGCCGAGCAGGTCGACCACCGCGGTGACGAGCACCAGCGCGGCCACGCCGGCCAGGGCCAAGCGCTGCCGCTCGAGATAGGCCCAGAGACGGCGCAGGGTCGCGCCCGCCTCCTTGGATTTGGGCGCGTCCTGCAGAAACGCCATCGGCGGGCCACCGCCTCCGGGGCGAAGCCCCATCGGCCCAGGCGCGCCGGGGGTAGTGCGCCGGGGCTCAGTCATGGCGCTCACCTCCGCCCAGCTGCGAATCGTAGATCTCGCGGTAGATCGGGCTCTCGGCCAACAGCTGGCGATGGGTGCCCTCAGCCACGATCTGGCCGTCGTCGAGCACCAGGATCTTGTCGGCGGCCAGCACCGTGCTGATCCGCTGGGCGATGACGAAGCTTGTGCGGTCGCGCATGACCTCCTCGAGCGCGGCCTGGATGCGGGTCTCGGTCTCGACGTCGACGGCGCTCGTGCTGTCATCGAGGATCAAGACGGCCGGCCGGACGAGCAAGGCGCGGGCGATCGCCAGACGTTGCTTCTGCCCGCCCGATAGATTGACGCCGCGCTGGCCGAGCAGCGTGTCGTAGCCCTGCGATAGCGACTGGATGAAATCGTGGGCCTGCGCGGCCCGCGCCGCATCTTCGACCTCGGCCTCGGTGGCATCGGGCCGACCGTAGCGGATGTTGTCGCGGATCGTGCCGCTGAAGAGCACGGCCTCCTGCAGCGCGATGCCGATGTTGCGGCGCAGCGTCGCCAGATCGAGGTCGCGCACATCATGGCCATCGATCGTGACCCGACCACCCGTGACGTCGTAGAAGCGCGGGATAAGGTGGACCAGGCTCGACTTGCCCGAGCCGGTGGCGCCGATCAGGGCCACGGTCTGCCCGGGCTCGGCCGTGAAGCTCACGCCGCGCAGCACCGGGTCGCCGTCGCGGCCCTGGTAGTCGAAGGTCACGTCCTCGAACGTTACCCGACCGCGTGGCGTGACCTCGGTCAGCGCCTCGGGCCGGTTCTGAACCGCTGGTTGTCGGTCGAGCACCTCGAGGATGCGCTTGGCCGATGCCTCGGCGCGCGCCAGATGGATGATCAGATGGCTGACCATGATCAAGGAGAAGAGCGCGGTCGTCAGGTAGTTGATGAAGGCGATCACCTGCCCCAGTTGCAGCCCACCCCGGCTGACCTCGACGCCGCCGAACCACAACACGGCCACGATGCTCGCGTTGAGCGTGAACATCATGAAGGCCGGCATCACGGCGACCGTGCGCCCGGCACGGATCGAGTCATCGGTCAGGCGCTGATTGGCATCGCCGAAACGGGCCTGCTCATAGGCGGCGCGCACAAAGGCCTTGACCACACGCGCGCCCGCGAGATTCTCCTGCATCACCTGGTTGAGCGCGTCAAGCCGCTCCTGCACACGCGTGAAAAGCGGCGTCACGCGCTGGATCAGCCAGACCACGGCGACGAGCTCGATCGGCAGGAGCACCAGGGGCAGCCAGGCCAGGCTCGGGCTCGTAAGCACGGCCATGATCAGGCTCCCGAGCAGCAGCAACGGCGCGCGCACAAGAATGCGCAGGACGAGTAGCAGCGCCTCCTGAACCTGGGTGACGTCATTGGTCAGCCGCGTGATCAACTGACCGGTGTCGATCGCTTCGAGGTCGACGAAGGCAAAGGCCTGCACCTTGCGGAACAACCGCTCGCGCAGGTCGGCCCCGAAGGCCTGGGCGGCGCTCTCGGCGAAGAAACCGTTGCTCATCCCGCCCAGCGCGCCGATGACCGCCAGGCCGAACATCAGCAGCCCGGTTTGCAGCACAAGGCCGAGGTCGAGCCGGGCGATGCCCTCGTCGATGATCCGCTCGACCATGCGCGGCTGGAGTAGATCCATCGCGACCTCGAGCATCATCAAGAGCGGCGCAAGCACGACCCAACGCCAGTACGGTCGCAGCTCCTTAGCCAGTTTCAGTCCTGCACTCATCGTGGGTTTCCTCTTGGGCGCGGGCGCCCGGGCGGCGGCGGTTCGGCGATGGCCGTGGCCAGGTTCGCACGGACGCGGAGAAGCAGCTTTCGCAGCGTCGCGCGCTCGCGCTCGCTCAGACCCGCGAAGACTTCGACGTCCATGCGCTGCCAGAAAGCCTCGAGCTTCGATCGCACAGCCCGGCCGGCCGGGGTCAGATAGACCCGCGAGACCCGTTGATCGACCTCGTCGGGGCGCCTGGCCACAAAGCCCGAGCGCTCCATACGCTGCAGCATGCGGGTCATGGTCGCCGCCGTCACATCCAGCCGCCGCGCCAACTCGCCGCTGGTCTGCCCGTCGCGCTCCCAGAGCGCAAAGAGCACAGGCGGCTGTCCGCGATACAGCTTGAGCTGGCCAAACATCGCATGGGCCCGATGGTGGTGCAGCCGCGAGACCTGCGCCAGCAGATGATCGAGCGTCTCCGGTTCGGTCAACATACGCCAACACTCCTTAGCCGACTAATATTTAGTCGGCTAAGTATATGGAGGACGCCGCGCCACGGCGAGCCCCATTCGGGCCAGAGTTCCGGTGTATGCTGTTACCGTCACGATCATCGGCGCCCAAGCGCGCCGTGACGGCTGGAGGGGTATGCAGTATGTCTATGGCCCGATCCCATCGCGACGGCTCGGGCAATCGCTCGGGATCGATCTGATCCCGCTCAAGACCTGTAACTGGAACTGCGTGTATTGCCAGCTCGGCCGCTCGGTGCCCTTGACCAATGAGCGCAAGGAGTACGCGCCGCGCGCCGAGGTGCTGGCCGAGGCACGCGCCGCGCTGGCCGCCCATCCGGCCGGCGCGATCGACTGGGTGTCGTTCGTTGGGTCAGGGGAGCCGACGCTCCATAGCGGGATCGGCTGGCTGATCCGCGAGGTGCAGGCTGGCACAGATCGACCGGTGGCCGTGATCACCAACGGCTCCCTGCTGCACCTGCCCGAGGTTCGGCGCGACCTGGCCACGGCGGATGCCGTCCTCCCCACCCTCGACGCCGGCACCCCCGAACTCTATCGCCGGCTCAACCGACCGCACCCCGATGTGACGTTCGAACGGATCGTCGAAGGCCTGAGCGCGTTTCGCGCCGGGTACACGGGCCGGTTGTGGGTCGAGGTGATGCTCATCCGCGGCGCCAACGACACCGAGGAGGCGCTGGAGGCCATCGCCGACCAGCACGAGCTGCCGCGNNGGCCGAGACGTGGGTGGAGCCGCCCGATGAGGCCGGGCTGGAACGCGCCACGCGGATCCTCGGGGGGCTGGCGCAGGTCGTCCAGCCCGCGCAGGGGATCTTCGACCTAAGCGGCGGGCCCGACCTGATCGACGCGATCGTAAGCGTGATCACGCGCCACCCGATGCGCCAGGACGAGCTCGAGCGCGCGCTCGCCCGTTGGGCGCCCGGCCACGTCCGCCAGGCGCTGGCCGAGCTCGCGGTCAGTGGCCGCGCCCAGAAGGTCGAACGCCACGGCGTGCGCTTCTGGGGGCTGGCGCACGCGCACTTCCCAGATGAGGCGCACAGCGCGCGGACCGACCCCCGAACGACTTGATGGCGCCGGCGCTGACGTGGCCGGGGCTAGATCACGATCGGGCCATTGGGCCGCAGATGCGCCGGCCGGGTAAGCACCCAGATAGCCCAGGCCGCAACGTCGGCCGTCGTCAGGTTGGGCAGGCCTTCAGCGTCGTGGGTTTGCGTCTGCGCCAGGCCCGGCGCAAGGACGTGGACGCGGATGCCGTGTTCGGCGTTCTCGATGCGGATCAAATCCATCAGCGCGTTCAGGCCGTGCAGCGCCACGTTGAAGGCGCCATCGCGGGCATAGGCGCCGAGCGCCGAATCGGACCCGATCGCCAGGATCTGGCCGCTGCCCTGATCGCGCAGCACAGGCAGCGCGGCACGCGCCAGCAAGAAGGGCTCGCGCAGATTGCCCGCGAGCACCCGATCCCACACGGCCACCGAATGCTCGTGGATCAGGCCGCCGTTCCAGAACGGCGCGATCCAGACGACGAGATCGAGCCTGCCGAACGCGCCGAGCACGGCGCTCACCAGCGCTTCGGCCTGGGCCGGCGTCTCGAGCGGGCCGGGCACAGGCACGGCCTGCCCGCCGACCGCCGCCACAGCCGCGACGAGAGAGTCGAGGCGGTCAGCCAGCGGCCCGTTTGCAACCACGGGCACGCCCTGCTGCGCCAGGGCGACGCAGACGGCCTCGGCGAGCAGCGTGCTGCCGCCGGTGACGAGCGCGACCTGACCGGATAGGGATTGGGACATCGCTTACCTCGCTCGCCGTGCAGGCTCCGTTTGACCGTCGGCCGGAGCCGCCCGCGGCCGCGTCGCTCAGGGCATCAACTCATGCGTGCGCACGATGGGCTCCTCCGTGGCCCGGCCTGCGCGCTCCGCCATGGCGGACGATCGGGCGACATCCGCGTCATCCGCGACAACAGAATCACACGGATTCTCAAATGATTTTTGCCGCAGACCCACCGTATCACGGCCAGGCCGTGAGCAATCCCGCCAGCAACGCCGCGCGTTCGGGCAGGCTGGCGATCACGATGTGTTCACGTTCGGAGTGCGCGCCGTTTCCGGCCGCGCCCAGGCCGTCGAGCACGGGCACGCCAAGCGGTGCGACGAAGTTGGCATCCGACCCGCCGCCCGTGCTCCCCTCGCCGATCGTCAGACCGACCTTGGCCGCGATCGCCTGGGCACGCGCGAACGTCTCGACCATCAAAGCATCGCGTGGCATCGGCGGGCGATTGAGCCCGCCCTGGACCTCGAGGGTCACATCCGGCAAAACGGGTTTGAGGTTCGCGATCCAGGCCGCCAACCGCTCGGCCTCGGCCAGGGTGGGCACACGGTAGTCGATACTGGCGCGCGCTTCCTCAGCGACGACGTTCGAGCGCGTCCCGCCGCTGATCACGCCGACATTGACGGTCGTGCCGCGGGGATAGTCGGTGAGCGCCTGGGCGGCCAGGATCTGATGCGCAAGCTCATGGATGGCGTTGCGGCCCTCGGCGTGGTTTGTGCCGGCGTGCGCGGCGCGCCCACGGACAACCAACTCGATCTCGCCGATCCCCTTGCGCGCGGTCTTGAGCGAGCCATCGGGCAGACAGGGCTCGAGACAGAGTGTGAGGGCATGAGCCTGTGCCTGGCGCTCGATGAGGGCGCGCGAGCCTTCGCTGCCGATCTCCTCGTCTGAAGTGAGAAGCAACGTGATCGGTCGCGCGGGCCAACGCCCGGAGCGGCGCAGCTCGGCGAGAGCTGTGAGCGCCAGGACAATGCTTGCCTTCATATCGATCGTCCCGGGCCCGAACGCCTTGCCCCCTTCGACCCGCCATGGCTGACGCGCCAGGGTGCCGAGCGGGAAGACGGTGTCGAGATGGCACATGAGCAGGATTCCGCCAGCCGTCGCGCCAGCCGGGGCCGGCCAATGGGCCACGACGTTGTCGCCGAACTCAGCTTGCGGGTCGATCGTCACCTCAGCGCCCAACTCGGTCAGGTGCGGCAACAACGCCGCCGCAAGCAGGTCGACGCTGGCTTTGTCGGTCGAGGGCGACTCGATCTCGACAAGCATCTTGAGCAGCGCCAGCATGGAATCTGTCTGACGACTGAAGTGTTCGGGGGTGAGGAGATCGGTCATGTAGGCGCGTGCTCCGGGTTGGGGTATGCTTTGGCTTCAGAAGCCAGGTTCAGATTAGAACACACTATGCTCAAAACCGACTCACCCCGTCCTCTTGACTACTGGTTGTTGTGGCTTGTGGCGATCGCGGCGTTGGCGCTCAACCTGTACCTGATCAACACGTTGCTTCAAGTGCGCGCTCAAGCCGGTGTCGCTGCCGCGCAAGCTGCGGCTGCGGTCGGTGAGATCCGCGAGGCCGAGATCAACTACACATTTGAGGTCAATCAGGTGATTCCGGTCAACGTCAGCGTGCCGATCAGCCGCACGATTACGATCCCGATCAGCAACACTGTGCCGATCTCGACCATCGTCAGCATCCCGCTCGAGATCCCGGGCTTCGGAACCCGCACGATCACGTTGCCGATCCGGGCCGAGTTGCCGATCCGGCTGCAACAAACCATCCCGGTCAGCCTGACCGTGCCGATCAACGCCAAGGTGCCGGTCAACCTCGAGGTGCCGATCTCGATCGCGGTCGTCGATACGCCCTTCGGCCCGCAGCTCAGCGAAGGCGAGGCGGTCCTAAACGCCCTGGCGGCCGAGTTGGGCGCCGTGGAGCCGTAGCGGCGTGGGGCGTGGAGCGTGGGCGTTGTACGTAGAGCGTGGAGCATTGTGCGTTCACGGAGTTCGTTTTTGCGCTCCCGCGCTCCCCACGCTCCCTAAACCGGCTCGACGTGGATCACAGTCCGATGCAACTCGGGCACGACTCGATGGATCTCGCGTTCGATGCGCTCAGACAGGGCGTGGGCTGCCCCGATCGACAGCGCGCCAGGCTGGCTGACGTGCAGCGTCGCGAGCAGATGTCCGCCGACATTGTGAAGGACGATGTCGTGGCAGGCCCCCGCCCCGGCCAGGTCGTCTGTGGCGGCGCGAATGGCCGCGGTCACAGCCTCGGCGCGCTCGACCCGACCGGCTTCGTCTGCGATCACCTCGGGGAGGGGCTCGATGTGGGTCACCACATCGGCCACACCCGGCAGGGCTTCCCGCGCACGCGTCTCGAATGTGTCGACGAGCGCATGCGCTTCGGTCAGGGATAGGCGCTCGTCGACCTCAACATGCATCTCGACAGCGATCCGGCCGTCGGGCTCGGCGTGGGCATTGAGGTCATGCAGACCCAGGCCCATGCCATCGGCCAGGGTGCGCAATTGCGCCGAGAGATGGTTCCAGCCGCGCTGCGGCGGCGCGACGGGCTCGACGTGCACAAAGGTCTCCACCACGCCTGGCAAGGCGTCGCCCATCCGTCGCTCGACCTCGCACGCCACGGCGTGTGCCTGAGCCGTGTCCATGACCGGGTCGACCGCGATCGCAAGATCGATCCATGCGCCATCACCGCGATTCCGTGAGCGCACGCCATGCACGGCGGTGACGCCAGGGACAGCGCACGCGATCCGCTCGACCTCTTTTGGATCGAGCACAGCGGCATCCGTCAGGGTCAACGACGCCGAGCTGACGATGCCCCAGGCCGCCTTCGCCAATAGCACGACAACGCCCAGCGCCACGACCGGATCGAGCCAGGCCCAGCCCAACCGGCCGCCGATCAGAGCCGCCACCACCGACACCGTCACGAATAGATCGGTGCGGGTATGCTGCGCATCCGCGAGAAGCACCGGGCTATTGAGCCGTCGGCCCTCGCGCGACTCATACCAGACGATCACCACGTTGATCGCGAAGGTCCCGGCCATGAGCGCGATCTCGTTGACACCCGTCACAGGGATCTCGACGCCGGCCGTTAGCCGCTGGAACACGCCGGTGCCGATCTCGTACGCGGCTAATGCGAGCATCACGCCGATGCCCAGCGCGGCGATGGTCTCGAAGCGTTGATGGCCATACGGGTGGTTATCGTCTGCCGGCCGGCCAGCGATCCACACGCCAAGGAGCCCGACCACATTCGACGACGAGTCGATCAGCGAGTGAAACGCATCGGCCAGGATCGCTAGCGAGCCGGTCAGGAACCCCAACGTCAACTTGATCGCCGCGACCAGCAGATTGAGACCCAAAACCGCTGTCAGCACCCGACTCACGTCGGCGTTGCGCCTAACCATGTGCCCTGTTTGCATGGGTCAATCATAACCGTGGTGCGATAAGCCAAGAGCGTGGCGCATTCGGTGAGCCGGCTCATTGCGCTCGCCGCGCCAAACTGTCAGCCTTGTGCGCCTGGGGGCCCGCCGCTGCAGCGTTGTGTTGGCCCCAACGGATCTGTCGCGCGACATCTCCTCATCTGATGACCCACCCCGACCGCTACGCCTCAGGACAGATCCTTCGGGCCAACGCGTGACGATTGACTCATCTCGTCTTGGGCCCTCAGGATAACCTTGGCTTCCAGGCGATGGAGGCAGCCCGGCGCTCCTCGTTCCGCGCATCACACCAAACGCACCAGCGTTCGACGCACCACGCTCTTCGCTCCGCGCCCATCAACTCACGGTGTTGCGCTGGGCAGCGGGGTCAACTCCGGTGTCGGGGCCGCGACTGTCTCGGTCGGCATCGCGGTCGGCATTGACGTCGATGTGGGTGCCGGGGTGTCGGTCGGCAGCATCGTGCTGGTCGGTAACGGCGTGAACGTCTGGGTAGGCGTGGGCGTGATGGTCGCGGTCGGCTCAGGCGTTGCCGTGGGGCGCTCGATCGTGAAACGTACGCGATACTCGGCCGAGCCGCCGTTCTGCGCGTGGACGATCACGCGCACCGTGACTGGGCCGTCGGGCAGGCTCGAGGCATCCCACTGGGTCAACCGCGACGTTCCAAGCACCGGGTTGGTGTTCGGGCCGAGCACCTGCCCCCAGCCCTCCGGCGAATGGCTGATCCCGTATTGGATCTCGTAGTAGGCGAAATCGGCCGTAGCGCCGGCCGTGCCCAGGATCTCGATCTGGCCAGGCTGCAGCGTGACGCCCTCGGGCGGATACGCGATCGACAGGATCGGCCGCGGATCGGTTTCGGCGCAATCGCGCGGCGGCGACCACAAGATCGGCGGCTGGATGCCCAGCGCCGCGGCCCAGGCCTGACCGGCGGGGTCCTGCGTCAACCACTTGCGGGCCGCCTCATCCGTGACGTCGACGATATCGCGCTGCTGATCGAAGAGCCGATCGGGTTGATAGGCGCGGGCGCAGGCCTCGGTCTGCCGCAGGTTGGTGTAAGGATCGATGTAGGCCTTCTGCTGCAGATCGCGGTCGGCGGGCAGCGGCAGCTTGTCCTGCGCGAAGAGCTCGACGCGCTGCCGATCGGGTGGGCAGTTCGCGCCCGGCTCGGCGCCCGAAAGCGTGCAGATCGTGCGCTCGACGATGCCGCCCGGACGGACAAAGTTCGAGCTGGTGCCGGCCAGCGCGGTTTCCATGAACAGGTTCCAGATCGGCGCCGCTCCGGTGACGCCGCTCGTGCCGGCGGCCATCGGCGTGAAGTCGGCGTTGCCGACCCAGACGCCCGTGACCAGCTCGGGCGTGTACCCGATCGTCAGGTTGTCACGGTAGTCGTTGGTCGTGCCGGTCTTGACCGCCGCCGGGAACGACAGCGCCAGCGGCGAGTTCGGGCCAAAAGCCGGAGTGCGCGCGGCGTTGTCGGAGAGGATGTTCGTGATCAGATACGCCGTCTCGGCCGAGAGCACGGGCTGCCCCCAGCCCTCGGGCGGGGCCTGACACGGTGGCGGATCGGTCCGCACTTCGGCCGCCGAGAGCGGCTGCTCACAAACCACGGTGCCGTCGAGATCGACGATGCGCTTGATCGAGATCGGAAAGACCCGTTGACCCTGATGCGCAAGCGTGGCGTAGGCGCCAGTCATCTGCAACAGAGGCACCTCGCCCGCGCCAAGACCGAGCGACAGGCCGTAATCGGTGCGGGTCAGTGTCGTAACCCCGAACTTGTTCATGAACTGCACAAGCCCGCCGTCCTGCCGGACGCCCGTGAACTGGATCCCGCGCACAGCCGGCACATTGTACGAGTTGGCGAGAGCGCCGCGCAGGAGCACCGGACCATGGAACAGCCCGTCGTAGTTGGTCGGCCGGTAAGGGTCATTGGCCCCATCCGGGAACTCGGTTGGCACGTCCCAGAGCAGAGTCGCGGGCGTCCAGCCCTTCTCCATCGCCAGCGCATACACAAACGGCTTGATCGACGAACCGGGCTGGCGCGGGATGAGCGCCATATTGATCTGGCCGTCGACCGGATCGGCGTAGTTATCGGAGCCAACCATCGCCTTGATCTCGCCCGTGCGTGGGTCGATCGCGACAAGCGCGCCATTCGTCACGTTGCGGTCCTGCAGGGCCGCGATTTGTTCGGCCACGACCTGCTCGGCCAGCGTCTGCAGGTTCGGGTCGAGCGTGGTGTAGATGTTCAGGCCGTCGCGGTAGAGTTGCTGGCCATACTGGGCCTCGAGCTGCTGGCGCACGTATAGCACCCAATGCGGGAAGCGCGCGTCGTTGCGCGGCGGCGTGAAGGTGCGCGTCTGCATCGTGGCGATCGCCACGGTGACCTCGTCGACCTCGACGCACACCGGGTTCGGCGTCGCCTCGATCTCGAGCGGGATGCAACCTCGCTCCTCGCTCAGGGCCCGCATCAGCCCGAGCACCTGCAGCTGACGGCCCTCGACGCCCTTGCGGTTGGTGAAGACATCGTAGACCGCCGGCGCCTGCGGCAACCCGGCCAGCATCGCGGCCTCGCCCAGGTCGAGCTCGGCCGCGGTCTTGCCGAAGTACAGCTCGGCGGCAGCTTCGATGCCGTAAGCCAGGTTGCCGTAGTTGTTCTCGTTGAGGAAGAGCTCGAGGATCTCGCGCTTGGTGTAGCGGCGCTCGATCTCGGCGGCGAGCACGATCTCGCGGATCTTGCGCCAGTTGGTGCGCTCGAGGCGCTCTTCGGGTGTGAGCACGAGCTGGCGCACAAGTTGTTGCGTGATCGTCGAGGCGCCTGAGACGGTGTCGCCGGCCTCGAGGTTCTGCACGATCGCGCGGACGATGCCGATCGGGTCAAAGCCGGGGTGGCTGTAGAAGTTCTTGTCTTCGGTCGCGATCGTGGCCGCGATCAGGTAGGGTGAGATGCGCTCGAGCGGCACACGGGTGCGCCGACCGGCTGTCGGGTCGTTGACCTCGTAGAGCAGATTGTTCTGCGAGTCGTAGATCCGGGCGGTCTCGAACTGCGAGGCCCGGGCCTCGAGATCATCGACCGAGGGCAGATCGCTGGCGATGTAGATGTACCCACCCACAAGCGCGATCACGGCGACGATCACGCCGCTTACCGCAAGGAAGAACAACACCTGAATCCAACGCCAGAGGTTGGGCCCCTGCCGGCGTTGTGGCTGCCGGTGCCAGGCCGTGGTTCCACCCAGAATCGATCCCTGATCGGGGTCATCGACCGGGGCCGAGACCGGTCGCGGCTCGACAAAGCGCGGCTGAACCCGCGACGGCGCCCCTGGCCTGCGCGGGAGCGGCATCCCATGGCGATCGACATCGAGGTGTTGGCGCGTGGTTTGGGCCGCCCCACCCTCGCCCAAAGTCGGATCTGGCGCGGCCATGGGCTCGTCGGTTTCGCGCCGGGGGCGTGCAGCCGAGACCGTCGAAGGTTGGTCGGCTCCGGGCAACCTCNNGGCTTCTCCGGCCGGGCGCCGGTTGGGCGTTCGGGATCCGGGTTCGATGAGTTGGGCGTGGGCATGGCTCTCCTTGGCGTCTCCTCGCATCCTTGTTCCGTCAAAGACGTGGCGCCGCAACCGGAAGTTCCGGTGGGCTGCCCGGGAGCTAACCGAGTATAAACCAGGCTTAATCGAAGCGG
>DKKP01000243.1 GCA_002455335.1 Anaerolineales bacterium UBA6663 | reverse complement strand
GATGTCGATGACGTTTGCGCCGGCGCCGGCCACGCACGCGATCAACGGCGCGAGGTTGCCGGGCCGGTCGTCGACCATCACGCGCAGCACAAGCGAACGGCCCTGACGCACCGACACCTGCTCGAGCACCCGGCTGAGCAAGTTGCCGTCGATGTTGCCGCCCGCGAGCGGGGCAACCACCTGCCCACCCGCCGGCACCGAAACACGCCCGGCGAGCAGCGCCGCCACGCCGGCGGCGCCGGCGCCTTCCACGACAAGATGCGATGAAAGCGCGAGGTGCGCGATGGCGTCCGCGATCTCGTTGTCGTCGACCTCGACCACGTCGTCGACAAGCTCCTGGATCAGGGGCAGCGTGAGCGTGCCCGGACGCTTGACCGCGATGCCATCGGCGATCGTGCGCGCACTCGGCGCGGTCACAGGCTCGCCGCGCCTGAGCGACTCGCGCACCGCCGAGCAACCGGCCGCCTGAACGCCGATCACACGGGCGCTCGGCCGACGCTGCTTGACAGCGGACGCGATCCCACTGATCAGGCCGCCGCCGCCGATCGGCACCACAACGACATCGACCTCGGGGACCGCCTCGACGATCTCCAGCCCAAGCGTACCCTGGCCCGTGATCACGTCGCGGTTGTTGAAGGCGTGGACATAGGTCAGATCGCGCTCTCGTTCGAGATCGTGGGCATGAACGACGGCATCGTCGAAGGATGCGCCGTGAAGCACCACCTCGGCCCCGAAACGGCGCGTCGCCGTGACCTTGGTCAACGGCGCGTGCTCGGGCATGACGATCACGGCCGGCACGCCAAAGAGCCGTGCCGCCAGCGCCACACCTTGAGCGTGGTTGCCGGCCGAGCCCGCGACCACCCCACGCCCCCGCTGTTCGGGCGTCATGCAACTCAAACAATAATAGGCGCCGCGGACCTTGAACGAGCCCGCCAACTGGGTGTTCTCGGCCTTGAGCCACATCTGTGCCCCGAGGCGCTCGCCAAGACGGCCATCGGCAATGACCGGCGTGGCGCGGATCACGGGCCGCAACACTTCGCGCGCCCGTTCGATATCTTTGATTGGGATGGGCATCCTCTTACTCCCGGGTCAACCTGCATCTTGGCTGCTGTGATTATAGGCCGGGAATTGGGTCGCACGAACTGACGGTCGCCCCGCGAGACGACGCCAAGTGTCATCCGGTATACTGCGACCCATGCGCGATCGGCTCGTTGTCTGGCGGTTGTTTCTGGTCGGCGTGCTCATCGGCGGCGCGGTCGTGCTGTGGCGCACTGGCGATGCCCTGTTGCGGCTGCTGCGACCGGCCGGCCGGTCGGCGTGGCGTATCGCCTGCATGCAGGGCTGGGCGCGTTGGATGCTGGCCGCGATCGGCGCCCGGGTCCGGCGTGAAGGCGCGCCGCCGAGCGAGCCCGTCATCTTCGTCTCAAACCACCTCAGCGATGTCGACATCCTCGTGCTGCTCTCGGAGCTGCCGTGCGTGTTCGTGGCCAAGATCGAGGTCTCGCGCATGCCCGTGATCGGCTCGGCCGCGGCCGACGTCGGCACGATCTTCATCGATCGTGAGGACTTCACCGAGGTCGCGCGCGTCAACACCCGCATCGAGAAGGCCTTGGCCGAAGGGCTCAGCGTGGTCATCTTCCCTGAGGCGACCAAGTCGATGGGCGTCGATCTGCTCCCGTTCCATCCGCCACTGTTGGCCGCCGCGGCGCGCTCCGGGCGGCAGGTCTGGTATGGCGCGCTTCACTACAGCTCCCCGGTCGGGTCGCCGCCCGCCTCCGAGGCGATTGTGTGGAGCAAAGAACTCCCGACTCGACTCCACCTCCAGCGCCTGCTGCAACTCCCGCACTTCACAGCCCGCATCCGCTACGGGCGCGCACCGATCGGCGGCACCGATCGCAAGGTCTTGACCCGCGAGCTACGGGCTGCCGTTCACGCGCTTTTCGAGCCTGTGCGGCAGTAACCTGTGCAACGCCACTGAACTATCGACCGACATCCGCCAACCGGGCGATTTGCCACGTCGGGGTTGCCTGGCGCAACCCGGCAGCACGCCGTTCGTAGTGAATGGCATCCCCAACACAGCACAGTTGTAGGTAAGCCGTCAACCGAGGTGCCCGACCCGTGGAACACACCGAGATCCTCAAGATAGATCGGCCATTGCCCAGCCTGTTGCGCTATTACCAGCTATCGTCTCTGTTCTGGGGGCCGTTGTTCTTCATTCCGCTCGTCCAGCGCAGCCTGCGCTTCAGGACGATCCGCTATGAGTTCGACGCCGAGGGCGTCACCATGCGTTGGGGCGGGCTTGAGCGGCATGAGGTCAGCCTGGCCTACGCGCGCATCCAGGACATCCACCTGAGCGCCAACGTCCTGGAGCGCTGGCTCGGGCTCGCGCGGCTCGAGATCCAGACGGCAAGCGGCGACGCGAAGGCGGAGATGACGCTCGAAGGCCTCCCTGATCCGCTGGCGGTGCGCGACTTCCTCTACGAACGCAGCCGTGGAGCGCGTCAGACAACGGCAGTGCCAACAGCACCCGACGCCGAGACCAACGCCCTGGCGCAGATCCTGCTGGATGTCGCCGCCGAGCTGCGGGCCATCCGCGCAGTGTTCTCGCCACCGGAGCCCGAAGCATGAAGCCCACCGGCTCGTTTGGCCGGCAAGCACTGAGCGCGCTGCAAGCGGCCATGCAACCGCCCACGCCCATCCGCGGCGCAGAGGCGCTTCAACTCCTCCGGCCAAGCCGGCGCGCGCATCTCTGGCATTGGGTAAAGTGGGCAGGCGCTCAGCTCTCGGCCCTGGCAGGCCTGATCCTCGTGCTTTCAACTTTCGACCTGACGGAGTGGCTGCCGCGCAATCTGCAGTTCATTCGGTTCCTGACTCAATGGGACGACTACAGCGACTATCTGCCGCCTGAATGGCAATGGGTTGGATTGACTCTGACATTGGGCGGCTTTCTGACGCAGTTCGGGCTGACGCTCATCACAGTCTGGCTCGAGTGGCGCACCATCGCCTATCTCGTCACCGATCAGGGCGTTCAGCTCCGTCATGGGCTTTGGACGGTCAACGAGACCAGTCTGCGCTTTGCCAACATCCAACAGGTTGTGTTCAAGCAGGGGTTGATCCAGCGCGTGCTCAGACTGGCCGACGTCGTGGTGAGCACAGCCGGGCAGCGCGCATCGGGCGATGACGAGGATGAGCAACGCAAGAAGCGTGGGCTGCTGCGCGATCTGGATGCTGCTCAGGCACGAAGTCTGATTGACGCCATCCGCGAGCGGTTGCCGCTGGCTTCCGGTGCTCCGCCCGAACCCGCACCGACAACACCCGGGCCCACGGCAACGCTCGCCGCCGCACAACAGCTGCTTGGCGAAGCGCAGGCCCTGCGGGCCGCGGTGCAAACCCCGCGGGCCGCAATAGGCACACTGCCTTTCGACCAAACGGGTCAGGCTGTTGCGGCAATGACTCGGAGGATAAAAATAGCGCGCCGAACGCCGCGCACGCTCGGGGGGAAAGCGTGGAATCGCGGCCGTCGGCGCGCTCGCTGACCCGACCTGCGTTGCGTTTCCACTCGGAGGGGGAGAAAGGCCAGGTCAGCTATGTAGACCTACTGTATCGCACTATTCTGGATAAAACAAGTACGAATTATCCCGACGCTCCCATGGGGAGTAAGCCAGGCCCGGATGCCCGTGTGGGTTCAGTCGAAGAAGAGCGGGTTGAGAAACCACCACGTACCCCAGGCATTGACGACCACGCCGATCAGGATCAGGGCCCGTGAGAGCCAACCTGCGCGACGGCGCGCACCGAGCGCGATCAAGACCCAGAGCGGCACCATGAAGTCGAGGCTGAAGCGATATCCGAACTGCCACCAGCCCGTGTTGTAGTAGGTGCCCAAAGGGATCCACAACAAGACAATGGCGAGAACGGCTGAGACGATCAACCAATGCGGTCCGTGGGCGCGAAGCGCAAGCAGAATGGCCGGCGTCGTCACGAGCAGGCTCATCCCTTCGATGACCGGCACCCACCGCCCTTGTTCGTCGACGACCGGCAGCGCCAGCAACATGGCCCACAGATTGCGCGGGAGATAGTGCAGGTTGAACTGGCCATAGCGGCGCAGATCGCCCAGCACCTCACGCGAAACATTTTGCGTCAAATACCCGAAGTCGAGTGGATCGGCGAACCTGACCTGGTTGTAAGCCAGAAGCGCGAGTGCCCCCAGCACGATCGGCAGCGCCGCAGTCGCAGCCCAACTGAACGGTCGGCGCAGGTCGAGGCGCCCGTCGGTCTCAAGCGTGCCCATCACAGCCACGAACGGCAGCACGAGTACGCCCAACGGGCGCGACCAGAGCACGCCGACCAGCGCCAGCCCAGACCAAAACGGTTGTCGGGTTCGCAGCGCCAGCACTGCCGCCAGGAGCATGAATGTGGCGGTCACGAGTTGGCTGACGAACCAGACTGTGCCGAGCGTCGACATGTACCAGTGGACGCTGCCGAACGCCCATAGAGTTGTCAGCCAGAGGAGATCGCCTCCGCCGAGGCTGATCCAGCGTCGCTCGGCCAGTTCGCGCAACAGCCAAAACGCCAGGGATGAATTCAGCGCGCCGATGACCGCCGAGAACAACACAGTGTTGACGCCGCCCACGCCGACCACGGCGACCCAGGGCATCAGCAAGAGGGCGGGCATCGGCGGGAAGGGCACATACCAGCGCCCGGCGAAACGCGTCAGGTCATGGGTGCTTTTTGGGGCGAGCAGATACAGCCGCCCCTGCAGAAAGGCATCGGCCAGTTGATCGAAGTACGCCATGTCGGGCGTGTGAGTGCGATCGAGCACAACGGCCGAAGCCCAGTACACGCCCAGCGTGACCAGGAAGATCGCGAGCGTCGCGCCGACGAGCCGACCGCGCGAAATCGCAGGCGGTCGGCTCGTCAGGTCCGCAACCCATGCCAAGGCAGGACCCTACGCCGTGTAGGTCGGCAGCATCTCGCCGTGGGCGTCGATCAACTCGTCGACCATGGCCCAGATCTGCTCGAGGCTGAGCTCGGCCGCGGTGTGCGGGTCGAGCATCGCCGCATGATAGATGTGCTCGCGCTTGCCCGTGAGCGCCGCTTCGACAGCCAGCGATTGGACGTTGACGTTGGTCTGCATGATCGCGGCCAGCTGCGGCGGGAGCGCGCCGATACGCGTCGGCTGAAGACCGCTCTTGTCGACCAGCACCGGCACTTCGACGGTGCAGCCAATCGGCAGGTTGTCGATCAGGCCATGATTGGCGACATTGCCATAGATGACTCGCGGCTGCCCAGTCTCGAGGCTATGGATGATCAGCGACCCGTATTCATGGCTGCGCTGATGCGTGATCTCGAGGTCACCGCGTTCGAAGCGCGCCCGCAGCGACTCCCACTCGGCGGTCTGCAGCTCGCAGCGCGTGATGTATTCCTCGATCGGGATCTCGTACTTCTCGATCAGGTCGGGCCGATCGCGCTTGATGAACCACGGCACATATTCGCTGAAGTGCTCGCTCGACTCGGTGACGAAGTAGCCGGTACGCTTGAAGACCTCGTAGCGCACCTTGTCGGCCAGGTTGCGATACCGTCGGCCGAACGAGCCGGCCTCGGCCACCTCGCGCAGCCTGGGGTACAGATCCTGCCCATCGCGCTCGAATCGCAGGTAAAAAGCGACGTGATTGATCCCGGCGCAGACGTAGTTGATCTCGTCATACGGGATCCCGAGGTCGCCGGCCAACGCCTCGGCCGTGCCCTGCACGCTGTGGCACAGCCCCACACTCTTGATCTTGCTGGCGCGATTGATGGCCCACATGTTCATGGCCATCGGGTTGACGTATTGCAGGAAGGTCACATCCGGGCAGACGGCTTCCATATCCCGGGTCGTTTCGAGAAAGACTGGGATGGTGCGCAGCGCGCGCATGATACCGCCGATGCCGAGGGTGTCGGCGATGGTCTGCCGCACGCCATACTTGCGCGGAATCTCGAAGTCGATGACGGTGCTGGGCTTATAGCCGCCAACCTGGAACATGCTGATGGCGTAGTCGGCGCCATCGAGGGCCTTTCGTCGATCGAGCGTCGCTTCGATCTTGGGCTTTGCGCCGAAGAACTCGGCCACCTTGTGCGCCACGATCTCGGAGGTGCGCAGGCGCTCGGGGTTGACATCCATCAGGCTGATGGTGGCGTCGGCCAGTTCCGGGAAACTGAGGATGTCGCCCAGCAGGTTCTTGGCAAACACCGTGCTGCCGGCGCCGATAAACGTGATCTTGGTCATAGACTGTCTTTCTCGGAAAGTGAAGTTGATGACGTGGCGGCCGTTCCGACGGATCCGCCAACGGGTTTCAGCGCGAGGCTGAGGAAACGATGGGCGGCCAGACCGAGCAAGGCCGCCTCACCAGCATTCCACCAGAAGTGTACGTCGATCCGGTTGGCCGTGGCCAGGCCCGGGAAACTCGCCAGCAGAGGCCCGCAGAGCTCGGCGTTGCGCGCCAGCCAGCCGTCGCGGCCGAAGAAGCCGGGCATGCCCTGCGCCGTGACATCCGTGATGCCCAGCGCCTGCAGGTTATCGAGGACCTGCAGATAGCGCACGAACATGTAGGTGTGCTCGGCGGTATGCGCCATGGCCCACAACAACAACAGCCAGGCCCAGACGTTGCGCATACCGCGCCAGATCAACAGGGCCACAACCACAAGGACGATCGAGTTCCAGACGAAGTGAACCCATTCGCTGTTGGCCGGCGAGAGCAGCCCAACGGCCGCGCGTTTGTCCCAGCTGAGGATGTGGTACTGGACCCATTGGGCGAGGTGCTCGATCGTGTGGAAGCCCTGGGTGACCAGCAGGAAGCTGACGCCCATCACGGCCTCACCGTATTTCTGTTGATCGCTGCGCCACTTGGCGATGCTGGGCACCAGCATGAACACGATCACGGCTGCGACGGCGCTCCAAAACGGCCAACCGAGCCATTGCATCCCGAGCGAGCCGGCGACGATGCCGGTCAGCACCGCCAGGATCACCCAGGGCGTGTGCTCGCGCGGGTTGAGCAAAGCGATGAGCGGCCAATCGCCGATGCTGGCACGCTTACGGGGCGCTGTGGTCTGGGTATGGGCCATCTCAAGGCTCCTGACGGGTGAAGGTCACCCAGGTGCCGGCCGCGAGGTCGCGCGCGGTCGTCACGGCGCCGTCGGTCCACTGGATCTCGAGCCGTTCGAGGGTCGCGCCCTCCGGGAAGCCGAAGTGGACACGGGCCGGGCTGCCGGAGAGATACCCGCAGCTCACCCGAACGTCACGGTAGATCACGCCCGTGCTGGTATGCAGGGCCAATTGGGCGCCGATGGCGTGTGTGTTGTGCACAGCAGGCCAGAGCAGCGACACCTCGAGGGCCTGTCCAGCGCACAGCTGGTTGGCATAGAGCATCGCCGGCGCGCGCAGGTTGTTGACCACGATATCGAGACGGCCGTCGTTGTCGAAGTCGGCCAGCATCATCCCACGCCCGCTCTCGGTCGCGCCGAGACCCCACTCGGGCGCGGGCATGAAACTGCCGTCGCCCAGATTCCGGAGCGCCTGGTTTTGCTCGACAAGTTCGTGGTTGGGCAGGTAGTCGAAGAGCTGGGCGTCGATCATGCCGTTGACCACATACAAATCGAGGAAGCCGTCGTTGTCGAGGTCCCCGAACTCACCCGACCAGCTCCAGCCGGTGGCGTTGATGCGGCGCTCGGCCGAGACATTGGTGAAGACGCCGTCGTCGCCGCGCGTGAACAGCATGTTCTCGTTGAATTGCGGATCGCCCATCGGGCGCGGCTTATCGAGCTCGTGCATCATCGGCAACCAACGCGTCATGGTGTCGATGGACGAGTCGTAAGGGTTCATGTCGCTGGCGAACAACTCGACGCGACCATCGTTATCGACGTCGCCGGCGTCGAGGCCCATGGTGCTGTGCGTGACGACCGGGAGGGGTCGATCGCTTTGCCACCCGTCGGCGGTTTGCAGCCAGAACTGATCGACCACATCGAAATCGTTGCCGACATGGATGTCGGGGAGGCCGTCGCCGTTCAAGTCGAGGAGCGAGATCGCCAGTGCCTGCGAGGTCTCGGCCAGGCGCGTGCCGGTGTAGGCCGCGCCCACCCGTTCGTACGCGAACACGCCGGCGCCGGAGCTGAACATGAACGTGTCGCCGAGCTTGAGATGCAATTCGGCGTCATACGACCCGGCCACCAGGTCGAGATCGCCGTCGCGGTTCAGGTCGCCCCAGGCCATCGCATGCGCAGGGCGCATGACACCCGGAAGGCCGGTCAGTTTGAAAACAGGCCGCTCCCCATCACTCGGTGGAGGCGTGTTGCGCCAGAAGCTGACCGATCCGGCCTGATGGGTGAAGGCGATGTCCAGNNACGCGCGAGAGAAGCCCGACTGGCCCTCGATGTCGTTGGCATAGAGCAGCCGGAAGTCGGGCTGGCCATCGCCATCGACGTCGATGATGGCGACCGCGCGCGTCTCGACGTCACCGAGCCGTTGGGTCTCGAACGTCAGGCCGCCGCGGTTCCACAGGATCGTCGCCGGGCCGCCGACGTTGGCTAAGGCGATGTCGAGCAGGCCATCCGTGTCGAGGTCGCCAACCGCGACACCGGAGCCGTTGCTCTCGAATTTCCGCACTTCAGTGCCGTGCGTGGTGGTCGTGTGATCGAGGACGTGGGCGACAAAACCGTCGCCGCATACAGAGGAAGGGTTCAAGCCCTGGGTCGAGCGAACTGCCGCGACGTCGGGTCCACTGAAGGCGGCGGAGCTCGGGGCGCCCCCCACCCCGCCAGTGTTGCCACAGGCCGTGGCCACAATCCCGGCCAGCAGACCGAGCCGTCCGAACCAGTGGCGTCGCCGCGTCATAGTGCTCCTGCGCAGCCGGTGAATCAGGCTCCCAAAACAGACAACGGGCAGTGGGGCGGAGCCGCCGCCCCACTGCCCTGAGGAGAGAAACCGAGCTTACTTGAAGAGCGCGTTGACTTCGTCGTTCGCGTTCTTAAGGGCGGTAGCGATATCGGGCTCCGCCTGGCCCAGCAAGATGGCCTGCATGACCGGGGTCATGATGTTGGCGACCTGTGAGCCGTTGTCCGTGATCGGGAAGAGGAACGTGGCATCCGGATCCAGCGCCAGATCGGTGAAGGCCGTCACGTCGACGCCCTGCGCTTCGCGCGCCTTGAGGTTGCGCTCGACGCCCGACTGCTGAGCCGGGAAGACCACGCCGCTGTCGCCGACGATATTGGCGCACTCGGCCGAGGCCGCGAACTTGACCCACTCCCACGACTCTTCGGGGTGCTGTGTGCCGACGTAGATCGAGTCGGCCAGGCCGTTGAACATGCTCTTGCGGCCTTCGGGCCCGATCGGCAGAAGGCCAAAGCCGACGCCAAAGGTGGAGTTATCCAGGAAGTACCCGATCTGCCAGGAACCCTGGGTCGTCATGGCGCCGCTTCCGGCGATGAAGTACGCATCGCCGCCGACGCCGGTGAGGGTCTCGACCGTGGGCGCGTAGCCCTTCTCGATCAGACCGGCGTACCACTCCAGGGTCTCGGCCAGCTTGGGATCGTCATAGTAGTACTGGGTCGACCACGGTCCGTCCGTGAACTTGAAGCCGTTGCTGACCGCGAACATGCTCCACTGGGTCTGGCCGGAGAAGCCGCCGTCACCCTGGTGGATGAAGCCGTATTGGACGACGTTGGCCTTGTCGAAGTCGGGGCTGAGGCCGTTGTTGCCGTTCTTGTCGAGCGTCAGCTTGGCGATCGTTTCGGTGAACGTGCCGCCGTCCTGGGCGTTCCAGGTCCAGTCCTTCATGATCGCCGGGTCGATGCCGGCCGCGGCCAGCATATCGGCGTTGTAGAAGATGGCGATCGTATCCCAGTCTTTGGGCAGGCCGTAGCGCTTGCCCTCGCGCACCCACAGGTCGGCCAGACCGGGCAGGTAGACGCTTGTGTCGACGCCGTCGCGCTGGACGAGGGGCTCGATATCCAGGATCTGCTCTTTGACGGCGAACTCCGGATACTTGGCGAGGTGATCGGTGAACACATCAGGCGCGTCGCCGCTGACGAAGCCGGTCTGGATGGCGTTCCAATAATCATCCCACCCGGCCTGCTCAACCGCGACCGTGATGCCCGGGTTCTTGGCGTGGAAGGCATCCGCGCACTGCTGGTAGACGGGCAGTTGGTTGGAATCCCACATGGTGTAGCGGATGGTGACGCCTTCGCCGGACGTCGCGGCAGTCGCTGCGGGCGCGGCAGTCGCACCGGGCGCAGACGTCGCTGCGGGCGCCTCAGTGGCGGCGTNNAGGGTCTTCTGCATGCTCATGGACATACTCCTCCGAGAGTCTAGGATCAGACAGTGTCAACGATGGATACGGTGAATGCTTTGGGTCGACGCGTGGTGCAGGCCTCACCTCCTTTGCTTGTTCGGTCTCGTCGATCCGCTTACTTGAAGCCGGTGAATTGGATGGAGTTCACAACCCGGCGCCCAAAGATCAGGAAGACGCCCAGCGTCGGGATCATGCTGATGAGCGTCGCGGCCATCAAACCCGTCCAGTCGGGAGCGCCCTGCGGGGTCTGCGACTTGAAGACCGCCAGCGCGACAGTCAGCACGCGCACGCTCTCGTCTTTACCGACCAACGACGGCCAGAAGTACGTGTTCCAGGTGCCGACGAAGGTGAGCAGAGCCAGGGTGGCGATCGGCGGCCCGCTGATCGGTAACACGACGCGCCAGAAGATGTCGAAGACGCTCGCGCCGTCGAGCGCAGCCGCCTCCTCCAGCTCGCGGTTGACCCCCAGGAAGAACTGGCGCAGAAAGAAGACGGCGAAGGGCGACATCAGCAACGTCGGCGCGACGATCCCAAGAAACGTGTTGCCCCAATCCAGATCGCGATGGATCAGCAGATAGTTCGGGATCAACGTGACGATGCCCGGGATCATCAAGGCCGCCAGGTACAGGTTGAAGAGCTTGTCGCGGCCCGGGAACTTGAGGCGCGCAAAGGCGTAGGCCGCCAGAGCGCTGAAGAACGTCTGACCAACGACTGTGACGATGGTCACGATGAACGAGTTGCGCGTGAACAGCCAGAAGTCGATCTTCTGGCCCGAGCCGCCCATCGCGATGGCCGTGGCCGCATCGACCTGTCCCAGGACGCGCGCGAAGTTCATCAGCGTGAAGCCGACCGGCAGGATCGAGTCGGGGCTCGCCAGAAGCGCTTTCTGGGTCGACAGCGCCGTTCGCACCACCCACCAGAAGGGCACAAGGGTGATGATGATCGCCGCCACCACCACGGCCCAGGCAGCGGCCTGTGAGAGGGAGAATCGGCGCGTGTTCGTCTGAACCGGAGTGAGCGTTTGAGTCGTCATGGTCTCTCCGATGTCTCCACTCAGGCAAGATCGGAACTGTTGGCGCTAAGGACACGCATCTGGATGATCGTGATCGTGATCAAGATCAGGAACAGGATCACGGAAACCGCTGTGGCATATCCCATCTGGAACCGGCTGAAGGCGAACTCGAAGATGTACCAGAGGATCACGCGGGTCGCACCGACCGGCCCGCCGGTGGTGGTGACGGCAATGGTGTCGAAGACCTGGAACGAGCCGATGACGGTGGTCACCAGCACGAACACCAGCACCGGGCGCAGCAGCGGCAGCGTGATCGACCAGAACATGCGGGCCTCGCTGGCGCCGTCGATCGAGCCGGCCTCATAGACCTCCTTTGGGACGGTCTGCAGGCCGGCGAAGATGAGCAGGGCCGCGTTTCCCGTGTATTGCCAGATGTTGATCATCGCGACCGACGGCATCGCCAGATCCGGCGAGCCCAGGAAGCCCGGCGGCGTCAGGCTCAACGAGCGGAAGATCGAGCCGATCGGGCCGAGGCCGGGGTTCAAGACCCAGGCCCAGATCGCGCCCACGATCACGGCCGGCAGAAGCCAGGGCAGGATGAAGACGCTGCGCACCAGAGTCGACTTGACGACGCGATCCATCATCACGGCCAAAAGCACTGCCAGCACGGTCTGGGCCGGGATGTTCAACAACACGTAGTAGACGGTGACGCTCAACGACTGCCAGAACTGCTTGTCCTGAAAGATCGCGACGTAGTTATCAAAACCAATGAAGTTGGGATCCTTCAGCATGTCCCAGTCGGTGAAGCTGAAGTACAGGCCGCGGACCGCCGGCACGGCGTAGAACGTCACAAAACCGACCAGGCTCGGGAGGATGAAGACCCAGGCCGTCAGCGCTTCGGTGTTGAACCAGCGCCGGGTCCAGGATTCTCGATTCGAGTTCGAAGGTGCGGATAGCGCTTGAGCCATAAGCGGTTTGCCTCCTCACACTTACGCGTCTGTTGCGACGGAATGAATGGCGGCCAGCAAATCTGCCGGCAAGACCGGTTTCACCAGATGCGCGGCCACACCATATTCCTGGTCGCGGCTGCGATCATCCTGCGCAGTGCAGAGCACGATCGGGACGTTTCGAGTTTCGGGTCGGTCGCGCAATTGCTTGATCAGATCCCACCCGCGCCCCTCGACCGGCCCGGGTTCGACTGCCACGGCGGTCAAGGGCAGACGGAGCATCAGTTCCGCCCAGTCGATCTCGTCCGACGCGGCCAACACGGCATAGTCCGCACTGAGCGCACGCTCGTACAGCCGACGAGTCGCCGCGTCGTTCTCGATGATCAGCACGGTCTGTGGCGCAAGAGTCATGGCTTCGATCTGGCGATGCGCTTCCCAGGTTGGATTTCAGTGGCGGTTACAGGGTAGGCGAAGGCGCCCCACCCGTCTTGGACAGAAGCGGGGCCTCATTGGATTATTCCGTGGTGCTTTCAGGGGAGCGGTTTTGGGGAGCGGCGGCGGCCCTTAGTTCGAACGCGTCCGATAGACGCCCGGGGTGCAGCCCGCATGTTTGCGGAAGACACGGTTGAAGTAGGACAGATCGCTGAATCCCACCCGCCCCGCGACTTCGAGGATCGGCAGGGCCGTTGTCCGCAAGAGCTCTTTAGCCCTTTGCACGCGATAGCGGTTCAGGAACTCCCACGGCGAGAGGCCCACCTCCTGCCGAAAGATGTGACTCAGGTAGTCCTCGCTGACGCCAAGGGTGGCAGCCAGTTCCTGCCGCGAGAGCGCCAGCGTGTGGCGCTGCTGGAGGTAAGCGATCGCCCGCTTGACGAGTGCGCTTGTCGGTTGCGGCAAAGCCTCGGTGCCTTCGAGGACGCGGCGCAACGCCTCGGCCAACTCGGCCTCGCTCAAGACCTCTTTGGCCTGGAAAACGACCCGGGGTTGGCTGAGACGCTGGACATCCTCGGCCGTGAGCGCCTTCCCGCTCAAGACGATCACGGGCACGCGCTGAGTCGCCGGTCGGGTCCGCAACGCATCGAGCACGCCAAAGCCGTCGACGTTTGGCATCATCAGATCCAGGATCACCAAGGCCGGCGTCTGGGTACTGAGGATCTGAACGGCCTGCTCGCCGTCTTCAGCCGTCAACACCGGGTTGCCCGGAACATGCTGCTCCAACACAGACGCATACAGTTGCCGGGCCTGTGGGTCGTCGTCAACGATCAACACAGGCGCCGCTGGTGTCGGGCGCACGGCCAGGATCAGGTCGAGCAGGGCCTGGCGGCTGACCGGCTTGGTGAGGACATTCGTCATCCCTTCGCGTCGCCGCCTTCGGCCCGGCGCCTGTTGCCCGTACAGGATGAACGGGAGCTGGCTCAGCTGAGGCGCAACCCGGATGCGCTCGATCAGTTCCCAGTCGCCTGGCGCACTGCGGCCCATGTCCCAGACCACGGCCGCCAGATCGACATCGGCCAACAGGGCCTCGAGCCCGGCCGGGGTCTGACACCACAGAGTCCGCCAGTTGTTGCGCCGAGCAAGCTCGGCGATCTCGGTCGGGGTGCGTCCTGGCTCAGCGATGATCAGGATCGTCGGGTCGCCAGTCTTCGGGACGCGCGGCTTGCTTCCGGCCAGGCTGGGCAACGGCATGTATAGGTGAAACGTGCTGCCGTGGCCCGGGCGGCTCTCAAGCGTGAGCGCGGCGTTGTGCAACAGGGCGAGCCGCCGCGTGATCGTCAGGCCCAGACCGATGCCCTCTGCGGGCCGTCGCTCGCCAAGGCTTGTCACGAACGGTTCGAAGATCCGTTCCTGCAGATCGAGCGGGATGCCAGTGCCCGTGTCGCGCACCCACAGATGTAGATTCGGCGGGGCCACTTGCGCGCCGAGCACGATCTCGCCTTGCCGCGTGAACTTGTGGGCATTGCTCAGCAGGTTGAAGAGCATCTGCCGAAGCCGCAACGGGTCAGCCTCGATCATCGGCAGGCGCTCCGGGATCTCCATCCGCCACGTCACATCCGCGTTCCGGGTCAACCCGCTCGCCAGGGCCTCCAGAGTCTCGGTCAGAAATACCGGCGTATCGATCGGCTCGGGGTAGAGATCCAGTTCGCCGATCTCGGCCCTTGAGAGATCGAGCAGATCATTGATTAGGCGGAGGAGGTGCTCGCCGCTGGCGAAGACCTGCTCGAGATCCTTGCGCAGCGCCGCGGGGAGCTCGCGCGCGTAGGGGTTCGGCTCGGTCAGCGCCGCTGACGAGTAGCCAAGGATGACGTTCAACGGCGTTCGGAGTTCGTGGCTGACGTTTGCCAACAACCGGGTTTTAAGTTGATCGGCCTGTTCGGCGCGCGCACGCGCCTGCACGGCCTCGCTGTACAGCTCGGCGTTGCGCATCGCCACACCCAGCTGATCGGCGAGCGACTGCAGACCGATCAGATCCTGGCGACCGTGCTGACGCGCCTGACGACTGTGAAGATCGAGCACGCCGAGCACGGCCTCGCCCAGCCGGATCGGCACCACCACGCGAGCGCGCGTCTCAGGCCAGGCAGGGTCCGGCCTGTAGCGATGACTGTGTCGCATATCTGGCACGAACACGGCCTGCCCGGAGTGCACGGCCGTCTCCAACATCGTGCGTGCCGACTCGGGCGGCCCCTCAGTCGGCGGGTCGATGGCAACCAGGCGCTTTGCTGTCGCGTCCCACAGGTACGCCACCACGTCGTCATAGCGGTAGTTGACCCGGATCAGACCCGCGATGGCATTGAGCAGGCGATCGCGATCAAGCAGCGTGCCGACCTGTTTGTTGATCTCGAGGCTGGTCTCCAGCTGAGCCAGCCGGAGGGCGGCCTGGTGGTGTGTGTCGCCGATCAGCTGGCTGGGCAATGAGGCCATGGCGACAAGCTTACGCGCCGCGATCCGGCTCGCGTTTTGGGCCGTCACCAGCCGCGGCTTGTAGCTAAAGTGTGCAGGGAGCGGTTTACCCTCGGCCGCGCGCCGGGCCAGGTCGAGCGCCTGACGTCCGAGGTCAGTGGCCGAAGTCTGCACCGTGGCGAGCATTCGGCCTTCGATGATCTCGGCCAACGCCAACGGGTCGCCGTTGATGCCGACGACAAGCGCCCGCTCGTCGATCAAACCCAGATCGAGCGCCGCATCGCGCCCGGCCAGGGCGATGGTATCGGATAAGCCGAAGATCGCATCAAAGCGTTCACCCGGCGGCCAGGTGGCCGCGCGTAGACGCTCGCGCACGGCTGCGCTTGTCCACAGCGTGGTCTGCCGATGCCAGGTGATCTCGGGGAAGGCGGCCAGCGCATCGAGTGCACCGGCAGCGCGGCTGCGCCCATCTTCGCCAAGACCATGGACGCCGCCGCCAAGGACAAGCACGCGGCCCTTGCCGGCCATGTGTTCGGCCAGGTGTGTGACGACGTCACGGGCGATATCGTACAAACCGGAGGGTGAAGTGAAGTGCGGATGACTCAGATCCGACTCGGTCAGGTAGATCACCGGGATGCCCGTCTCGAGCAGACGCAGCATCAATTCATCTGGCAACCCCTGACACACCAAGACCTCGACTTCTTGGGCCCGCAGCTCTTCGATCACCGCATACTGCGCATCTGCCGAGAACGTGTAGGCATCCCCAAAGTCGATAGGATGGATGCTGACGTCGTTCTCGCGTGCGTGGTGATACACGGCTTCACGCACCAGCACCCAGAAGGGGTCGGCGGCATCGAATTGACAGGCGATCCGGGTCGTGCGTTGCATGCGTTGGGTGGTGGTTCATCCACGGCCCGCATTGGCCGAAACAGGTCAGGCCATGACTATGGATGCGGACCCGTGTGACTCTTCGGATTATAGGGCCTGCGCCAGGATCCGCGGTCAGCCAAGGGAAGGATGAGCGCACGGTACAGGATCGTACGACTGATCCACGTGTCTGGCGTCAATCAAAACGGGCCACGATCCGGGGGGTTGCCCGGATCNNGAGTTTCACACGATCAGCGTGCCAATGCGAGGGCCAGGCCCTCAAGCCCTGGCCGGCGCCAGCGTTTGTGCGAACAGCTCGATCGCCTGCCCAAGCCGATCGGCCGACAGGGCCTCGAAGAAGATCCGCTCATCTTCGGCGGATCGGCGCCAACCCACCCAGCCGGTTGTGGGATCTGTCGCAAGCACCCAGGCCTNNCGCGCGGCTTCGGCACGACCCGCATCCAGCCGGATCACCATCACCTGCCCACCCAACCCGCCGCGCAGCGCGCCGCCCAGCGTGGCCGCGACATCCGGCGCCAGGCCCGAGGCCGCCAACAGCGCCTCGACGCCGCCGGCCTCCGCCGCGCGCACCAACTCGGTGGCGCCGTTCAGCGCCGCATCCGTCAAGACGAAGCCGTCAGCTGTCGGAGCCGCCTGCGGATCGATCCCAACGAAACGGAGCACCCGACGCGCCAGAAGCCCCGTATCAGGAACCCATCCGAGACGGTAACCGGAAACCGCGTCTCCCTCCAGTGACACATAGCCGCTGTCGTCGGCGTAGTGCAGGGCCGCGGCCCCGCCATCGGCCGGCTCGGCGACGATCACCAATCGCGGATCGACCACGACAGACCCCAGCCGCATCAACCCTGTGTCGGGGATTGCCTTGCCGGCCTCGCCCGTCACAAGGCCGCGCGCGCGCAATCGCGTCAGGCCGGCCGTGAACACCGCGCCTCGCTCCTCCACGGTCGCCGGCAGCACCTCAGCGAGCCCAAACACGCGCTCCGCCGAAAGCAGCATCACGACTGTGGCGAGTTCATCACGATCCAATTCGATTCCGTTCATCTTCGCCCTTCCCTTCAGGCGTCTCAGGTTGAACTGTTACGGAACGTCTCGTCAGCCCGCGGCCTAGAACACGCTCTTGATCTTTTCCCAGGCGCTGTTGACGGTGTCCGCCGCCTTCACAACGCCGTCCATCACGCGCGCCCCAGTTTGGGTCGTGACGCCGTCATCGCCCGTCAGCTCGCCCCAATGCCGGATGCCGCTGCGCTGACCGGTCAGCGGGCTGGTTGGGTCACGACCCTCCTGACCAAGGTAATCATAGCCCGGCCCGTCGCCCTGACCGTTGAGCATGTACCCGGCAGCGTCATGGAATACGCCGTGGTAACTCACGGCCGTGTCACCGGCGTCGACGGCGTAGTTGCCGGGGCCGACAAGGCCGCCCGTCGGGTTGAGCAGCGCCCCAAACACCGGGTCGATGCCGTAGCCGTCGCCGACTACCTGCCCGTAACGGAGCTGGTTGGTCGAGCCCATGAACTCGGGGTGCGAGCCGATGCCGTGCCACGTATCTTCTTGATCGAGCGCCTCGCGCTCATAGCCGCGCGCATCGGCCCGATCGCGTAGCTGCAGGAACTTGTCGTACTCGGCCCGGATCTCGCTCTCCGGTCGGCCACGGATCTCGGCCAGCTTCGCCAACGCCGCATCGCGCTCGGCCCCCGAGGGGTTGCCATAGAGCGTGTTCATGACGTCGCGCAGCTCTTGCGAGTTCTCGCCCTGGAAGTGCCGGTCGATCATGCTCCGCATGTAGTCGTCCTGGAACAGGCTCTGCGGATCGCGCGCCAGCAACGGGTTGTTTTGTTTCCATTCTGGGACGGCGGTTTCAGAACCTGATCCACCCGAACCTGCCCCACCACCGCTGCCACCCGATCCATCCGCGCCACCGCCACCGGTGTTTGACTCGCCGCCTGCAGCCGTCCCGCCACCGCCGCCCGTGGTATCGCCCTCCGCCACGCCGCGTCCGTCAAGCACGCGCGCTGCGTCGGCCTCTGCCTGCCGGATGCGTTTCTCGAGGCGATCGGTCACCGCCGCCGCCTGAGTCAAGGCCCGTTGCAGACGCGTCAAAGACGGCAGGACCGAGTCGTTCATCTCACCGTAGAAGGCTTTTGCGCCGCGGCCTACCCAGTCGCCGCCCTCAAGTGTCTGCAGGCGCGACCGCAGGTCCTGGAGCGTGCGCTGGGTCGCTTCGGCTTCGCTCGAGAAATTCTTGCGGATCCCGGCCAGCTGGTCGTAATCGGCGCGGATTCGTGAAGCTGTCATGCGGTTCGTTCCCCCGAGTCGCAGTTTGGGCACACGTGCGCCCGATACAGCCTCGCAGAGGCGCCGTCCCAACGTCAAGGGCCGAATTCCCGTCCGGCCGGGAACTTCGTCCCGGCCCGCTCGGGACGCACCGATCACGAGCCTGGGCGGTCGATATAATCTGGGAGCGCCTTCTCACAGCGGATTCCAGGAGTTATGCCATGCGCAACCGGACCCCCATGGTCGAGATATTGATCGGCTCGCTTGCCGGACTGACCTCTGCAGCCCTCGCCGTAGGGGTGTTCTTCCTGAGTAGCGACTTCCTAATGATGTTTGCGGCCACGCCCTGCATCCTCGGTCTGGCAGGAATCCTGGCCGGATTCTTGGCCGGGCGACCCGTGCACGGGTCAGGGCTTCGCGGGGGTGTTGTCGCCGGGGCCGTCGCGGCGCTGGTGTCAGGCGCCGCTGCAGCGCTGGCCACCCTGCTCTTCAGTCTGGCGGGTTTTCTCGGGGGTGGGTTCGAGCAAGAGAGCGCAGCCCTGTTCGGCGCGATCGGCGCGGTCTGCGGCGGCGGCCTCGTCGCAAGCCTGATCGGCCTTGGCTTTTCGGCGCTTGGGGGCTGGCTCGGCGGGATGTTCGCCGGAAAGCGATAAGCCCAGCCCGTCGTTGGTACGCTTACTTCTTGTCGGGCTGCAGCAATCCGGCCACCCAGGCTTCAGTGACAAGCCCGGTGAACGTGGTCACCTCGAACCGCTGCATCAGGCGCTTGATCACGTGATCGACATCCTCGGGCGTGATCGCGAGCGCCGCAGCGGTCTCCTCGTTGCTCTTGCGCCCAGCGACCATCTTGAGCACGTGGCGCTCGAAGGCGCTGATGTCATCGCTGCGGAACATCTTGTGCCGATCGGCCAGCTTGGCGCGCACCAGGCCGCTCAGCCAGGCCTCGCCCCGGGCGACGGCCAGCACGCCGGCGATGATGTCGCGCGGGTGCTCATCCTTGAGGATGTAACCCAACGCGCCGGCGTTGAGCATCGCATAGATGTGCTCCTGGTCGCCGTGCGCCGAGAGCACCACGGTCCGCAGCTCGGGCAGCGTTTTGCGCCAGTGGGCGATCGCCTTGGTCACAGGCGACCCAGGCATCGAGACATCGATGAGCACCAGGTTGGGCCGTAGCCGTTCGACCTGCACCAGGGCATCGTCGGCGCTCTCGGCCTCGCCGATGATCTCGAGCTCAGGGGCAGCGGAGAGAAAGGCGCGGATGCCGGCGCGCATCACAGGGTGGTCGTCGACGATCACCAATCGGATCGGGCCCTCGATCGGCGTCCGCAGCGTGGCGACAGAGAGCGCATCCAGCGTGGGTGTGGGCGCGGTGTAGGTCATGCTGCAATAGCCTCCATCACCTGCCGGATCGGCAGATGGACGTCGATGGTCGTGCCCTGCCCGGGCAGGGAGTGGACACGGATCGCGCCGCCGACGGCGGCCACGCGTTCGTCGGCCCCGAGCAGGCCGAAGTGGTTGGTCTGCGTTGCCCGTCGCCGGGCCTCGGCCACATCGAAGCCGCGCCCGTCGTCGCGCACGTTGAGGTTGACCAGGTCAGACCGGATCGCCACCCGAACCTGGATGGTTTGGGCCTGAGCGTGTTTGTCGGCGTTGGCCAATGCCTCCTGAAGCACCCCGAGGGCAGCCGATGCGACGGTATCCGGCACCTGGGCGCTCGGGTCCTGATCGACGATCAGTTCCACGTTGCGCTGCGTGCGCGACTGGAAGGCAGAAGCCGCAGCCCGCACGGCGGCGCCCAGGCCAAGCGTATCGAGCGTCGGCTCGCGCAGCTCGGCGCAGATCACCCGGATTTTGTCGACGAGTTCCAACGTATTATCGCGCATCCTGGGTGCCGTCGGCGCATCGAGCACCGCCAGGCCATACGAGTGCGCGATCAACGGCTGAATGATGTCGTCATGCAGGTCGCGCGCCACGCGTTTGCGTTCCTCGCCGCGCACCGCCAGGATCTGCTGCGAGAGCAGGCTGGCCTGGTCGCGCTCGTTCTCCAGATCGACGAACAGCTTGCGCCGGTGGAAGGCCGCGGCGGCCGCGATCGCGACAAGCTGCAAGACGATCAGTTCGTCGAGGTCGTAGAACGTGACCCCGCTACGATAGCCGACAAGGATCACGCCCGTCAGCTTGTTGTCGAAGCGCAGCGGCAGCACAGCGCGGGCCCACGGCACTGCCAGCAGGGCTTCCTGCTCGGTATGGCGCACCATGGCCTGGAGATCGTCAAACTCTCTCACCCAGACGTTATCGTCCAGCGCTCGCGCAAGCGCAGACGTGGCGCCAACCCGGACTCCTTCAGCCGACCGCGCCAGACCCGATTCCTCTGGGTCGTAAAGTCGGCGATCCTTGTCGAGCAACAACACAGTCGAGTCGTAGATCTGCAGCTGACTGCCGATGATGGCGCGCACCTGGCTGGCCAGGTCCTGCCGTTCGACCCGCAGATCGATGGTGCGCATTGCCTCGCCGGCTACCTGAAGCGGCTGGCTCCAGCGACCGAAGAGCAGCCAGCTCAGCCAGCGCTCGATCGCGCGCATCAACGGCCCGGCCACCACCCCGCCGATCCCGGCCGCGAGCCAGATCATCTGGTCTGGCGAGATGTCCCTGAACCCCGGAAAGGCCATCACCGCAAAGAATACAATCACCACGACCACGGCAGTGTAGGCGTATACGATCAGGCGGGCCATCACCCGGTCTTGAGCGATCTTACGATATCGCAGCAGGGCGTAGCCATAGGCGATCGGTAATAGCGCCACCGAGAGCAGCGTGAGGTCGGCGCCCGGGATGGCGGGCCATCCCAGGACTCGCGGCAGCATCAGCACGCCCAGAAAGGGGCCGATCGCCAGGATGCCGCCCACCGCAACCACGCCGATCTGGCGTCGTTCGCCGAGGGTCGGGCTGCTCGACCAGCTGTGCGCCAGGAGGAGGAGCCAAACGACCAGGTTGGCCACGAACCAGATCTGGCCCATTGAGTGAGCCTCTCGATTGAGCGACGGGTTGGCTCCGCTGGCCGGGCCCGAGAATGCCCAGAGCGCGCCGCCAATTCCGATGCCGAGCACCACAAGCGTGACCCACCGAAGACGGGCGATCGGATTGGGCTTCGGGAAGTACAGATGCAACAAGGTCCCAAGCGCGCCAAGTGCCCAGAGCCCTGACGAGAAGGTTCGATTGAACCAGTTCGGACCAAGGCCCGAAACACCACCTGTCGCGAATGCTGCAGCCGCCAGGACAAAGAACACGCCAGTCGCCTTGGTGACTGGCGTGCCACCAGCCGGATTCAGGCTGTAGAGCAACAGGGTCGAGCCGACCAGCCATGCGACAATGGCGGTCGGAAGACCTATTCCCGTCACCATCCATTGGGGCAATGGATTCGAACGAACCGTCAACGCCGTTGTCAGAACCCGATCATCACGGCGGAAGGTCAGATCCAGCAGAGCCCCCGAGGCAGCCCCAGGTGGGAGAATTGACTCCGGCTGATCTGGCGCAGTTCCGTCAATCGTCAGCACCTGATCACCGGGCCTGAGATCTATAGCATCCGCGAGACCAGGCTCCACCCAGTCAACGACGCCATCCCGTCCCCAAAGTACACCCATCGATGGGCTCGCGAGCGCCAACCAACAGGCGTACACGACCACGGCGCCAGTGATTGCGAGAATGGGGAGCGTAACCAGGATCCAGAGGCGTTTCATCTTCCGATGCCGCCCCGGCTCCTGATGAGCGCGTCAGCTCGGGGCTTTGAATGTGTTGACCAACTCGTCGATCAGCCCATAGAGCGCATCACGCTCGAGGCTGGGCTTCAGTTGAGCGGCGTCGAGCGCCTGTTTGCCCCGCTGCCACCGTTTGGCGACCTCGATCGCGCAGAACAGACGCGCGCCGGATCGGACCAGGATCTCGTAAGCGGTGACAGCGCGCTCTGCCTCGCCGTTCGCAGCGAAAACCGCCAGATGATCGACGACGGCCTCGCGCAGCTCGGGCGTCAGCCGCTCCCAGGCGTAGGCAAGCGCGACGTTGGAGAACCGCTCGACCGGCTTCGGCTGCGCCAGGCCCAGGCCCTCGATCAGCTCCAGGTCATCGTGGATCTGGACCATGGTTCCGAGCGCCCGACCATAGATATCGAGCGCCGCGATCTGTTCGCTCGACGCTCCGGCCGATAACGCGCCCAGCACACATCCCAGGCCAAAGGATGCGCCTGTCTTCTTTTCGGCAATCGCCAACGCTTCTTGGGTCGTCGGGCGTTGTTTTATGACATCTTCAGCCTGACCCTCGACTGTCTCATATAGGTATAGGTAGGCCAGATCCTGCCAGGTCTGGGGCAATCGACCGAGGATCTGTGTGGCCCTGAACATCAGCGTGATGCCGACGTTTACCGCCCGGGCGGGCGTTAGCGGCGGGGGAACGTGACCGTCCTGAACAGAATCAAATGCCTCGGCGGCATCATAAAGCAAGGCCCAGGCCTCGTAGGAAGCCTGGGCCTCTTTGGGTGAACCATACAACGCAACTGCCGTAAGAATCGGAAGCGACCCCTTGATCCGGCGGCTCTCTTCCGGAAGTCTCCACGGCAGTAACGATACTGCTAACCGCGAAGCTCGTCGGAAGTATCCGCAGTCGTGCTCAAGACTGGCGATCACAAGGATCTCATACCCGGTGAGGGCTAATCCCAGGCCAGGGCGATCTTCATCGGCTCGCGCGGGTTGAGTAGCTTCTCGAGCTCTTCCTGCCCCAGCCCCAGGCGGGTCAGCAGGTCGCGGATCTCATCGGTCAGGGTGTCGGTGGACGCGAAAACGGTGGATGCGGTATCCATGATGCAGGTCTCCTCTCGGTTATTGTGAAGAAACGGTCGGTGTCGCGTCCAGTGTGGGGCTGGTCGATCAAGCTTGACAAAACTCAATCAGCGACCAACTGACTGTATCACGCTCGCGCGTTTTGTAAATGCGAGGAAGTCATGGATTCCATCCTTAGTTTTTATGACAAACCGCCTACCCATGCCTCGGGAGATTGTGACAATTCGGCGGGCACGCAGATCCGATCCGGTGATTAATGCAGGAATGTCGGGCGTTTTTGTGTTCGCCAGGTTGATCCGCTACGACATTATCAGATCGGGCCGGCGGAAGTGCGGCGTTCACAGGCTGACAATGACGGTGTCGCGGGCCAGAGCGCGGCTGAGGCCAACCGCCTGCGGCGATAACCGGCCATATGCGGCGATCCCCAGGATCGGGCGATCGGATGGTCGCCTGGCTCGGCTGACAACCCGTTCAGCCACGCAATCGCACTGGTAGAAAATCCGGGCCCGCGCTGCACCACTCGGCGCATCTGCCCCAGCCATGGCTCGGCTACACTCCAACCATGACTCGGATGCTCCGCCCCACCCTGATCATCATCTTCCTTGTCTCGCTGTACGCCCCGAGCGCACGCGCCCAAACAGGCACGTACTATGTCGCCACGACGGGAAGCAACACCACCGGCTCCGGCTCGTCGGCGGCGCCCTGGGCCACGATCACGCACGCCGTCAACACCGTGCCCGACGGCAGCCTGGTGCTGGTGCGCGCGGGCACCTACAACGGTGACGTGCGGCTCGATCGCGTCTTCGCCCAGGGCATCACGGTCCGGTCCGAAACGCCCTACCAGGCCCGGTTGCGGCACAGCGCCGCGGTCGTGCGTTCGTATTACGGGCGCAACATCACGCTCGAGGGTTTCGATATCGCCCACAGCCCGGGCGCCGGGCCGCTGGTCATCCAGATTCAGGATCTGCTCGGGTCACAGCCCGGCTGCGCCGACGGGAATTGCGTCAGCGGCCTGACACTGCGCGACAACATCATCCACGACAGCGCCGACAACGACCTGCTCAAGATCAACAACGGCGCCGATCGGATCACGGTGGTCGGCAACCTGTTCTACAACCAGGCCGGCAGCGACGAGCACATCGACATCAACAGCGTCACCAACGTCACGGTGCAGGACAACGTCTTTTTCAACACCCGCGACCTCGACACGAGCAGCTTCATCGTCATCAAAGACAGCAACGGCTCAGACGACGCCAACCTGGGCAGTCGCGACATCTCGGTGCGTCGCAACGTCTTTCTCAACTGGCAGGGCTCGAGCGGCAGCGCGTTCGTCTTGATCGGCGAGGATGGCCAGCCGTTCTTCGAAGCGATCGGCGTGACCATCGAGAACAATCTGATGATCGGCAATAGCGGCGATGAACTGCGCGCGGCCTTCGGCGTCAAGGGTGGGCAGGACGTGGTCTTCCGCAACAACACCGTGGTCGGCGACCTCCCTTCCCTGGCCTATGCGTTTCGGATCAACCGCGAGGGGAGCAACCCGGTCAACAGCAACATCCGGTTCTACAACAACATCTGGTCGGACTCGACCGGCACGATGGGCGCCGGCTCGAGCGGCGGCAACGACTTCTCCGACGGCGCGGCCTCGGAGGTCACGGGCCTTGTGCTCAGCCGCAACCTGTACTGGAACGGCGGCCAGGCGATCCCGGCCGGCGATCAGGTCAACCCCAACACCGCCGATGCCACCCGGGTCGTGGCTGACCCGCTTCTGAGCGGCCAGGGCGGGCTCGTGCTCCCGACCTGGAACGGCACGGCCTTCGCCAGCGGCAATCCGCGCATCCGCGACGAGTTCGTGCGCCTCGTGGCGCTCTACGGCACACCCGGCGCGAACAGCCCGGCGCTCAACGCCGCCGACCCGGCCCAGGCGCCCGGCGACGACATCCTCGGCAACACGCGCAGCACGCCCGACCTCGGCGCGTTGGAGCTCAACCCGGCCAACCTGACCGAGCGGTTGTATCTAACGCTGCTGCGGCGCTAAGCCGCGGACAGCCACAACAGGCCGAACTCCAACGCCAACGCCGCTGCGCCGCCGAGCAGGCCAACGACCGCGACCGGCCGGGGCCGAAAGCCGGCCAACAGCGAGGCCAGGCTGACGGCGATCCCGACCACACCCAGGTTGACGACGACGCTCTCGACGAACCCAATCATCGTGTAGTACGTCGCGCTCCCGCCCTCGGGCCCGACAAGCATCGTATGCACGATCGCCGTCGCGAAGACACCGATAAGGCCGATGGCAGCGCTCAGGCCAAGCCCAAGCCCGATCCAGGGCAGCAGCTTGCGCGCCCGGGCTTCGCGTGGATCGACCGGCAGATCGCCCTCTTGCGCCTTGCGCTGTCGCTCCGCTGTCCGCCAACGCGAAAAGCCCTGGACCCCGTTGACCAATTGAAGACCGGCGATCCCGAACCACATGCCGCTGCCACCGAGGGCGTTCATCACAGCCACCCACAGGATCGTGATGGCGTTGACGAGCTCGAGCGCCGGTGTCGGCACGAGCAGCGACAGCGCGCCGACCAGCACCAGGGTGACACCCCAGGCGGGCGAAACGCCTGGCACGACGAAATGCAGCACGCCCAGACCCAGGCTCCAAAAGGCGGCCGAACGGACCCGCTGCAGCAGTTGGTTGGTCACGGCCCGATCCGGGGTTTCGGGCGCCGTAGGCAACGTCGTATCGCGTGAGTCCTGCTGAAGAGCTTGCAGTTCCGCCTCGGCCGGTTCGCGCAGACGCCGTATCTCGCCGCGCACAAGGTTGGCGAGCAGATCGACTTCAGCGGCCTCGGCCTTGAAACTCCACGCCCAGCGTCCGCCGCCCTCGAATTGCAACACAATGGATTGCCGGTTCAACGATGCCTCGCGCAAGACCAGACTGATCTCGGAAATCGGCCGGGCTATGCGCTCGATGCGCCCACTCCGTCCGAAAGCCAGGAGCCGCGTCCGGCTGAATGCGACCGTACCGGCCCGCTGGTCGACCGATATACCCTGACCGATCGTCGACCTCAGCAGCATGAGAACGACAACGGCCGCCACGGCGACCCCGGCCAGCGTCAGCGGCCAGCCTCTAGCCATATCGCGATTGACGAGCTCCGCTATTCCCACCACCAATAGCACACCCGCGGCCAATCCGCCGCCGACACTTCCCACAACAACACCGCCTAACGATCGACCTTCGGCACTCCATTGGCCCGGCAGTGTTTGCTTGATCTCCAAATCCCCGACAAATTCGTAGGTCATAGATGCCCCTGGAAAAGTATGGCGATCAGTGCGCGCCTCATCCGCCGCATGACCGAGATATCGCTATTGGCCTGAGCGATCGCCGCCCGACCTGCTGGATTGTATCCGACCAGGGACCAACCGCTTGTGCCCATCTCGCTGCCCATCGTGCTCGCATGACAACTTTATGTAGCACAAAACAATCACAAAGAATCACAAAGTGCTTGTTTCTTGACTCTTTGTGATGTATCATGATACTTAAACATCAGATCCGTACACAAAACATCATGTTGCATCAACCTGTATCCCCGCACGCGGATCCATCCGGCCCGGCCTCGGCGGTCGAGCGACAGGCCCGGCTGCTGACGTACATCCAAAGCCATCAGCGCATCTCGGTACCGCAGGTGGTGGAGGCCTTTGCGGACAGCGTGGCCACCGCCCGCCGCGACCTCGACGCGCTGGCCGAGCGCGGCCAGGTACAGCGCGTCCACGGCGGCGCGATCGCGTTGCAGCAGGCCCCACCGGAGCCCCCGGTCGTGCTGCGCGCCGACGAGCAGGCGCTCGAGAAGCGCCGCATCGGCCAGGTGGCAGCGGCGCTTGTCAAAGAGGGCGAGACTGTCTTTCTCGGCACCGGCAGCACCGTGCTCGAGGTCGCCCGCGCCCTCCGCGGCCGTACCGACCTGACGGTGATCACCAATTCGATCCCGGTGGTCAACATGTTGGCCGGCTCTCCGGGGATCGCCCTGGTCTGCCTCGGCGGCGAGCTGCGGAAGAGCGAGATGTCGCTGATCGGCCACATCGCCGAGCAGGCGCTGGCCGAGCTGCGGACAAGCCGCGTCATCCTTGGCATTCGCGCGATCGATCTCGAACACGGCCTGACGAACGAATATCTTCAAGAGTCGACGATCGACCGCGCGATCCTGAAGATTGGTCCCGAGACCATGGTCGTGGCCGACCACACCAAGTGCGGGCGGGTCTCCACGGCCTTTGTGGCGCCGACGGTCGCCATGCACACGCTGGTGACCGACTCGGCCGCCCCTGAGACGTTTGTTCAGACGCTACGCGCACAGGGCGTGCGCGTGGTGCTTGCATAGAAGGACGCCATGCTGCTCAGCGACTTCAAACCCCGTTCGAAACTGGTGACGCGGACCACGCTCGTCGAGCGCCCGCGCTTCCCCGTGATCGACGCGCACAACCACCTGGCCGAGCCCTTTGGCGGCGGGTGGGATCAGCGCCCGACGTCCGAGCTGCTCGACACGCTCGACCAGGCCGGCGTCGTGGCCTATGTCGACCTCGACGGCGGCTGGGGCGAAGACCTGCTCCATCGCCATCTCGATCACTTCAAGAACGCGGCGCCCGAGCGCTTCCGGATCTTCGGCGGCGTCGATTGGGAGCGCTGGCCCGAGCATGGCGACGGGTTTGGCGAGTGGGCTGCCGCGCGCTTCCGCGAGCAGGCCCGGCGCGGCGCCGAGGGGCTGAAGATCTGGAAGCCGTTCGGCCTGCATGTCCGCGACCAGCACGGCGCACTCGTGGCGGTCGACGACCCGCGGCTCGACCCGCTCTGGGCGACGGCCGGCGAGCTTGGGCTGCCCGTGCTCGTGCACGTGGCCGACCCGGTGGCCTTCTTCGACCCGATCGATGAGACCAACGAGCGCTGGGAGGAACTGGGCGGGCACCCTGAGTGGAGCTTCCCGTCACCGCCCTTCCCGCCCTTCCTCGACATCGTCAACGGCTTTGCAGCCGTGGTCGCGCGCCACTCGGCCACAACCTTCATCGGCGCGCATGTCGGCTGCTACGCCGAAAACCTGGCGTGGGTCGGCGCCGTGCTCGATCACTGCCCGAACTTCCACATCGACTTCAGCGCCCGGATCGGCGAGCTTGGCCGCCAGCCGTACAGCTCGCGCCGGTTCTTTCTGAAGTACGCCGATCGGATCCTGTTCGGGCTCGACGCTGGCCCCGACCTGCCCAACTACCGGTTGTACTACCGCTTCCTCGAGACCGACGACGAGTACTTCAACTACAACGACAGCGAAGCGCCGCTCCAGGGCCGCTGGCATGCCTGCGGCCTGTATCTGCCCGACGACGTGCTCCGCAAGGTGTATTTCGACAACGCGGCGCGGATGTTTGATATCAAGCGATGACGTCTGAAGGACATGCATCCTTCAGACGTTGTCGAACACTACAACCTGCCGAGAAGCCAATCACCATGCCCATCACCGGACACCACACCGATCACGAAATTCAGTCACAGCCCGAGAGCTGGCGCGCAGCGCTCAAGGTGCTCGAAGCCGAGCATGGGGCTCTGACCCGCTTAGGCCGCGATCTGCGCGCGCATGCCCAGCCCAATCTACTGATCGCGGGCTGCGGCTCGACGTTTTATCTGGCCCAGGCCGCGGCCGTGGCGCTGCAGGCGCATACCGGCCTGCCGGCCCGTGCGCTACCGGCGTCGGAGGTCTGGCTCAACGAAGCCGCGACGCTGCGCGGGGCGCGGACGGCGCTGCTGGCGGTCAGTCGCTCGGGCGAGACCACCGAGACGTTGCGCGCCTGCGAGGCCTACCGCGATCGTGGGCTCGGCCCGATCGTCACCCTCTCGTGCTACCCGGGTCGGCCCCTGCCCGAGCTCGGCGATCTCAATCTTGTGCTGCCTTCGGGCCAGGAGGAGAGCGTGGCCCAAACTCGGGCGTTCAGCACGCTCTACCTGACAACTCTGTATCTCGCTGCGCTCTGGGGTGAGGATGCCGGGCTGGTGCGGGACCTGACGCGCCTGCCGCAGGCCGGCGCCGACGTAATCGAGCGCAGCCGCGGTCTCGCCGAATCGCTGGGTCGGGACGCCGAGATCGACCGCTTCTACTTCCTCGGCTCGGGGCTGCGTTACGGGTTGGCAGGCGAACTGAGCCTCAAGATGAAAGAGATGTCGCTCAGCCACAGCGAGCCCTTCCACATGCTCGAGTTCCGCCATGGCCCAATGTCCATGGTCACGCCCAACACGCTGATCGTCGCACAGCTGTCGGATGCGCAAGGTGAGGCCGAGCGCGCCGTGATCGCGGATATGCGCCGGCTGGGCGCACGCATCCTGACCATCGCCGAGAAAGACGCCGACTTCGACCTGGCCTCGGGCCTCGGCGAAACGGCGCGCAGTCTGCTGGCCCTGCCGATCGGCCAGCGTATGGCCTTTGCTCGCTCGGTCTCCAAGGGGTTGGATCCGGATCGTCCTCACAACCTCGAGACCGTGGTGAAGCTTGGATAAGCGGCTCCGATTCGGGAGCCGGGAACAACACGCGCGACACACAAGGAGGAAGCACATGAACCACAAGGTATGGGGTGGATTGCTGGCTGCCGCGCTGGTCATCAGCGCCTGCGGCACGCCGGCCCCGGTGGCCGACCAGCCGACAGCGGCTTCGGGCGGCGAGGCCACGGCAGCGCCTTCCGGCGGTGAGGCGGTCGAGCTTCGCGTCTGGGGGCATCAGGCGCCGGCGTTCAATGCCGCCAACCAGGCCATGTTCGACGCCTTCCAGGCGCAGAACCCGGGCGTGACGATCAAGTACGAGACGTTCCCGTGGGATGTGTTCATCCAGACCATCCAGACCTCGCTGCCCGCGGGCAACACCGCCGACGTGATCTTGATCCCGGGCGGCTACACCTGCCGCTACTCGTCGGGCGGCCAGCTGCTCGAGGTGCCGGCGGATGTGATGACGCTGGCGCAGGCGCAGGAGATCTTCTTCGCGGCGCCGCTTGGCGGCCAGACCTGCGACGGCAAGCTGTACGGCTTCCCGGCCGAGTACAACCTCGAGTACGGCGGCGCGTACGTCAACCCGGCGCTGTTCGAGGCCGCTGGGCTGACCTACCCGCCCCAGTGGTCGAACTGGGACGCTGTCGTGTCCGATGCCAAGGCGCTGACCCAGGTCGGCTCCGACGGCGTGATGACTGTCGCGGGCATGCACTACACAAACAGCGATCAGCTCTTCACCTACTTCCTGGCCGGAATCCTCGAGCAGGGCAGCGACTACTTCGCCGAGGACGGCAGGCACTTCAACTTCAACTCCCCTGAGGCGATCGCCACGATCCAGAAGTTGATGGACATGGCGCAGACCGACGGCGTGGTTGACCCGATCATCTTCAACGCCGAGAGCGAGTGGGTCGGCGAGTCGTTCGCGCAGGGCCACAACGGCATCGGCGTGCTCGGCTCGTGGTACGTGGGCGACGCCAAGATCGGCTACCCGGATCTGACCTTCGACTACGTGGCGCTGCCGCCGTTCATCGGCTCCGAGCACAAGTTCGCGTCGGTCGGCGGCTGGGGCTACGTCGTCAGCCAGAGCACGACCAACCCAACGATGGCCTGGAAGCTGGCGGCCTTCCTGGGCGCAGATCAGGCCAACGTCTTCGCCTTCAACTCGACCTCGGCCACGATCCCGGCGATGAAGGCCGTGGCTGACGATCCCAAGCTTGTCGAGGCCGCGCCGTTCATGAGCGCTGTATTGCCGATCCTGTCGGCCGGGCAGTACCAGGGGAACCTGACCGACCCCGATCAGCTCGCGTACGAGATCGTCTATCCGACCATCCTCGATGCGATCCAGGGCAACCAGACCGCCGAGGAAGCGGCCAACAGCATCCATGAGGCGGCAAACGCCATGGTGGATGCCTCGAACTAAACCCGGCCTCGGCGCCGCCTGATGGCGCGCCGGAGCCCTCGGCGCCGGGCGCACTCAACCATGGGTTGGTTGGGTGCGCCCGGCCCCAAAGCTGCCTCGATCGACGCCGGCACAGAGCCGACGCCCACACAGGAGATCGGGCCCAGGTCATGACCACAATCGCTCAACCCAGGCCGCCGCAACGACCGGGCGTACTCGCCGCCCGCCAACGCCGCTTCGCGATCGCCAGCCTCAGCCCGATCCTGCTGTATCTGGGCGTGTTCTCGCTGTTCCCGATCCTGTGGGCCATGGTGCTCGGGTTCTTCAGCTACACGCCGATCCGTCAGGGCTCATGGTTTCTGGGCCTCGGCGGTCAGAACCCGTTTATCGGGATCGACAACTACATCGAGTTGCTCACTGGCAGCGGCAAGCCCGCCGAGGTCTTTCGGATCGCTGCCGGAAACACCTTTCTCTTCACCGCCTTGGTGCTGCCGCTCAACCTGGCGATCACGCTGCCATTGGCCGTGATGCTTGAGAGCATCAATGAGCGTTTCAAGACGCTCTTCCGCGCGATCTATTTCCTGCCGACGATCTCGTCGTCGGTGGCGCTTGTGATCATCTGGTCATACATGTATGCGCCAGGCTGGGGGCTGCTCAGCCAGATCTTCAAGCTGGTCGGGCTTGTGCCGCCCAAGTCGTGGCTGCAGGACCCGAGCGCCGATCTCTTCGGCGTGCCGTTGGCGATGGCCTGCGTCGTCATCGCCCATGTCTGGCAGGACTTCGGCTACAACCTCGTGATCTTCGTCGCCGCGCTGCAGGGCATCCCCAAGACTCTACGCGACGCGGCCCGGGTCGACGGCGCCAGCCCGTGGCAGGAGTTCTGGCTTGTGGTGGTGCCGCTACTGCGCCGCACCGTGCTGCTGACCTCGGTGCTGACCGTGATCTCGTCGTTGCAGGTGTTCGTGATCTTTCAGCTGCTGACGCGCGGCGGGCCGCAGAACCAGACCCAGACCATGTTGCTGAGCATCTACGAGAACGCCTTCCGCTTCTCGAACAACCTCGGGCTCTCCGCCGCGATGTCCATGGTGCTGTTCATGATCATCCTGGCGTTGACCGTCTTCCAGTTCCGGCTATTGCGCACCGAGTGGGAGTACTGACATGCAGACCACGCGCAAGCGCTTCAACCCGTTCTGGTTGCTCGGCCGTTCCGGCGCGTACATGGTGTTGATCGTCGGCCTGATCGCGACATTGCTGCCGTTCTTCTATATCGTCGTGTCGTCGCTCAAGACCGAGGCGGAATTGCGCAAGACCCCGCCCGATTTCTTTCCGGCGGCGCCGACGCTCAAGTACTACGAAGCGATCGTCAACGATGAGCGCATCCCGCTCGAGCGCAACCTGATGAACAGCGTTTTCGTCTCGCTCTCGCGCGTGGCGATCACGCTCTTCACAAGCTCCTTCGCGGGCTATATCTTTGCCAAGTATCACTTCCGTGGGAAGAGCATCGCTTTCGGCCTGATCCTGATCCAAATCATGATCCCGTTCCAGGTGGTCATGATCCCCAACTACTTGCTGACCGTGCGCCTCGGGCTGATCGACTCGCTCTGGGCGTTGATCATCCCGTTCATGGTGGACGCCTATGGCATTTTCATGATGAAGCAGTTCATCGAGGCGCTGCCGGCCGAGTTGCTGGACGCGGCCCGGATCGACGGCGCAAGCGAGTTCGGCATCTTCTGGCGCGTGGTGCTGCCGCAGATGGGCCCGCCGTTGGCCTCGCTCGGGATCTTCACCTTCATGGGCACCTGGAACGATTATCTCTGGCCCTTGATCGTGCTGACCTCGCCCGAGAACCGCACCATCCCGCTGCTGCTGGTCTGGTTCCAGACCCAACACACATCGAATCAGGGCATGATCCTGGCGGCCTCGATCCTGACCCTGTTGCCCATCTTCCTGGTCTACATCTTCCTGCAACGTTGGATTGTGGATCAGGCGACACAAAGCGCGTTCAAATAGGAGGGTTTGTTGAGTGGGTGACCGTAT
>DKKP01000246.1 GCA_002455335.1 Anaerolineales bacterium UBA6663 | reverse complement strand
GGCCTCGAAGAGCGCCAGCTCGGCCCGCAGCGACCCGATGCGTAGTTGCTGGATCAGCTCCAGGCCGCGCGTCTCGGCTTCGGCACTCAGCGCCACCTCGGGGAGTCGCGCGCGCGCCGTCTCGACCTCGGCCCGCATCGCCGCGATCTCGTCGCCGTAGGCCACGGCGAACGCGCGCGGGTTGGTCTTGTAAGCCCTGGCCCGGCGATAGGCTTCGAGCCGGTCCTCGGCCGAACTCAGCCCGCCAACGACCACGCGCAGGCCAAACCGATCCTGGATCTGCGGCCTGAGCCGGCCTTCCTCGGGGTTCATCGAGCCGATCAACACAAACCGCGCCCGATAGGTGGCCGAAACCGGCCCGCGCCGCACGACCGCGATGCCCTGCGCCGCCGCGTCGAGGATCGCGTCGACGACGTCGTTGGAGAGCAGGTTGACCTCGTCGACGTGCAGCAGGTTTTGATCGGCGCTGGCCAGCAGCCCGCGCTTGACCTGGATCCGGCGGTGCGCGGCCGCGCGCTCGTCGAGCCCGCCGACCACGTCCTCGAGCCTGGCGTTGAGCGGCAACTCGATCAGCCGACACGCATCGTCATACGTCAGCGGGTCGCCCATGCCATACTTGCGCGCGCAGTCGGGGCAGACCGCGTCGATGCCGCCGGCCTCGATATCCTCGGGCAGGCACCCGTATGGGCACAGCGAGCGTCTGACGGTCGGCGCCAAGTCGGCCAGCGCCCGAACGGCCGTGGTCTTGCCCGTGCCCCGCGCGCCCACGAGCAGCACGCCGCCCACAGCCGGGTTGATCAGGGCCAGCAGCAGCGCCAGCTTCATCTCGGTCTGCCCGACCACGGCCGCAAATGGGAAGCGCACGTCGTCGGCCAGGCCGCGGTCTCCGGGCGTCACCGCCTCGGTGAAGCGTCGGCTCGAGACCTGGTCGAGCAACTCCTGCAACGTCAACGAAGAATTCGGCGTGTCGGTCATGGGCTTTCCATTGTTGATTGTTGATTGCTGATTGCTGAATGGCAAACAATCAACAATCAACAATCACTTTCCTGCCAGGCGCCTCTCGCGCCGCACCACGGCTTCTTCCCAGCGTTTGCGCTCGGCCTCGGTGGTCACCGTCAGCGCCGGAACCGGACTGGGCCGGCCCTCCTTGTCGATCGCCACATAAACAAAGTACGCCGTGTTGGTGTGTGTGGTCGCGCCGGTCAGCAGGTTGACCGCGGTCACGCTGACCTCGGCCTCCATCGACGTCCGCCCGACATGGGTCAGCTCGGCCGAGACGGTCACGAGGTCGCCCAATCGGATCGGTTCGTGAAACACCATCTGATCGACGGCCACGGTCACGACCTTGCTCCCCGCGTGTCGGATCGCGGCGGCCGCGCCGGCCTCGTCCATCAGCTTCATGATGTGCCCGCCGTGGACGTTGCCAAGCGTGTTCGATGAATCGGTGCCCATCAACTGCCCCAGGCTGACACGGGAAGCGGCGGGTGCTTTTGCATTCGGCATGGCGCCAGATTATAGGTCAATTGCCGATTGCTGATTGGATTTCAATCAGCAATCAGAAATCAGCAATCGGCAATCAATCGGTACAGCCCGACAAGCTGCCTCGCCGCATCGTCCCACCGAAACCCGCTCGCCCGGCGCTTACCGCGGGTTACGAGCTCGGCGCGCAGGGTGTCGTCGGTGTGGGCGCGGTCGAGGGCCTCGGCCAGCGCCGCGACGTCGTGGGGGTCGATGAGCAGCGCGGCGTCGCCCGCCACCTCGGGCAGACACGAGGCCGTCGAGGCGACCACGGGCGTGCCGCAGGCCATGGCCTCGAGCGGCGGCAGACCGAAGCCTTCGTACGCCGAAGGGTAGACAAACGCGCCGGCGCCGCGGTACACAGCCGGCTTGTCGGCCTCCGCGATCGGGCCGATGAAGCGCACCGTGTCAGTCACGTCCAGCTCCCGGGCCAATGCGGGGTAGTCGGCAAACAATCGACCGTTGGGCTTTGGCAGGGCGCCGGCCAGGGCCAGCGGATAACTCTCGCCCACGGCGCTGCCCGCCCAGGTCCAGGCCGTGAGCAGTGCGCGGACGTTCTTGCGCGTGTCGAACCCGCCGAGGTAGAGCGCATAACTCTCGGGCAGGTCGTAGCGCGCCCGGGCCGCCTCGTCGGCGGCGGGGTCGCTCCGTGAGGTGTACTCTGGCCCGGCAGCGAGGTGCACGGTGCGCACCCTGACCTCGGGCAGACCGATGTGCTGCAGGATGTCGCGCCGCGAAGCATCGGAATCGGCCAGCACGAGCGACGCGCCGCGCGTGGCCGCCAGGGCCAGCGCGGTATAGGCGCGCACGCGCCAATCGCCGCGGTAGTCTGGCAACACGAGCGGGATGACGTCGTGAACCGTGACGACGAGCGGCGCCGGCGAGGTCAGCGGCGGGCCCCAATGCGGCACGTGAACCACATCGGCCTCGAGCGCGCGACAGGCTGCAGGGAACAGGTTCTGCTCGAACCAGATCTTGGCCAGGTGCCCGGCGCCGCTCGCGAGGCGCTGCACCCTGACCGCATCGGGCAGAGGCGGCAACGAGCCGCCGCCTGGCACAACGACCCAATACGTGTGCTCGGGCGCGACGATGGGCAGATGGGTCAGCAGGGCGTGGACATAGCGGCCAGTGCCCGTGTGCGGATGATGCGCCAGGAACCAGCCATTGAGCGCGATGCGCATGAAGCTAGTCTAGCATGAGGGGCTGACGACCGACGTCATCAGCCCACTTGGACGTTCACGGCACGCGAGACCCAAAAGGCCAGGCCGAGGGCGACGAGGAGCGGCATGTACGCGAGGGGGCTGAGGCTGAACGCTGCAGCAGCCAATGTGGTGACGATGTGTAGGAAGATTTGGCTCGCCTCGGGCGTGAAGACGACAAACGGCAACGATAGCGAGATGACGAGGCACAGCCAGAAGCCGAAGACGAAGGGCCACATCCGCGCGCGCGGAGCGGCGAGCCCAAGCTGCTCGACTGGCAGCAGAAGCCGATCGCGCGCCAGGTTGAGCCGCACCATCTCGGTATGCGCCCAGGCCCGACGGGCCGGTGGCTGTCGGTCGGGATGCACGCGCGCAGCCAGGATCCGATAGGCGCGCCGGATCTCGGCGGCATCGGCGTGGCGCGACACACCCAGGGTGAGATAGGGATCCAGCATCGCTCGACACACGCACGTACACTGCGTGGCCCCGAATCCTTCGGGCACAACAGCGCTCGGCGGCTCCATCCCTCAGCGCGATATGAAACTGCGTATTGGATCGTCGTTCGGAATGCGACGGCTCTACGTGTGAACCTCAGGCGATCCGGTCTCACACCGGCCTCGCCCTTAACCCACAACGAACACAATCGTCGCTTTTGGAAATGTACTCCAGCCTCGAACGATTTACAAATGGAATCCGGTTAGAGCGACCCGATCCTTAGGAACACGAACGCCGGTNNACCGGCGTTCGTGTTCCTAAGGACGAAAGCGGATCATCAGGCCTGATGATCAAGCCTGATCATCAGGCCTGATCGTCGGGCCGCCAGACGCGTTGAAGCTCAGACAGCAACCAGGCGCGCTCGCGCTTGTATTCGGCAGCGGTCACCTTGCCGGCTGCATAGTCGTCGTCGAGCTCGGCGATGGCCTGGAGCCAATCCTCCTGCGTGATCTTCTGTCCCGACCCCGCCGGAGCCGCCCCGGCGCGGCCGCGATACCACCACCAGCCGATTCCGCCGGCCACGGCGACAAGGGCGCCCAGGCCAAGGCCAAGCGTCAACGGATCATCGGTCGCGAGGCCGGTCAACGTGTTCGTGCCCGCCGCGCCATCTTCGGCGGCGACAGCCACGCCGCCGCTCATCTCGAAGGCCAATGATTCGCCGGCGACCAGCCCGGTGCGACTGAATTGCTGGAAGGTCAGGCCCTGGATGGTCTGCACGCCCTGGTCCTCGAGGCCCGCGCCGTTCAACGAGACCTCGGCATCGCCGACCAGCAGGTTGGCCTCGCCCACCGGGTAGCCGATCGGTTGAGCAAAGCTCAGTTGATCGGTGTAGGGCAGCGTGTACTGGTAGAACACTTGAAGCGTGGCCTCGCCCGGCGGCACAGGACGACCGTCGGCGTAGCCCTCAGGCGTCAGGTAATAGGTCTCACCCTCGATGCCCTCGGGCGAGAAGAGCCCGGCGGCCTCGGCCGGCACGGCAAACCGCACCGACTGCCCGCTCGACGGCGCATAGGTTCGATCGCCATCGTTCGAGAACACGGCCATCTGCGCGACGGAGACCACACCCGGGGTCTCGAACATCACAAAAGTGTGCAGTTGCTCGATACGCAGCGCGGCGGGGTCCTCGGTCGTCTCGTAGATCGGCAGCGACACTTCGAGCTGGGCCACGTCCCCGGCGAAGGCCACGACGTCGGAGTGGTACGACGTGCCTTGATAATCCGCGGCGAGGATGAACTGCGTCTCAGGCGTGTACGGGACCTCGGCGAAGGCGAAGCGGCCGTCGGCGTCGATGGTCGTCGTCAGGGTCGTCGCCACAGACATATCCGTGAAGCCGTACAGGGTGACGATGAGCGCCTCGGGGATGGCAGCGCCCGGCGTGCCGTTGGTCACGGCGCCGCTGACCGCGCCTTGAGCCCCGATGATCTCCGGCTCGAGCGGCGCCGTCGTATCGTAGGTCAACGAACGCACATAGGCGATTGTCGCCCAGCGCTCGGCATCGCTCAGCGCCACGAAGGCGTGCTCTTCGGCCTCGGGCACGCCGTCGGTGATCGCCGCGTACAACCGGGCTGGGCTGGCCTCAGCGAAATAGGTCGGCGATGTCCAGTCACGCAGCTCGGAGCCGTCGACGCCATGACACTCGGCGCAGCTCGCGGCGTACACCTCGCCACCGGCAGCGAGCTCGTCGGCCGGTGTGCTCAGCGTATAGACGAACGCAGCCACGTCCCAGCGCTGGGCGTCGGTCAACGCCTCGCTGAACGGCGGCATGAACTTATCCATGCGGCCCTGGGTCACCGTCGCGAACACCTCGCGCGGCGTCTGCTCGCGCAACGTGTCGGCCTCGGCAAAGAGCGGCGGCGGGGCCGGGAGATCGGCGACAAAGACGCCGTCGCTCAAGCCCGTGGCGCCGTGGCAATCGGCGCAGCGATCGGCGTAGAGCGCCTGGCCCGCGACAAGCGAAGGCCGGCGCGCCGGCTCGACCAGGCTGACATCGATGGGTGCCGGCTCGGGGGCGGCCGCTGTCGCGATCGGGGTCGGATCGTCGACCGAGAACGAGCGCGCGCCGGGCGGCGGGGTGACGTCACCGGCCAG
>DKKP01000251.1 GCA_002455335.1 Anaerolineales bacterium UBA6663 | reverse complement strand
ATCGTTGACGACGATAAATCAATTCGCTGGGTTCTCGAGAAGACCCTGGCGCGTGAAAAAATCGCTTTCCAGAGCTTTGCCTCGGCGACTGAAGCGCTGGCGCAACTAGACGCCGGCGGCGAAGCACCACAGGTGCTGGTTTCCGACATCCGCATGCCGGGTCAGTCGGGACTGGAATTGTTGCAGTTGTTCAAGGAACGCTTCCCGACGCTGCCAGTGATCATCATGACCGCTTACTCCGACCTGGAGAGTGCGGTGTCGGCGTTTCAGGGGGGGGCTTTCGAATACCTGCCGAAACCCTTCGACGTCGATCAGGCTCTGGAACTGATTCGGCGGGCGATTGGTGAAAGCATGCACCAGAGTGGTGCACCCAACGAGGAGGGATTGACGCCGGAAATTCTCGGCCAGGCACCGGCGATGCAGGAAGTCTTCCGCGCCATTGGTCGCCTGAGTCAATCGAGCGCGACCGTTCTGATTACCGGCGAGTCGGGTTCCGGCAAGGAACTGGTGGCGCGCGCAGTGCATCGCCACAGTCCGCGTGCCGACAAGCCCTTCATCGCCATCAATACCGCGGCGATTCCCCGCGACCTGCTCGAATCCGAACTCTTCGGTCATGAACGCGGCGCCTTTACTGGTGCGGCGGCGCAGCGACAGGGCCGTTTCGAGCAGGCCGAAGGGGGGACGCTATTCCTCGATGAAATCGGTGACATGCCGGCAGAATTGCAGACACGGCTGTTGCGCGTGCTGTCGGACGGACATTACTATCGGGTCGGTGGCCATTCGCCGTTGAAAACCAGGGTTCGCATCATTGCTGCGACGCATCAGAACCTCGAAGCGAGAGTCAGCCAGGGACTTTTTCGCGAGGATCTCTTTCACCGCCTNNAACGTGATCCGCGTGCGCCTGCCGAGCCTGCGCGAACGACGCGAAGACATTCCGATCCTGGCGCGCCACTTTCTGCACCGGAGCGCGCAGGAACTCGGCGTTGAAGGCAAGCGCTTTTCGGATGCTGCCCTGAAGCATCTGTGTTCGCTCGATTTTTCGGGGAACGTGCGGCAGCTCGAGAATCTCTGTCACTGGCTCACGGTGATGGCGCCGGGGCAACTCCTGGAACTTGCCGACCTGCCGCCAGAACTGCGTGAGGCCGTGCCGGCGACGCCGGCCAACGACTGGGAAAGTGCGCTGGCGAACGAGGTTGAACGCCTGTTGGGCAGCGACCCGGGGCAGGTGCATATGAAGTTGACGCACGCTTTCGAACGTGTCCTGATCAACCGTGCGCTGGCCCATACCGGTGGGCGGCGAATCGAGGCCGCGCAGGCACTCGGCATCGGCCGCAATACCATCACCCGCAAGATTCAGGAACTTGGCCTCGACAGCAGCGGCGCGAGCGAAGATCGGGAAGGTTCATCCGCACGATAATCGGCGATAATGGCGGCCTTGCCTGTGATGACGAAACCATGGACCATGCCTGCCGCCCTTGCCAGATCGATGCTGCCCGCCTGAGTCTGCTGCTCGGCCCGGCGCAGTGCCGCTTCACGGTCGAGACACTGCGCGAGTGCAGCTCGACCAGTACTTTGCTGCTCGAACGCGCCCGTCAAGGAGCCCCCAGTGGTGCGCTGCTGGTTGCCGATCAGCAGACGGCCGGACGTGGTCGCCGCGGTCGTAGCTGGCTGTCGTCTCCGGAAGCCGGTCTGACCTTCTCTCTTTTGTGGCATATCCCCGGGGACATGGCGCGGCTGGCGGGACTGTCGCTGGCGGTTGGCGTCGCTGTCGCACGTTCGCTCGAAGCCTGTGGCGTCGCCGGTGTCGGACTGAAATGGCCAAACGACATCCTCCTCGACGGCGGTAAGGTCGGCGGCATCCTGATCGAACTGGAGGCCACGCCGGGAGGCATGCTGGCGGTGATCGGCATCGGCCTCAATCTGCAAATGCCTGCCGTCGGCGCTGAGGAACTGCAGGAATTCCTGCATCGCCCGGCAGCACTGGCACAGCGCTTGTCACCGGTGCCCGAGCGCCACCAATTGCTGGCGCAATTGCTGCTCGATCTTGCCGCCGTTCTCGACGACTTTTCCGCGACGGGTTTCCCCGCGCTGCGCAGCGAATGGCAGGCGCGTCATGTCTGGCAGGATCGTCAGGTGCGTCTGCTCAACGGCGGGCTGCTGGACCGCGAGGGGATCTGTCTCGGCGCCGATGCCGACGGCGCACTCCTGCTGCTGACGGCGAACGGGGTCGAGCGCTGCCTGTCCGGTGATCTGTCGCTGCGGGTGGCATGAACATCGCCATCGACGCCGGCAATAGCCGCATCAAATGGGGCGTCCATGACGGCAGCCGGTGGCTGGACAACGGCGCGCTGGCGACCGCCGATGTCGCCTGGTTGAGCGAGGCCGCCGACGAATGGCCGGCGGCGGCGCGGGTGGCGATCTGGGAGGGGTGCATCGTCGTCATCGGATCTCCTCGGGGGCTACTTGGGCATCCCGAGCCGCTGACGCGTCTGTGCCACGGGCTCGGTCGGGGCGATCGGCTCACCGGGGTCGCGGCCGGCGACGGTCCGCGCGGTGGATTCCCCGGTGGACACCGGGGTGATGGGGGCGAGGCCGCGTGCATTCAGACGCGCACGCTTCTGCGCGGCCAGGAGCTCCTTGCCCCGCTTGCCGTCAATGCAGCGGCGCAGGTTCGCGATGATCGGGTCGTACATCTCTGAGAGGACCAGGGCCTTGCGGGGCTCGATGCGCCGCAGCTCGGCCGGCTCGAGGATAGGCACTCGCCTCGGGTCCCATGAGCGGTCCATCGCCCCGAACCACTCGTGGCCGCGCTTGGAGTGGCGCAGTTCGGTGTGGGTCGTCGACCCGATCAGGTCGGAGAGCTCCTGGTAGAAGCGGATGTCCTTGCCACCGCCGAAGACCACCAGGTTGTTGGACAGGCCGTAGATCGTGCGGGCCTCGTCTTCGCCGTAGCAGACCACGAACTGGCGCCAGGTCTGCGCCGCGAGGATGAACGACAACCCGAGCGCCCGCTCGTTGGCCATTCGGGTCGAGAGGGTCGGGACCGGTGCGGTGGAGGGCAGCTCGTCCAAGCACGCCAGGAACGAGGGGCACAGGCGGCCGTGCGGGGAGGTCTCCCCCAGCCGCTTGGCCGTGTCGAGGATCTGCTCGGTGACCGCGGTCATCAGCGGTGACGCACTGGCGTAGGGGTCCTCGCGGCCCAACAGGTAGATGGTTCCGCCGGCGCGGACCAGCGCCTCGAGGTCGGTCGCCGGCCGGGTCGCGGACGGCACACACCGCTCCCGGATCGAACGCTGGAAGAACAGGCTCATCGCCTGCTGAACGGTCGTGATGGTGTTCCCCGCGGTGCGCTCGTCGCCGTACAGAGCGCCGCGCAACAGACCGTCCCACAGTGGCTCAGCGGCCGGGTGGGTGCGCAGGATCTCCTCGGCTTGGGGGTACTCGCGTGGGCTGGAGACCCACATCAGGACCTCGTCCAGGTTGATCTCGGCGATCGCCGCCGCGTGGAAATAGGCTTGCAGGACTTTCGCGCACTCGCCGGCGTAGAACCGGGCCGCCTGGTCGGAGGACTGGGCGGTTGCACCCTTGATCGTCCCCGCCGCGAACGCCTTGGCCTGACGCTCGGCGAACATCGCGTTCTGACAGCCCGCGATCGGGTCGACCACGAGCTCGGGCACACCCGGGGCCAGCCCGAACGGGTCGAGCACCGCCACCGGGCCGACCTTCTGCCGGGCCTCGAGGGTAAGGAACAGGTCCTCCGGCTTGGTCAGCGTCACCAAGGCCCCGCCCGGCGCATCCAGCAGCGCCGGCACGAGCAGGTCGAGGGTCTTGCCCGAGCCCTGGGGGCCGATCACACAGGTCGTGCGGTCGTAAGGCACCCACAGCTCGGGGCCTCGGCGCCCGGCCTGGCCGAGTCGCCAGCCGACCTCGTACGGGTCCACGTGCTTCAAGGCGCTGGTCATCGCCGGAATCCCCTTCGGTTGGAGCGGGAGTACAGGTCCGGGCGGATCTGGTTGGCGCGGGCACGCAGCGGCGCCANNACGGTGAGCACCCACATCACGGCGTCGGCCGGAAGCCCGTCGGCGACATCACGGGCAAGCCCGGCACCGAACCGTCCCTGCAGGAGACCTCCGTAGGCGTCGAGGAGGTGCTCGTTCGGCCACGCGAACTGCCCCGCCGTCACCCAGCCCACGAGCCCCTGGACGACCAAGGGGGTGATGAGGAAGACGAAGACGCCGGCGAGTACGAACGCGATCGCNNAACTCGCCGGCCGAGGGTGTCGTGTTGGAGAACCGGTCGCGCCGGGCTCGCTCCATGCTCATCGCGCCGCCGCCAACCACGCCCCGCCGGCAGCCGCCTGCCACCGGTGGCACGGGAAGTCCCTCGGACCTCGGGGGTCCGCGATCACCGGGAGGGTTCCGGGTGGCCAGTCCAGTCGGCCCTGGCCCTCCAGCGCCGCGATCTCGATGGCGTCTGCCGACTGGGGGTGGATCAGGCCCAGGCAGGTCACGTCGAGGTCGAGCATGGGGCGGCCCAGGAGCTGGATGCCGACGTCGATGCCGCTCGCGGACGTCAGGATCACCGGGGCTATCCCCCAGGGCAGCATCTCCAGTTGGCTGTCGGCGGTGCAGTGGATGTCGTCGACGACCACCAGGCACTTCCCCGGCTGGCAGTCGCGGCCGATGGGGCGCTGGAGATAGTCCGGTTCGAGAGCGTCACGGCTCAGGTCGGCCCACTCGCCCGGGTTGTGGGCGAACACGTGCACGTGGCGTGAGGTGTTGGCCAACCACCATCGAGTGAGGTACCGAGCGACGGTCGTCTTGCCGCGCCCGTAGTCGCCTACCAGCAGAAGCGAATCGCCGCTGGAGGTGTCGAACCCGGCGGCCAGCCCGTCGGGTGTGGTGCCGATGCGTACGTCCATGGTTTGAAAGGCAACTCGGGCCGTTGTGGATCGGACACGTCGACGGCACCGAACTTCCGGGCGCTGCGGCTGCGGCCTCAACTCGGCCATGGTTCAGGCTGCTGCAGCGGGCATTCCGCCGAGGTCGAATGCCTGCTTTGGCAGCGCCCACGTCACCGATCCACTTGGCGTGTGGACGTCGGCGAACCCCACGCAGCCGAACATGCCGTTCGCGGCGCAGCCGTAGTCGTTGCCGAAGATCTTGCCGCCGCCGACGTAAATCGCGACGTGGCCGACGCCGTTGCCGGAGTTGTAGGACACCACGGCGCCCACGGGCGGGAGTGGGTCGAGTCCGCTGCCGTGCGCTTGGGCAAGGCCTGCGTTGATGATGCCTTGGGCGACGTCTTGCCCGTTGCCGTAGCCGCGCCCGACCCCGGGGCCGCCGTACATCGCGTCGACGACCTTGGGGCACTGGTTGTCGTAGGTGCAAGGTGCGCCACTGGTCCACGACAACGCGCACAGGCCGTTCGGGGTGCTCATCATGGCGTCCAGGCGCGCCGAGAGCGCCGCCGAGAGATCGCCCGCGATCTGGATCGGCGAGGCGGCGCAACTGGGGTCGGAGATGTTCGCGGTGCCGCCCTCGGTAGCCGCGACAGCTTGCCGGGCCGCGTCGAGGTACTGGCGATAGTCGGCGTGCTCGAAGGGGATCCAGTCGGCGAACTTCGCCTCCCCGGATCCGGGCCGCGCCGAATAGAGCGCGAAGGCGTACCGGGCGTTGAGCAGCGGATCGAAGATGTCGGCTTGGCTGTTCCAGCCGGGCACCATGCCCTTGTGCTCCGCAGCGATCAGCCACAGGCCGAAGTGGTTGCCGTTGCTGGCCTCCGGGTTCCACGTCGACTCCACGCGGGCGATGGCAACCGCGGTCACCAGGTCCTCGCCGCGGAACCCGGCCTGGTAGGCCGCCGAGGCCGCGACCTTCGCCGCAGTGAGCGTGCCCGGGCCCGAAACGTTCTGCAGCAACACGTTGCCGAGAGTCCCGAACGTACTCGGGCACGGCGGGCAGCCCGCCGGAGCCGCACCGCTCGGCGGGGNNCTCGGCGGGGTGCCGTTCGGTGAGGTCGCGCCCGGACCGGCACCGTTCATGGCCAGGCGGGTGAGCAGCACCGGATGGTCGCTCGCGACCGCGGCCTTGCTCAGCTCCCAGGTCCGCGCAACCGCTGCGGGGGCCTTGTAGAACTGGTAGATGACCCCGGCGTCCTTGGTGTAGTCGAACCCGGCCTCCCGCATGCGCGGCGCCGCGGCGTTGGGGCCGTCGCCTGGGTGAGAGTTCATGTCGCCGCCCACCAGGACCGGCCCGTACGGCGCCAGCACGTTGGTCAGGTCGATCAGGTAGTCCATCCCGAGGCCGTACTGCTGCACGCGGCTCATCGGCGGGTTCCCCCACTGGCGGGGGAATCGATAGACGTTGGTCATGTGGTGGAGCGCGACGACCGAGACCACAGCGCCGTCGCTGCTGCGCTGGAAGACCCCCCAGATCGCGTAGCGGTCCCAGTTCACGTTCTTGCCCTTGAAGACCGCCTGGTCGTCCTCGACAAGCTTCACCCGGCCGCCGTCGAGCATGGTCCAGGTGTCGCTGCGCCACATGATGGCGTTGTTGATCGACTGGCCGACGTTGCCGCCGCCGGTCTTCACCGGGTCCTTGTAGGCGCCGTACCCGGGCAGGATCTGCTCGAGCTGGTTCGGGGAGTACTTCCAGATCTCGTTGAGGGTGATGAAGTCCGGGCGGGCGGCGTTGTTGATCGCATGGAGGCCTTGCTCCGCGCGCCACTTGAAGTTCGCGTTGGCGATAGTGATGTTCCCGCTGACCCCGGACCCCGGTGCGGCCCGGATGCCGGTCGGCATCTGCCCGAGCACCGACCCGCTGCCCGTGCGGCCAGCGCCGGCCCTGCCGCTGGGTCCCTCGGTGCCGGCGGATCCGGTGAGGAGAGTGGCGGTGGTGTAGACGAACGGATGGTCGGTGTAGGCGTGCGCGTTGTCGTTGGTGGAGCGGTCGACAACGGTGCCCGAGAAGGTGACGCCGGGGCTACCCATGNNACCCATGATCCAGTCGATCTGGTTGTCGCTGGGGTTGGCGGCCGACCAGCCCGACGCCAAGGACAGGAACAGCCGCTTGAACCGGGACCTGTCGTTCATGTCGCCGACGAGGAACAGCGGCGTGCTCGGCTCCGCGGCCTGCACCCGCTGCAGGGCCTGCGCCTCGGCTCGCACGGCGGCATCGCGCATCGCGTCCGTGCCGCCGACCGCGTTGGCGGGGTTGTGGGCGTTGAGCACCCAAACCGATCCCAGGCCGCTGGTCGAGGTGAACCGCACCAGTGGGATCTGGATCATCGGCCCGCCGTACTTGATCGAGACGTAGCGAACCTCGTCGACCCTCCAGGCCCCGGGCTGATAGGCGATCGCGTCCGCGGTTGCGCGGTGCCCCTGGCGCTTGCCCGCAACGATCCGCCAGGCCCCGTCGGTGGCATCGAGGAACGCCTGCGCCTGCGGCGGCTCGAACTCCTGGAACCCGATGATCGAGGCACCAGAGGCCCCGATCTTGCTGACCATGTTCGGCACACGCTCGCCGTACGGGCGCTCACCGGGGTGGGGATTCTTGGTGTAGTGCGAGGCGCCCCGCCAGTTGAGCGTGCCGATACCGAACGACCCCGACCCTGCGCCGGTGGTCGTGGCGCACGCGGCGCGGACCGCCTCGATGTTCGCGCTCCCCATGCCCAGCATGAGCAGCATCAGCGGCGCCATCAGCACCAGCGGCAGTCCGAGGAGAAGGCTCTTCTTCACGACGACGGCCTCCTCACAGGGCTGTCGAGGGGGTGCAAGTTCGCCGCGAAACCGTCAGAAATCCGGGGAACATTCACGCCTCCGCGGCGATCGCGTCGTTGGTGTAGGTCAGGCGCCGCTCCAGAGGCGTGAGCAGGGTCTGCACCTTGTAGCGCTGGTCGCCGACCATCCACAGGGCGCGGCCCTTCTCCTGCATCGCCCAGTTGGTGATCACGCTCTGCTGCATCCCCGAGAGCCCCATCAGGCGGCCGAGCTCGTCGGCCACCGACTCGTCTTGGCCCATCAGGATGCGGACGTCGGAGAGGTTGAGGAGGTCCTTGGCGATCTGGGCGGCCTGGCTGCCCTGGTCGCCGGCCGAGAGCGGATCCGACGGCTTGTGGTAGGTCACCAGCTGGATGTCGCCCTCGGTGCGAGACAGGCGCAGATTGGCATCCAGCGCCATCACCGCGTCGAGCGAGAGCCGGGTCTGCAGCCATGCTTCGTCGCGCAGCACGATCCGTCGATCGCCCGCGGCAGCGGCCTCGCGCATGCCCTGCCCCCAGGAGTTGAGGCACATCAACGCGATCCCGACCGCCACCTTGTTCCCGGTCTCGTGCAGGGAGCGCAGCGACAGCGTCTGAATCGGTGCCCGCCAGTCCGGCTGGAAGGTCGACTCGGTGTCGAACATGCCCTGCAGCGATCCCTCGCACAGCGCACCGAGCGCGTCACGCAACGGCCGGGTGCCGTCGTAGAACGCCTGCGGGCTCTCGTAGCGGCAATCGGTGACCAGGTCGCCTGTGGGCGAATCGAGTGCGCCCCACACCTGCGGGATGGTCACCGGCTTGAGCCGAGACGCCCCCGCCGACCAGCCGGTCAGGTGCCTCAGCACCTTGTTGACCACCCGCTCCTCGGTCGGCGTGAACGTGACGCCCTGAGAGCCGACCAGGCCACGAATCAACATCAACCAGCGGTTGAAGATCACCGTGGCGCGCTTCTCCTGCTCCTCGGCGGTCTGCTTCTCCCAGTCCAAGCCGAGCGCGCCCAGGTCGAGCGGGTTGATCCGGCCAGCGAGCCCGGGCCCGATCCGGAACGGCTCAACCCCAAGGAACCGGGCCAGGTCCTCGTACTCGTCCTTGACGTCACCCAGGACCAGCGACCGGTAGCCGTAGCGGATCATGCGCAGCATGAACGCCTTCACGGTGGCGCTCTTGCCGCGCCCCGGCTTGCCGAAGATGAAGATGTTCGGGTTGGTCACCGGAATGCTGTCGTCGAGCACCCAGCCCATCGGGTCGCAGTAGAACTTGCCGCCCGACAACACGTCGTAGCCCATCTCCGCCCCCCACGGCGGCAGCCCGTCGCCCGAGATCAGCGGCCACAGGACCGCGATCTCCTCCGAGGTCATCTGGTAGCCGGCCAGCGGCGGCATGGTGGCGGCCCAGCCGTGCCCCATCCGCCGTACGCCGCCTGCCTTGACCGAATGCGGGAACAGCTTCTCCGCAGGAGGAGATGCCGGCGGAGGCGCCTTGCGCGGCATCGTGGTCCCGAAGTCCGCCAGCAGGTCATCGATCGTGCGCGAGGCCGGCCGCGCCTTCTTGGTGCCACCTCCGGGGCGGGTCAAGGTCGCCACCCTCACCACTCCCCCGGCGACGTGCGCGGGCCCGCGTGGATCGGCGTGCGGATCGACCTCGCGGGTGGCTGGTACGTGGCTGCGCTGGTTTGGTGCTCCATGTCCCGAGAAGCAACAGACCGGCCGCCAGATCGGACATCTGGCGGCCGGTCATTTCAGCCAGGCGGAAGGCGCGTGCTTCTCGGGTTAGCGGCGCTTCTTCGGCAGGCCTACCCCGAGCGGGATCGCGGACACGGCGAAGGCCGCGTCGTGTGCCCCGTCGAGCGGGAGGGGGGTGAAGCCACTAATGCGGATCGACGCATCGAGCCGTCGGCCGTAGTCCTGCACGTTCCACCCTGCCGGGACGGTGATCGAGACCGCGGAGGAGACCTTGACCAGCGACCGGCCTCGTTCGAGCTTCTCGTCGCGCTCGTGCAGGTTGCCGATCGACTGGCGGTCCTTGGCCCGTTAGNNGTTCGACCTTGCCGGCCTTCTCCCGCAGCGTCCCGGCCATCACTGCGGACATCTGCGCGCGGCCGGTGGCCCGGTCGGCGGCCTGCTGGGAGACCGGCCGGTAGAGCACGGTCAGGGCGCGCCGCTCGCCGGGCTGGGAGGGAACCAGCACCCGCGCCAGCGCCCCCATCCGGGCACCCTTGCGAGGAAGCAGGATGGTTGCGGCGACCGACTCCCACTCCCCGTGCCGGTAGGACCGCAGCGCGGTCGATGCGCTGGTGGGGCCGGC